>REBS01000003.1 GCA_007692605.1 Gemmatimonadales bacterium
GGTTGCGCTGTACCTCCGGGAATGCCTTCGCCCAGCGTAGGTAGGTCTGCTCGGCGCTCTCCGCCAGCGCCACCGAGTATGCCAAGACAAACACTTCCCGGTCCGAGTAAAGCGGGCCTCCGGCCACGGTCCCCCTCCTGGTTGTGGGTCAGGTCACTCTGCGGGCCCCAGCGGCTTACGCCATGGCGGCGTACCGTGTGGTCGCTGCGGGTCGGCTCTCAGTGGCCGGATTTCCGGCAGGTAATCGGTGGGCGAGATGATCGCGGCGGATACGTGCTGGCGGATCCATGACCCCACCTCGTCGGGCTGGAGCGGCGGGTCGGTGATCCATGGCAGGACGGTGATGTCCCACTTGCCAGGCTGCGCGACGCCCATGACGCGCTGCACCTCCCAATGGGTCAGGACCGTCTCGGCGGTGACCGGGAGCCCGGCAGTGCGGACCATGGCGGCGACCAGCCCGATGGCGGTGTACGCCTGCTCTTCCGTGATGGGATGCGGGCCGTAGGGGCCACCTTCCTTGGCCCCCATCATCCCGCAGAGCGCCACGCCCACTGACCATGAGTTGAGGCCCCGCGTGTGGGCCGCGTACTCGCTCCGCGAGGCCTGCGGCGGGATCCGGCGCATATTGGCCGCGATGGGCACCCCGGCGTATATGCGGCAGGACTGGCCGACCAGGGCGTGGTAGGCGCCCAGGTCCGTCTCGTTCGGCTCCGGCCCGCCGCCGGTCCAGTGCAGGACGATCCGGTCGGGTGCGTGGTCAAGCGCTCGGATCTGGTACAGCAGGTCGTTCCTCACCCGTCCCGGTCCCGCACGATGTAGGACGTGGCCAGAGCCGCCAGCACGGGGATGGCGCTTGCGATCTCGCCGGGGATCTCGGCGCCCCAGACGTGGCCCGAGGCGAACGTCAGCAGGTAGACCAGGATCCCGGCAACGGCGCCAAACAGCACCTTCCGGGTGGGTGCGGCGGTGGGTTGGCTCTTCAGGTCGGCCATCATTCCTCCTCGTCTCTGAGTTCGGCCACCGCCAACTCGATCAGGCAGTTGACCAGATATGCCGGGAGGCCCAGGCGTCCGAGGAGCACGGCCACTGCGGCCTGCCGCTTCTTCGTCCCGGGCCAGTCGTGATTGTCGATCCGCCGGACGGTGGACCGGACTTCCGCGATCAGCCGATCACCGGCGTCGGTCATGAGTAGGCGGGCGATGGCGCGAATGAAGCCCCAGCCGCCGGACCCGAGGAACCGCAGTCGCTCCCTCATTCGCCTCCTCCCTCCCTGTAGCACCGCAGGATGTCACCCTCGCCGGTCACCATGACGCGGAGGACGCAGGTGTCTTGATGGATGACCACGATGTCGTGCTGCATGGCGTCGATGCGCTCTTCCACGGCGCCCAGCCGGGAGGGGAGCCCCTGGTTCGTCGTCCACCAGAGCGCGAAGCCCCCACCGGCGGAGAACACGGCCACAACGGCGGCGAAGATCAAAGCGAGTGCTTTACCCGTCGATGTAATCCTGGGCAGGGTCTTGGCGGCTACGATCAGGGCGACGTGCTCATCCCATAGTCGAGAAATGCCGTCGAGCACCCCGTGTGTGGCTTCCATCATCCGTTCCTCCTACCTCCCAACATGGGGCAGGCTACCACAATGTGGTAGGGTGGTGTGCAAGATGGGCACAATCATGGATCCGCCCGGAATGTCACGCGGAGCGCAGCATAGCCCGGGCGCACGGACCACACCGTCTCTGGCGGATCGGCCACCGCGAGCACTGGTCCGTCATCGATCACCGTACCGTCGAGCGCGAGGTGGAGCCCGGTACCGAGCCTGTCCTCCCACTCGCGGACCGTTGCGACCGGCAGCAGCGGGGTCTCGATCTCGATGACCAGCGTGTGGCCCCGCCCCGAGGTGATGGCGGACAACAGCCGCCCCTGGACGCCCCGCTCGGCTTCCTGCGCCAGCGGGTCGTAAATCTCCCGGTAGCCTTCCGGGGTGACCGGCAGGTTCAGCCACTCGCCGCCCGTCTCGTCGTAGACGGCCAGCACCAGACCGGCAGGCACCGCAGGTAGCGGCGTCTCGGTCGGGGTGGGCAGCGGCGTGGGCGTCGGGCTCGGCTCCGGAGTCGGCGTCGGGCTGGGATCCGGCGTCGGCGTAGGCGTAGGCGTAGCCTCTGGCGCCAGGACCCCCGTCACCGTGTCGCTCTGGATCGGGTTGGAATCCGTCACCGTCGCCGTGTGGTTCGGCGGCGTAGGTGTCGGGGTTGGGGTGGGTGTTGGAGTCGGGGTCGGCGTAGGCGCGGGAGCCAGAACGCCGGTCACCGTGTCCGACTGGACCGGGTTCGTGTCGCTGACGACCGCCGTGTGATTCGGGGGCGTCGGGGTCGGCGTGGGTGTCGGCGTTGGAGCCGGGGCCAGCGTCCCGGTGATCGTGTCCGACTGGACCGGGTTGCTGTCCGATACCGTCGCCGTGTGGTTCGGCGGCGTAGGTGTCGGGGTAGGCGTGGGCGTCGACTCGTCCAGGACGTGGACGATTTCCAGACCCGCGCCCGTCAGCCGGACAGGCTTTGGGTCCGAGTCCGGTACGTGGACCACCTCGACGCCCGCGCCCGTCAGCCGGACCGGCTCGGGGTCGGGTATGCGCGTGACGATTTCCAGCCCCGCCCCGGTGATCCGGGTAGGCTTCGGGGAGTCGTCCGGGACGTGGACTGTCTCCAGCCCCGCTCCGGTCAGGCGTACCGGCTCAGGCATCGGTCAGGACCCCGGCGCGACGTGCTCCAGCGTGATCGTCGCATCCGATAGAGCCGCCTGGGTCCACGGCTCGGACGTGTCGGGATCCTCGCTCAGAATCGGGCCACGCAGGAGCGTGTAGCCTACCGTGTTCACCGGACCCATTGACACCCTGCCGCTCGACTCGGAACCCGACCCGATCTCGACCTCTAGCTCGTCGTCGCCCTGCTCTTCCAGTCTGGCCATGGCGACGGGCTGAACGGCCACCACCTGCCTTCCGGCGAGGCTGACCGCCGCCTTGTGCGCCGTTTCGGTGCCGAACGCATCGGAGCGGAGGTAATCGTCGTCCCCGTCGTGGGGCGCTTGGTCCAAGTGCTCGTAGTGATCCTGCGTGCCGTCTGTCCGGGTGAAGTCGTTCGGCGTCTCGTCACTGCTCACAGGCGCGTATGCGACGCGGGTGAATTGTCCGAGGTACTGGTCTGCTAGGATGATGTGGGAGTAGATAATCCTTCTAGTGCCTGAAAAACTGCCACCCGCAAGCGTGACGTTTTCCCGGGAGCCGCTGCG
>REBS01000119.1 GCA_007692605.1 Gemmatimonadales bacterium
AGCCGAGGCCGTCTTCGGTCACGGCGCACGTATGCCGCTCGCCGGTCGCGATGTCCACATAGCGACCTTCCCCGCTGACCAACGTGGGCGTCCAGGCTGCGTGATCAGAAATTCCCGCGCCAACCTGGCCGCTGTCGTTCAATCCCCAGCATCGGGCGTTCCCATCGGCGGTTATGCCACAGCTGTGGAAGTCTCCCACAGCGAGGGCCACGAACACCAGGTCTTCTGACACGAGGGCAGGAACGGTCGATCCCTGGCCCTCCCCTAGTCCGAGTTGTCCTTCGTTCGAGCGCCCCCAACAGTACATTCGACCATCGGTGGCAATTCCACAGACATGGAAGCCGCCGACTGCGACTTCGACGAATCGAACATCGGTCGACACCGCGAGAGGCGAGGTGGACGGGGTCCCACCGTCACGACCCCAGCAGAACGCTTCCCCAGACAAGGCGACCGCGCACGTGGTTGCGAATCCGGCGTCGATGGCAGAGAAGCGAGCCGACGACGCGACCGGTACGGGAGTGCCCCGCTCTTCCGTGGTCCCGTCACCGACTGCCCCGCCTCCATTCGCGCCCCAGCACCATGCCCTTCCGTCGCTGTCCAGCGCGCAACTGTGATTTCGTCCAGTGGTCACGGCAGACGCGGGCATGCCCTGTTCGGGTGCGACCACTTGAACCGTGATCCAATCCCGGGCCACCAGTCCATCGGGGGTCTCGGCCATGAGCCAGATGAGGTGGACTCCCACCGAGAGACTGTTTACAACCAGGCTGGCCCCGGTCCCGAGATCCCCATCGAATCCGCTGGCCCACGAAAAGGTTGCGGCGACCTCAGCGCCGTCCATCCTGGCGCGGGCCTGGAACGTCACCGACTCCCCCTCCTCAATCCGAGTGCCCGACGGGGGAGACGTGATCGTGGCCAGAAGCGGCGTCGGAGGGGTATAGGTCCTCAACTCCGGCCTCTCGTCTTCTGCGCCGACGCCGGCGAATCGATAGCACCCGACCTCGCTTGCGTCGGAGGTGATCACCGCATCCTTGTCGCCCCAGACCAGGTGGCAGTTCAGAAGCGCTCCCGGCTCAGAGTGCGTGCGCGATCCTGCCCTGAACACGATGTTGCCGACCGAAACCCTTCGGTTGTCGGCGATGCGGGTGTACCCGATCATGTCGATCAGGCGGGTTGGCTCCTCCGCAAACCCGTGTGGTGCGGTGGATTCGATCCGGAGACCATCTTCCGAGTTCATGGACACGATGTTGCCGAGCACTCCCCCACCGAACAGGCGCTGAGCTTCGGATCCGAAGAACACCGTGGTATGCGAAGGCGAACCGAAGAGTCCCCCGGGCCCAGAGTTGAAATCACCCGCTACCCAGAGCGTACCGCCCGAGTGTCCTTCTGACGGAGCCTTTCCCAGGTGTTCGAAACCTCCGTTGACCACGATCCGATCGCCGGACACCATCTGCAGGAGGCCCTCGCCCTCGGTTCTGAAGTGGTTGTTCACGGTCAGAACATTTCCGGATCCGGTGCGGAACTGCCCATCTCGTATCCTGAAGTTCCCCTGGACCGTGACGAACTCGTCCCCGAGTTCGACGTCTCCCCCGTCGACGATCACGTCCTGGTAAGGCATCGTCTGCATCTTCTGCGGGAGGTCGGGCAGGACCGTGGCCGCTCGGAAGACGGTGCGAGAGACCAAGTATGGTTCTCCCATCCAGAGAAGCGAGCGGCCCACCCTCAATTCGTCGACCGTGATCGGCCCCCGGAGCAACGCCGATTCGGCGTCGACGGTCACACCCCCCGACAGCCGTGCCCCGAGGCCTTCGTCCGCCCACGACAGGCTCTGTGCGTGGATGTCACTCAGGAGCATGACTTCTTCCGTGTCGCCAAGCTCGAAGCGACTGAAATGCGATGTGCCGCTGACATGGTTGAACATGACAGTCTGGATTCCACCTCCTCCGCTGAAGAGAGTCCGGTGGTTCCCACCCGCCCGAAATGCGTCGGGATAGGTCGTCTGAACGAAATTCCCTCGGAGTTCAAGAGTGCCCGCACGGAGGGGCGGATCACCGGGCCACGGGGTGCTGAAGCTCGCATTGCCGTGGACGATCACCCGGCCGATGCTCTCGGTCATGAGGAGGCGCGCGGGATCGGTGCCGAAGGTGATCAGGTCTCCGCTGATCTCCATCACGTGTGCTCCGATCTCGAGGGTTAACGGGCCGGCTCCGGCCAGTAGTAGCCGCCCCTCCACGTCAACGTCACCGCTGAGGAGTACGCGCTCCGCGTTGATCCCGAGGTTGGGAACGTTACCCCTGAGACCTCGAGTCCCCTCTCCGAACATAATCACCGTGGCCCCGCCATCGCTTGTGAAGGTGCCCTCGGAGATGATGGATCCGTGTACGGTGATCCCGGAGCCGACCATCTCCAGGCTCGCTCCCTCCCGGATCGTGAGATCCCCGACATCAGCCGGCGAGGTGATGCGGGGGAAGTGCTCCACATCCGCCAGGATGAGCGCGGGTGTGAACTGGTCCGGTACGCGACCCGTGCCCACCCAGTTGGCAGGGTCGTGCCAGTCCCGTGGATCAGGTGAAGCGCCCCCACTCCAGAGGGAAACCTGGTCGATGATCGACGGGGGCGGGTCGAGCAGGACATATCCGCTGAAGCTCGAGAGCGTGGCGGTCGCCGTGCTCTCGCCGACTTCGATCACGGTGGGCTGCGGCGTGGTCGACCCGTCGGCGTCCAGGCGATGGATCTCGAGTTCGTCGGGATCGGTGTCCAGGGGGAGCGTGCCGGGGTCGAAGACGAGGACGAGGGCAACCGGCGTCGCGAATTCAAGGCCCGAAGGCGACAGGAACACCGAAGTCCCCGGGACCGCGAAACTGCCGTCACCGAGTTCGGGGTCGGCCTCCGGAGAGATCCCGATGGTCGTTTCCTCGAGGAGGGCTCCCTCGGGGATGATCAGCACAGCCCTGGTCTCCCCGTCCGAATCGAGGAGTGTGACCTGACCCCCCTCGGGCCCCAGGATGGCCGAGGCTCCTTCTTCAGGATCGTCAGGCTGGGAGGCCTCGTCGACGAGGTACACCGGGGAGGTGTGATGGACCCGGTTCGTGCGACCCTGCCCGGACCGGGCCATCCCGTCGGCTCGCAGCCACGGGTCCCCTTCCTCCAGCCCGGCCTGGGCGAGGTCGAGTTGGCCCTGGCTAAGCTCGATGCAGGCGCCCTGCCCGTCGGCGTCACCCCGGACCGACGCCAGCCGGGCCCAGACCGTGACCCCCCGTTCGTCCGAG
>REBS01000112.1 GCA_007692605.1 Gemmatimonadales bacterium
GCCGAGGCGCCCCCCTGCGCGATCCCTCCGGGTGATCGCCGCCTCGATCGCCACCCGTGGATCGATGGGGGCGACCGTCCAGTCCGAGCCGAAGGCCACCGATGCCCCCCGGTCGAGCAGTGTTCGGAAGGGATAGGCTCCCTTCATACGCTCGGGACCGATGCGCTCTTCGATCCAGGGCCCGTCGTCGACCATGTGGGCGGGCTGCATCGAAAGATACACCGGCGCGCGGCCGAGTGCGTCGAGCGCGTGGGGCGAGAGGTGCTGCGCGTGCTCCACGCGCGGCCTCAGGTGCGGGCCGAGGGGCGGCTGGTGCGGGCTGGCGTTCATCTGGCGCTGCCCGGCGCTCCCCTGGTGCAGCTCGGCGTACACCTCCAGGAGCCAGTCCACCGCCCGATCCCCGATCGCGTGGTTGATCGGCTGCAGGCCGAGCGCGGCGGCCTCGAGGATGCCACCTCTGAGCTCTTCGAGATCGGTGATCGGGCCCCCCGCATGCGCCGGGTCGTGCCGGTAGGGCTCCCGAAGCCACGCGGTCGAGGCGCCCAGGGAGCCATCCACGAACCCCTTCACCCCACCCCACCGCAGGCGCTCGCCCCCATGCCCCTCGTCGGCGATCATGTGGGCCAGCCGGTGCCGCTCTTCGAGGGGCACCTGGGCATACACCCGCAGCGGGAGCCGCCCCTCGCGCTCGAGCGCTCGGAGCCCTTCGAGCGAGGCCCAGCTCTCGTCGGCGCTCTGCAGGGCGCCCATGTCGTGGACCTGCGTGACGCCGTGCGCCAGGGCGTGCCGGGCCGCGGCCTGCAGGGCGGCGTCGCGATCCTCGGCCGAGGGGGCAGGCAGGGTGCGGGCCACGATCTCGAGGGCCCGCTCTCGCAGGATTCCCGTGGGCTCGCGCGTGTCCGGATCCCGGTCGATCGCTCCCAGCTCCGGCTCGGGGGTCGACGCCGTGATCCCGGCCCGGCGGAGCGCCTCGGAGTTGACGAGCCCCGCATGCAGGTCGGTTCGCAGGAGGAAGACCGGGTGGTGCGGCGTGACCCGATCGAGCCAGCTTCGGTGCGGCATGGGGCCGCCCCACGCGTTCTCGTCCCAGCCCCCGCCCAGGATCCACTCCCCGGGTGGGGTCAGGCGGGCGCGGTCCGCCACCCGCTGCACCAGGTCTTCGGGGGAGCGGATCCCCCGCAACTCCAGGCGGAAGAGGTCGAGCCCGCCGGAAAGCAGGTGAAGGTGGGCGTCGACGAAGCCGGGAATCATGGCGGCGCCGCGAAGCGACTGCACCGAGGTGTGGGGGCCGCGCAGGTTCATGAGCGCCTCGCTCGGTCCCACCGCCAGGATGCGCCCGCCGCCGAGCGCCACTCCCCATCCGGCGCGCGGGGGAGCTCCGGGAATGCCGGTCCAGACCTCGGCGTCGATCAGGAGCCGATCGGCGCTCGGGCGGGTCAGCGGTCCTCCCGGGCGAAGGCGGTCTGCAGGTAGCGTGTGAGCACGCGGACCGCGCTCTCGAGCTCGGCGATCGGCACCGACTCGACAGCGGTGTGCGCCAGATCCAGAGACCCTGGACCGAAGCAGAGGGCCGGGATTCCCGCCTCGTTGAACCAGGCGCTCTCAACCCAGGCGGTCATGCCGCTGAGCCGGGGGGTGATCCCCTCGGCGCGCAGGGCCGACTCGAGCCCCTGCACCAACGGGTGGTCGCTCGGGATCTCGGCGCCGGGTCGGGTGAGGCCCTGTCGAAGCTCCACATCGAGGGGTCGGTCCCGCCCGATCTCGGCCAGGATCCCCTCGAACCGTCGGAAGGCCAGCTCGGGACTCTCGTCGGGAAGAATCCGGGCCTCGAGCACCAGGTCGCACCGGTCGGGATAGACGGGCGGGGCAGTCCCCCCGCGGATCGTTCCCGCGTGGATCGAGCCTCGCCCCAGGAGCGGGTGCGGGTCCCGCTCGGCGAGCCGCAGCTCGTAGCGGTCGAGGGCGGCCAGGATGCGGCCCGCGTCGCGGATCGCGTCGCGCCCGAGTTCCGGGCGGGAGCCGTGGGCGGCGCGCCCCTTCACTTCGAGCTCGAGCCAGGTGAAGCCCTTGTTCGCGGGCTGGATCTCGAGTCCCGTCGGCTCGAGCACGATCGCCTCATCGGCGGTGAAGCCCCCGTCGAGGAGTGCCTTCAGGCCCACCGAGGCATACTCCTCGTCGGCGGTGAAGGCCAGGATGAGCTCTCCGCTCTGTGGACCCCCGACACGCGCCAGCTCGCGGGCCGCCACCATGGCGGCGGCGAGCCCTCCCTTCATGTCGGCGCTCCCCCTGCCGAAGATGCGGTCGTCGCGCACTTCGGCCGCGAAGGGATCGACCTCCATTCCGGACACCCCCACCGTGTCCATGTGCCCATTCAGGACGACCCGGGGGCCCGGCTCGGTCGCCGCCATGCGGGCGACCAGGTTGAAGCGCCCCGCGACCGGCTCGGTCACGGAAACGTCGAAATCCCAGGCATTCAGCCAGACTTCGATCCAGCGGGCGAGGGGGCCCTCGGCGTCGCCATCTACTTCCAAGTCCGGGTTGACCGAGGGGATGGAGACGAGCGCCCGGGTCAACTCCGTGACGGTGGACTCGGAATTCTGAAGGGGGGAGCCCGCAATCGGCGCCGGGGAGTCGGGAGGGGTCATGGAGGGAAGGGTCCGGGTCGGAGGGACAGGAGACCGGTCGGGCGGGACGGACCCGCTCTCCACCGGAAAGGGAACGGAACTTGCTGTATTAACGGGGCACGAGCCATGCGCTCCTTCCCCAGCCCGGAGGTCCCGATGAAGCCTGCTCTGTCCGTCTCGCTCCTCGGCGCCGCCGCATTCGCGGTCGGTGCCCTCGCCTTTCGCCTGGGGCAGAGCCGCTGCGCTCCTGCCCGGGCGATGGCCGGTGCTTCGTCTTCGGGAAGGGAGTCGACGGGACCGTCGCTTCCCGACCCGTCCGAGACCGTGACTTCGTTCCTGGAACGTCTTCGTACCCAGGGCTTCTGAGTCCGATCATCGCACGACGAACCCGCCGCGCGGGGTCCACTCGACCCGCGCGGCACCCGTGCGCCCTCCTGTGGAGTCGCGAAACCCTCCGGACTCAGAAGAAGTCGCGGTTCTTCTCGATGTAGCTGGTCCACTCCGGCGGTACGTCGGTATCCGGGAAGATCGCCTGCACCGGGCACTCCGGCTCGCACGCTCCGCAGTCGATGCACTCGTCCGGATGGATATAGTACTGATCGTCGCCCTCGTAGATGCAATCCACAGGACAGACCTCGACGCAGCTCGCGTCCTTGGTCTCCAGGCAGGGCTCGGTGATGATGTAAGTCATGTATCGTCCTTCAGACGGCAGTTGGAAACCGGAAAATCCGGGCCTTGAACGCCCTAACTATGCCGGAACCCCCTGGGACTCGCAAGGCCGTCCGGCAACTCTAGGGGAGGCGGTACGCCTCGAGGTGCCGGAGCCCGATTTCGTCGTCCTGGACCATGACCACGAGCAGGGTGTCGGAGGCGGCGATCGAGCGGACACGGTCGTCGAGGCGATGCCGCGCCAGATAGCGGCCGTCGGAGTCGAGAACGTGGAGCGTGGCGGGGCCCCCGCCCAACGACTCGGGAATCTGCTCCAGAAGGACGATCCGGGATCCCGACGTCGAGCCCGTGACCATGCTGATCACCGGGGTCCATGCGTACTGCTGCCGAAGACGCTCCTCCTGCTGGGTCATGAGCTGGTCCAGCATGGCCTGCGGAATTTCGCCTCCCCCCGATACCCTGATGCTCCCCGTCACGCCGTCGATGGCCTGCTCGATGCGGTCCTCGGGAGTGCGCTGGGGCGCGCGATCGATCCGGTGTTCGCGAACCACGCTTCCCCTCGTGTCGATGAGGCGGACGAGGGGGAAGCTGCAGTCGACCTCGACCAGGTTCGGGCCGGCCGTGCCCCGGCGCCAGCACCCATCGCCCCCATCGGCGACGTGGGGCTGCATGGAGTGATTGCCCGGAAGCTCCACGGGGTGCCGCTCGTCGTCCAGATCCACATACTCCCAGCTCGGCCCGGACCCGCCACCCCCCATGACGAGGACCTGGCGGAGGATCCCCGTACCGGGAAGAAAGTGGGCCGCCGCGATGACCCCGGCGCCCGCGCCTCCGGCGTGCCCGCGGTAGCTTCCGTCGAGCCCGAACCACTGGAGCGCGGGCGTGCCCATCATGCTCGTGACCAGGATCGAGTCCCCGTGGATCCCGAGCCCCGTGGGGTTCGAGAGTTCGCCGGGTCCCTCGCCCGATCGACCGAAGCTCCCGTTGCGCTGCCCGTCCGGGGTGAACAGGTGGACGCGGGCGGCCTGCGCGTCGAGGACCGCGATGTGGTCCTCGCTCATGGCGATCCGTGTGGGGTTGGACCACTCGGTGCCCTCGAAGACCGTCGCCTCGTCGGGCGCCCTCCAGAGGAACTCGAGACCCTCGTCCCCTCGCTCCGGATGGTCCTCGACCACGGTGTGCTCGATCCCGCCCAGCGTGTCGACCCGGACCGTCGGATCGGGGTCGGCCCCATCAGCGCACGCGGCGAAGGCCAGAACCAGCGCAAGGAGCGAGGGCACCTTCAG
Source organism: Gemmatimonadales bacterium (assembly GCA_007692605.1). Lineage (GTDB taxonomy): Bacteria > Gemmatimonadota > Gemmatimonadetes > Longimicrobiales > Gaopeijiaceae > SLBA01. Next base: position 4,580 of record REBS01000112.1, read on the forward strand.
GACATGCAGCCGACATGCGGATCGAGGGCGCATGGGGAGGGTCTCCTTTCCGGGGGAAGAGACGGTACGAGGCTACAAATACGAATCTTGCGGTATCTTTGGGACGGTAACCTGCGACTGCGACGCTCGCAATGCGGCGAGGATCGCGCCGGGACGCTGGGCATCAGAGGCACCGAGATCCACCGGATCGCCTTGGCATGTGAGCGCGAGGACCCTGCCCGTGCCCTGTTCCTTCGCGCACGTACAGGTTGTGCGACCATCGCCCAGTAACAGGACACGGGTTCCGGTGGGACCTTTGGCACGGCTGTGAGAGATAGACTTCGGTAGATTGATTGGAGGATGCGCACCGAGGGGGCCATCCGCTTCAGGGGTCTGCGTCGGCCAGCCAACCCTCGACCCGATGCTCCGCCGGGCAATCGCCCCTGGCGGGAAGCTCGAACCGAAGAAGCCAGCTCTCGGTGTGGGTGCCCGGGAGCCTCCGGTCGAGTGCGTAAAGATCGTTGTCCTGGACGGTGAAGATGGCCCGGACCTCCTCTCCGACCGGAACCTCGAGATCGACGCACGCCTCGTCCGTGCTCGGGTCGAGGATGGTCACGAAGCTCTGGGCTTGCAGAAGGGTTCTTCCGGGGCCACCGACATCGACGGTGTCCAGGTGGGCGATCACCACCCGACCATCATTCAGTGCCCATGCGCCCCACATCGATGAGTAGGCTTCAAACGGGGACCCGCAGTCGCTCAGGTCCTCGTGATGCCCCCGGAGCACGCAGTCACCATCGACGCCCCGGCGGAAGCGCACCGGAACGGCCCCCAGTTCTCGGGAGGTGCGCTCCTCCAGGTCGTGGACCAGGAGCGTCTCGTCGCCGCCGAAGACCGTGAGAACCGTCTCGGACTCGAGCTCGACGAGCGCCCCGACGCCGAAGAAGGCGGTGAACCAGATCGCATTGCGGGCCGGAGCCTCCCGGTGACGCTCGGTGAGTTCTCCGAAGCGCTCGATCGTTCCCCTCTCCGGGTCCACGGCCGCGAGGGAGGTCTGGGTTTCGGTGTCGAGCAGGGGGAAGACGTATAGAGGTGGCTCACTCTCGCGCTCGCGGGTGACCGGCACCGACTGGCCGATCATTCCGATGTCGTACCGCAGGGTTGCATTCAGAGCACCGGTCTCGGCATCGAACCACTTCAGCGAATACTGTCGGGCATCGTTCGCCGCAACCTGACCATCGTCGGTTCGGAACATGAGATAGGGCTGGCTGAACTCCTCAGGACCTGGACCCGGAGACCCCACTCGCTTGACGAACTCTCCGTCTCCATCGAAGTGCAGAAGAGACTTCGAGAATATGTCCGAGACCCAGATCTCCTCGAAGCCCGCACCCCTGGCACCTTGGACCAGAACCATGTTGAAGGGGTCGCCGATGTAGGCGTCCTCGCCCTCGTTGATCCAAATCGAATCGACCGCTGACAGGACCTGCCAATCTCGATCGGGGTCCCCCCTCTCCGTCTCGATGCCCGGCTCACCGCAGGAGGCCGGGAAGAAAGCACAGAGCGCAATCGCAAGCGACCGGAGGGGCTTCACGGCCTTGCTCCACATGGATCGTGTTGGACAGGGCACAGGCAGGCCCAGGGTAGTCCCGATGATCAACGGGTTCGGTCGTCCGCTTCCGGGCATGGGGACTTTCTTCGTTGATGACGGGATGCGGGATGTCCCGGGGCTCCGCCGCAGGGCCCGCTCGCCCCATGCTACTATATATGCCGTGGTAGTGTCAACGCCGAGGGCCCGTCGCACAGCTTCCTGAGGCTCAGCAGTGCTGGTCCATCGAAAGCTGCCGATCCACCTCGGGCTATCACTCCATCCCGCGCTCGACGAAGCCGCGACCCACGCGCCGCCACCACCAGCGGAAGCGTCGATCCAGCGTCCCTCCGGCACGGGCCGCCAGGGGCAGGACCCGCTGTTCGGCGCGCAGGGTCAGGGCCCTCTGGTGTTCGGGGTCGTCGATCAGGTGCAGGTGCCGGAGCTGGTCCAGCGCTTCGGAGAGCACGACCCGCAGGGGCTCGGCGTCGAGCTGCACCAGCTCCTCGAGGGTGGCCCCGGGCTCGAGGGGGAGGGGGGGCACCGCCTGGAGCGCCGCAGCCCACTCCCCGGGGTCCGGGGCGAGATCGGGTGCCACCGAGTCCATGAGGGGCGCGAGCGCGAGCCACGTCGGGTCGCGCACCCCGGCATCTTCGAGCGCGACCAGGATCGTGCGCCCCGGGTGCAGAAAGGCGGGGTGGTGGTCGTCGTCGAGGAGCTCCCGCCGGCGCTGCATCGCGTGCTCGTGGCTGCGCAGGATCGGGCCGGCGTCGTCGGTCGTGAGTCCGACGCCCCGGAGCGTGCGGCGGACCCGGTCCGCCATGCGCTCGCCCCGATCCCCCCCGAGCGGTCTCACCCGACGGGGGTGTCGGACCCAAGCAGGGCGTCGCGGAAGTGCGCGCGGGTTCGCGCGAGCGCGGTGCGGTACTCCTCGGAGGGCCCCTGGAAGGGATGGCCCACCTCGAAGGTGTGGCCCGCGCCCTCGATCAGGCACAGCTCCGCGTGGGGGGCCGCGGCGTCCAGCGCCCGACCGTCGTCGACCGAGACCGCCGGGTCGTCGCTGCCGTGCACGATCAGCCAGGGGGCGCTCAGCTCCCCCGCCGCCGCGGTCACGTCGAGGCGATCCCGGTTCGCCTCGAAGTCCTCGAGCAGGGTCAGATCGAGGGGCATCTGCTGTCCGGTCCGGCCATTCAGCACATGGATCCGCCCGGTGCGTCGCCACTCGGCCTTCGTGGCCTCGTCCCAGCGGTCGAAGTCGGAGACCGCCGCCCAGCTCACCAGCGCATCGACGTGCGGGCTCTCGCGAGCCGCGAGCACGGCGATCCCCCCACCGCGCGAATGCCCGAAGACCCCGATCCGACGGGGCGGGGGCGAGAGCACCTCGCCGCCCGAGACGGCCTCGACCACGGCAAGCAGCTCATCGAGCTCGCGGCTGAGGGTGTTGCGGGCGAAATCCTCGAGCTCGGTGAACTCGAGCGGGTCGGCCCCGATCCCGTTCAGCGAAAAGTTGATCGAGACGACCGCGTGCCCGTCGCCCACGAGGGCCGCCGAGAGGTGCGGAAAGAAGCCCCAGTCCTTGAAGCCCTTGAATCCGTGCGCCACCACGATCGCCGATCTGGGCGGCTCGCCCTCGGGCAGGCGGACGTCCGCCACGATCTCGGTCCCGTCGGGACGCGCCAGGCTCCAGCGTCGCTGGATCATCCCTCCTCCTTCTCCCACACGACCTCATCCCCGCCGGCGCGGTGGTTCTCGAGGCGCGCCAGGACGAAGAAGAGGTCGGACAGACGGTTCAGGTAGCTGACCACCTCGCCGGTGTCCGGCTCCTCGTGGGTCAGCGCCACCACCCTGCGCTCGGCCCGCCGACAGACCGTGCGACACAGGTGCAGCTCCGCCGATCCGTCGCTGCCACCGGGAAGGATGAAGTTCTTGAGCGGCGGGAGCTCCTCGGAGGCCGCATCCATCCAGTCCTCCATTTCGGTCACCCGGCCCTCGGGGAAGGGGGGGACGTGCGCGGGGCGCGATCCGTCTCCCCGTGAAGGGGTCGCGAGGATGGCCCCGATCGCGAACAGGTCGTGCTGGATCCGGCTCAGCCGCCCCCGGATCTCGGCGTCTTCGATCCGCGGGAGCGCGCGCCCCAGCACGGCGTTGACCTCGTCGACGGTCCCGTAGGCTTCGACCCGGTGGTGGGTCTTCGACACCCGGCCACCCCCGAAGAGGGCCGTCTCGCCACGATCACCGGTTCTGGTATAGATCTTCATCGTCTGTGCGGGAGCGCGAGCCCCCGATCCTCCTCCAGTGGTTTACATGTGAACCCCTCGCGGTCGAACTCGACCGGAGGGTATCGGCGACAACCTGTCGGCGACACCGTGTCGCCCGTACGACTCAGCGCAGCCGGGTGATCCGCCGCAGCTTTTCGGCCTGTTCGATCAGCGAGGCCGCACGTTCGGTCGGCGGCGGCGGGTCATCGGCGGGGTCCAGAAGCTCGCGGATGTCGAGGAGCACCTCGAGCCGAAGCTGGTCGCGCTGGTACTCCAGGTTCAGTCGCTCCATCGCCTCGGCGTCGTCGGCCTCTTCGGCCTTGCGGAAGGCCTCGAGAAAGACCTTCTCGAGTGAGTTCAGGACCTGCTCTCGCTGCCTCATGGCTCTCCTCGCTCAGGCGGACTCGGGGACCGCGAACACGTCGGCCGCCGCCCCGTCCGTAACATAGCGCCGGACGGCCTCCTTGAGTTGCTCGAAGTGATCGTGAAAGAAGTGCCCCGCTTCGGGAATCCGCTCCAGGGTGATGCCCTCGTCGAGCTCGTCGATGACCCCCTGCACCTCGGGGCCCGCCCCAAATTCGTCGCGCTCGCCCTGGATCACGTGCACGGGCTTGCCCGCCCTGTTCAGGAACTCGAATTCGTATAGGGCCACCGGGATCCCCAGCCCCAGCAGCGCGGTCACCCGGTCGTCGTCGACGCCCGCCCGCAGCCCGACCATCGAGCCGAACGAGAACCCGGCCACGAGGACCGGGAGCCCGGGAAAGGCCTCCGTGAACCAATCGATGGCCGCTCGCACGTCGTCGATCTCCTCGATCCCCTCTCCGTAGGATCCGGTGCTGGCGCCGACGCCCCGGAAGTTGAAGCGCAGGGTGTGAAAGCCCGCTTCGTTCAGGGCCTGAGCCGTGCGGTAGACCGCCTTGTTGTGCATCGTCCCGCCGTGGAGCGGGTGCGGATGACAGACCACCGCCAGCCCCCGGGGGGGATCGTCGGACTCCCGGAGGAGGGCTTCGAGGTGGCCGTGCGGGGCGGGAATCTGCACCATCGTCTCTCTGGTAGGGTAGTGTGGAGGGCACGCCGGTCGGGGAGGCCATGCCGGGCGCCGAACGGGTCCGGGCCTCGCTCGCCGCTCGAACCCGCGGCAGCTATCTTCAGCAGACCCCCGATCGGGGTCAAGGGATCCGGGAGCGCCATCGACGGCGCCCGGTGAACTGTGAATGCACCTGCAAGAATGCACCTGCAAGGAGGACCGCATGCCGGAAGGGATCAGACCGCCCCAGTTCAGGGGTGACCCCGAAGCCCGCGAGGCGAACCGGCTCTACTGGGACACCGACGAGAGCGTCAACGGGATCGCGGAGCGGCTCGAGATGTCGAAGGGCCGCCTCTATGACGCGATCACCCCCCTGCCCGTGGGGGCCACCTGCCCGGCGTGCGGAGGCCCGCTGGGGTTCGCGAACCGCACCGCCCGCGACAGCGAACTCGTGAGCTGCCCCCTGTGTGACTTCGAGGCGCAGCGCGACGAGATCGAGGGCGACGCCGAGCTACAGCGCCACCCCGCCACCCAGTCGGCGGACGGGGTCCCGCTCACCGACGGGACGGTGGTCGGCGCGGTACTGGTCGGGGTGGCGATCGGACTGATCCTGGGCCGGTGGCTGAGGTCCTGAGCGACCGCGAGGTCGCGCGCGAGGGCATCGACCCTGTCGACCCTGTCGACCCCAAGGATGTGGTCACCTCGACGGCCTTCCGGGTGTCTCCCGACCTGCTCGGGATCCCCCTGGCCTCGCACCCGAAGCGGCTCCTGGCGATCCTGATCGACCTGCTCCTGGTGGCGCTGATCGCCAACCAGGTGGGCGGGGTGGTCCTGGGGATCCTGGTGGCGGTCTTCTTCTTCCGCATGGCCATGAAGTCGAAGAAGGTGAGCGCCGCGACCCCCACGCAGGGGGCGCTCTCGACCGCCTTTCGCGGGACCGTGGGGTGCATGGGCGGGGTTGTCCTGTTCGTGACGATCCTGGTCTTCGTGTACGCCGGCCCCTTCAGTCCCAACCGCTCGACCCCGTCGGCTCCCTCGGCCTTCACCCCCGGAGCGCCCGGTGCCGTGGTCTTTCCGGGGAGCGGCGCTGCGGGGGCGGGAAGCGGGGCCACGGAGCGGATCGCGGAGCTCGGCGAGAACCCCACCCGGGCCGAGATCGAGGAGTACCTGGCCCGTGAGATGCGCGACGTGTTCAGCGAGATCTGGGGGGCCGGCTCACTCGAGGAGCTGTCTCCCGAGGTGCGGGAAGTGATCGAGGGCGACGTTTCCGCGGAAACGCTCGCGGGGGGAACCGAGGCCGGCGTGCCCGACGCCGAGGGCGCCGCGGAGCCCGGGGCGCCCGATGCCCCAGCCGCAGGGGAGGGCGGCGAGGACCTTGACGAGGTCGAGGGTACCGTGGCGCGCTCCGACGACCCGGTGCTCCGGTCGCTCGCGGATTCGATTGCGATCCTCGAGGGGGCGCTGACCACCGAAGCGGAGCGTCGCGCCGCGCTGCAGAGCCAGGTGCGCGAGAGGAGCGCGGCGCTGGCCGAGGCCCGACGCGAGGCCGAGGAGGGCCCCGGCATCCGCGTCATGCTCGCGAGCCTGGCCGAAGACCTGGGGCTCGGATTCGGCTGGGGAGCCCTCTATTTCTCGGTCTTCCTGGTCTGGTGGCGTGGACAGACCCCCGGCAAAAAGCTCCTGGGGCTCAGGGTGGTGCGGCTGGACCGGGGCGCGATCACCTGGTGGAACGCCCTGGAGCGTTACGGAGGCTACGCGGCCGGCTTCGCCACCGGACTCCTCGGCTTCGCCCAGGTCTACTGGGACCCCAACCGCCAAGCCACGCACGACAAGATCTCGGGCACGGTGGTGATCCAGGACGGCAAGCCGCCGCTCCCGGGGTTCGATGCGCCCTGACACGCGACGCGGGCTCCCGGCCCAGGGAACCCCCGGTGACTCCACGAGCCGTCGAACCGTCCGTACAGGGTGGATCTCACGCGAATGAACTGCGCCCCGAGATGACCCTGCCAATCCGCTGTGAGGTACGGGTTGATACGTCGGCGGCTTTCGCGAACCGAGACCACTGCCCCACCGCATTTCCAACCTCCTCGATGATCTCCTTCGCCCTGCCGACATCGAGACCACAGTCCCGTGCGACACGGATCATCTCTCCTTCTCGCGGCTGATCCGCTTCTCCAGCCACGGCCATGGTATGCTGGCCTGTCGGGCCCTCCGAGAACACGAGGTCGTACGCGGGTGAGAGCTCCCACTCCCCATTTCGATCCATCAGGTAGGAGAAGTTCTTGACGTGGTCGTCCCGGTTGTGGGCCAGTACGTTGAAGGCCATGCGTCGAAAGGCCTCGTCGACCTGCCGCTGATCCCTGGTCAGGATGAGGGTCGCCTTCAGGAAGCCCTCGTACTCCAGAGAGGGCACCCGGTGGCTGGCGTGCAGAAGTCCACCGAGGGTATGCATGTGGAGCCGTGCGTTACCGTCGCGATCAAACCGTTCTGCCCCGAAGTAGCGGCCGCCATCCCGTGTCTCAAAGAGGGTGGTGTGGGGGATCTTCAGGCCGGCCTCTCTTGCCATGAGTGCGTAGGCCGCCTCGACCGCGCCTATCTCGGGGAGGTCTTCATCGCCGGGAAACTTCACGAGGTAGTGACGAAAGTCTGCGGGCACATCAGAGGTTCCGGCGATCGCTCGACCATCCTCATGCACGGCAATGAGCACTTTGGGCCGCGCGCCTCCCGGAGAGCCTCCGGCGATGCGCAGGGATGGGAGCAGGTCTTCTGTACTGCCCTCCAGGATACGTTCCGCCTGATGGGCCAGCTCCTGAAGATCCACGATCGGACTTGAATTCTCTGCGTTCTCGGTCGGTGGATGATACGTAAGCGCTCCCATCCCCCGCTCGCCGATATAGGCAAGGCGGTCCAGGATTGAGGCGCGTGCTGGAGCCAACCCCTGCTTCCTGAAGACATGGTCCATCAACAGGAGGCCCCAGCCATCGGGCAGAGAATCGTTGAACACCCCGAAGACCTGACCGAACTCCCGATCTCTGTGTTCGAACAGCCCGGGCTTCACCGGCAGTTTGAACGGGGAGATCGGCAGGGGGGCGTCCATGAAGGCCGGAGCGTACTCGAAGTAGATGCGCCGGTCTCGTTCCGCGAGCGTACCCACGACGGTCTGCTCGTCGCCCCAGTCAAGCCGGACCTGAAGCTTACGCATCGCTTCGCTTTCCTCGCTTTCGAGTCGGACGATCTTTCTTTTCCAGATCAGACAGGGATCGAGCGGGAGGGAGAGTGAAGAGATTCTCGAAGTCGCCCTGTGCGTCCAGGATCACGGCAAGTTTCAGGAGGCGCTCCAGAGAAATTCGGCCGCTCTGCTCGAACCGGCGGTACGTGGCCAGGGAGATGCCACTTCGGTCAGCGATCTCCTGCTGGGTCCAGCCACGCTCCAACCGGAGCGCCCGTACCCGGCGCGCCAGCAGGTCCGCAATCTCGCTCGGACTCCGCAACTCCAGTGGTAACATATGGGCACTTGTCGTCGATCATGGGATGTAAGTGATACTATAATAGTACCCTGTATCCGCATGAGGGTCCCCATGCTCACGGCCATGAGCTACTTCACGCCCTCTGCCACCCGCCCATGGTGCCGGGCGATCTCCTCCTCGCTCAGTCGCAGGAACCTCGCGGCATTGCCGTAGAAGATGTCCTGCTTCTGCTCGAGCGTCAGGAAATCCGCCGACTGGATGCTCTCGATGGCCACCTCGATGGCCTGCGGCCAGATCATCTGATCGGTGCCGAAGAGGATACGCTGCCCGAACCCGGATTCGACCAGGCGCTGCAGGTAGCGATGGAATTCCTTGCGGGGATGGGTCCAGTTCTCTCCCGCAATGTCTACGTAGACCTGGGGATGCGAATAGAGGATCGCCATCATCTCCTCGATGAGCGGCCATCCGGCGTGCATCACGTAGATTCGAAGCTTCGGGTAGCGGATCAGCACCTCTTCGAGCAGGAGGGGCCGGCCGAGGGACGCTCGATAGTTCGGATAGAGGTTGTAGGGCGCGCCGGGCGGGCCGTCCCCCAGGTGCATTCCGATCGGAATGTCGAGCTCTTCCGCGAGCGTGTAGAACGGATCGAGGGAGGGATCGCTTGGGGCCAGCCCCTCGTACTGCGCTCCGACCTCCGCAAAGAGTTCGATCCGCCCTTCCAGAAAGAGATTCCGAAGCCCGTCCACCCCGCCGGCCTGAGCCCCGCTGGCCCGACCGGTGAGAAAAGAGATGGCGGGGACGATCCGCTCCGGCGCGGCCTCGTGCCACCGGGTGACCACGTCGAGCGGTCCCGCGGTCACGGCGAGTACAATCTGGTGTCGCTCCATGGCGGCGAGCGTCTCTCGCAGGAGCTCCTCGTCAGTGGCCGGCGACCATATCGGGTTGGCGCAGGGGGCGCTGACCCGATCGAGCGTCATGGGAATGCTGGGATCGAGACCCAGAAAGACCACCGGCTCGGCGGCGGTGCACATCGGAATGGGCTCCAGCGCATACGATGCCACCGTGTGCGCGTGCAGGTGCATGTCGATGATCGGACCCTCGTACCGCTCGGATCCCTGTGCGAAGGCAACGTCCGGAACGATCATGAAGACAAGCGTCAGAGCAAGCCATGTCTTCATCCGTTCACCCTCCTGTATTGACCGTGGACCCCGTCTGATTCAGGGTGGGCACGGCAGATCCGGTCAGATCGACCCGGCCGACCACGACCTCGCCGGTATCGAGGGTCAGAAACCCGAAGCCCTCGCCGTCGCCGATCACCCAGAGGTCGAAGGCGCCCGGAAGGGTCACGTGACGCATCAGGACGGCCTCCCTGTCGAGGACCTCCCACTCGCGAATCGCCGGAGAAAAATCAAAGAACAGCGGGTGGACATGGGCGAACTCCTCGTGATAAAGACGCACCCACAGGTCGCCGGACTCGCTGAAGAGGAGGCGGTCGAAGTGCGGCAGGGAGTCCGCTGGGTTCCGCCACTCCCAGTCCACCTGGAGCGCAGGGTGAAGGTCAGGGGGAAGGGTGCTGAACCCCGCTTCGACCGGGATCCGGGAGCGCTCCCGGCACCCCGTGCGAACGTCCTCCTCGAAGACCCGGAAGAGTCGAATGCAGTAATCGGCTGGGTACCCCGTCGCCACCCACCCGTCGGAAGCGACCGCATGCGTGACCAGGAACGAGAAGACGTCCTGGTTCAGCATGAATCCCCGGGGGGACATGGTCAGCTTTTCAAGATCCCAGCTCTCAAGAACCGCCGCGGTATCCGCCTCGGGATCATACCAGACGAGACTCTTCTGCGAAACGTCGGCTCCTTCAGCCCAACTACCCCACTCCCACAGCACGCCGCTCCCGAACCCCAGGGGTGGAGAACCTCCCCAACGGCTACCCTGGGGTTGGAAGAACGGAGGAGGGAACGTCACTCTGTTCGTTGTGAGGAGTTCACCTTCCATCGAGAAGAGGGACAGCGTGCGTTTAGGAAAGTCATATGCCGATATCGTATCGGTTCCGAATCCGCCTATTGAGTGAATCGCTTGGAACTCCCCCGGTCCATCCCCCTGCCGGCCGAAGGTGTGCGACCCACCGTCCTGGACGGAAACCACGTGAATTCGCCGCCCATCGCCGATCACCAGACGATCGCCGAGGCGGACCATTCTCGTGCCCCGTCCCTCGAAATCGTCCGATTGCCAGAGCACCTCGACGGTCTCGATTAGCACCCGCTCGGGCTCCCCGCTCGACACCATGACCACGATGTCTCCCCTGAGCTCCTGGATGACCGTCACTCCGGAGGGTCCTGCGTCGGCGCCGCAGCCTGCAGCCAGGAACGACAGGAGCGTGACAAGGATGAAGAGAGGGGCGCGGCGTGATGCTGCCGGGGCGTACTTCATGGGCCGGTCTCCGCGGGGAGGGGGCATCGATCACGCGGCGTATCCGCCGCATCACGCACCCGACAGTTCACAGAGCCAATCTGAACCGGTGTATGTGCTTCCAGCAAGTAGGAGCTCTCGGGCCCGGAAGGACCCGGGGGTGCGGTCAGTCCTTTTACAGCGCGCGGCCGTCCGGCTTTTGGCCGGCGGAGCCTGCGTTCCGGGGCGAATGGTTCTGTTTTGCCCTTCTTACACAGCGACTTGTGGCATTTCTGGTCTCAAGGAGACCCTTGCGGGGTCGAAGGTCTCAACGGAGCACCGCCAGGATTGTCCGGTCCACTGGCTTGGCCAGACAGCGTGCGAGGGATCGCGGGCTGGATCGAATGCACTGTGGCAGCCGGCGGCGGCTTCCACCTTGAAATCGCTCACCTTAGCTTTGAACCCCCGACCCCTCGACACCGCAGCAGCCCTTCAGAGGAGGCCTCGTGCCCTCGCATGAAACCGTGATTCCCGAAGAGGACGGCATTCCCGACGGCGACGCCCGCACCGTCGAAGAGCGCTTCGCCCGCCGCGTCCAGATGCGGGTCCCCAATCGGCACAACGAGAAGCTCCAGAAGGTGCTGGAGTGGGTGAACGCCGACGACGACCTCTACGGAATGTGGGTCGCCTCGAACGTCACCGCGATCGAACGGCTCGGCATGACCGACCACGGCCCGGTCCACGTGAAGATCGTGATGAACCTGGCGGTACGGCTCCTGCGGCTCCTGATGGAGGGCGGCGTCCGGCCCTCGGTCGTGACGCACTACGGGATGGACGAGTACGACGCCGAAGTGGTGGTCTCGCTGGCCGCGCTCTTCCATGACCTGGGCATGTCGATCCACCGCGCCGACCACGAGTCCTATTCGCTCTTCCTGGCGCAGGGGGTGCTCGAGAAGCTCCTTCCCACGGTATACGCGGATCCCCGCCAGGTCTCGATCCTGCGCTCCGAGATCCTCCATGCCATCATCGGGCATCGCACGGGAGGAACCCCGCTCACGCTCGAGGCCGGAGTGGTGCGGATCGCCGACGCCCTCGACATGGCCAAGGGGCGCTCCCGCATTCCCTTCGAGGCCGGCTCGGTGAGCATTCACTCGATCTCGGCGGCCGCGGTCGAGCACGTCAGCCTCGATGCCGGTCAGTCGAAGCCGGTGCGGGTGGCGATCGAGATCAACAACTCGGCGGGGATCTTCCAGCTCGACAAGCTTTTTCGCGAAAAGCTCCGGGGCAGCGGCCTGGAACCCTATATTGAACTCGAAGCATTCCTCGATGGAGACGAAGAGAAGCGTCTCTTCCGCAGCTTCACGCTCTGATTCTTCAACCACTGGATACCTGATCATGCCCGCTGCACGAAGCTCTCTGCCGACCGCCGTCTGGAGCGCGCTCCTTGTGCTCCTCCTGCTTCCGGGCTGCGGCGCCAATGGGTCCGAAGGCTCCGAGGGGCCCGGTGCGATGGCGGGCGAGGCGACCGAGACGCCCGCGGCCGACACCCTCACCACCGACGAAGAGCCGGAGGTGGTGAACCTGGCCGACCTCGGCTTCAACGAGGGCAACGAGGCCGAGGCGCTGGTCTACGTGGTCGAGTTTTCGGACTTCGGGTGCATCCACTGCGCCCGCTTCCATCTCGAAAGCTACGGCCCCCTGCGCGAGGAGTTCGTCGAGGCCGACGATGTGATCTGGAAGTACATTCCCATCACCATCGGCGGCTTTCCCAACGGCGACGAAGCCGCAGTGGCCGGCAAGTGCGCGGCGTACCAGGACCGCTTCTCGCCGATGCGCTCGGTGCTCTACGAGCGGCAGCGGCAGTGGTCCCAGCGTGAGCAGGACGCGTCGATCTTCCGTGAGTTCGCCGTCGAGATCGGACTCGACATGGACGCCTTCGACGCCTGCCGGGCCGGCACCGAAGTCCGCGAGAACATCCTGCTGAACAACCGGGTCGCGGTGCAGATCGGGGTCAACGCCACGCCCACCTTCCTGGTGCAGGGGCAGTCGGTGCAGGGCGCCCCCCCGCTCGAGAACTTCCAGGAGGCCCTCCGGCAACTGATCGCGCAGGTGCAGACCCCCTGATCGGGACCCGCGCCCTTCGCCCGGCCCTGGGGCTGTCCCTGCTGGCGGCGGTCGCCTGCGGGCCGCTGGGTGGGGGGGCCGTGGGGCCCGACACCGAGGCCCGCGTGCCCCTGACCGCCGGACCCGCGCCGGGCCTCCCCTTCATGGGCACCCCCTTCGGCTGCGTCGAGGCGTCGCCTGCGCACCCGCTCCCCCCGGAGCTCGCCGAAAGCTCGGGGATCGTGCAGGGGGATCCCTCGCGCTCGGCCCCGCTGGACCCGGCCGCGCACGTCCCCCCGGACCCCTCCGACGACCGCACGCCCCCCTTCTTCTGGTCGCACAACGACTCCGGCCACCCGCCGGATCTGTTCGCAATCGACGGGCAGGGCGAGCTTCTGGGCATCACCCGGGTCACAGGCGCCCAAAACGTCGACTGGGAGGAGCTCTCGGCGGGCCCGTGCCCTTCAGGCCGCACAGGTCGCGCAGGGGACCCCGGTGACCCAGGCCAGCCCGGTCACACCGCCCGCTGCCTGTACATCGCCGACGTCGGCGACAACCTGGAGCAGCGCACCGACCCCGCGATCTACCGGATCCCCGAGCCCCGTCCGGGCGACTCCGTATCGGCGCCCGCCGAACGCTTCGCCCTGGAGCTGCCGGATGGCCCGCGCGACATCGAGGCCGTCTACCTCCTCCCCGGCGAACGCCTCTTCCTGATCACCAAGGGCCGCAACCACCCCGTCGAGATCTACCGGGTGCCCCCGCTCACGAGCCCCGATCGCCCCCTGAGGGTGACCCGGATCCAGACGCTCACCCCCGGGCCACCCTCCCTTCCGCGGCTGGTCACGGGTGCCTCGGCCTCGGAGGATGGCCGCTGGGTCGCGATCCGCACCTACGAGACGCTCGAGTTCTTCACTCCTTCGGAGGAGGGCACCCTCGCCCCGACCCCGCAGGGGCGCCTCAACCTGCGACCGCTGAGAGAGCCGCAGGGGGAGGCGATCGCGATCCTGGACGGGGGCCACGTGGTGCTCACCTCGGAGGCCGGGCCGGGGCTCGAGCTGGGCATGATGCAGTTCCTGCACTGCCCGGGGCTCAGCCCGCGCTGAGCAGCTCCGACAGATCGCCCGGGGTGGCAAGCGCGAGTCCCCCGCGCGCCAGGGCCGCCTGTCGAAAGGGCTCGCGCTCGTGCGCCCGCTTCGACCAGAGCACGGCGACCGGCCGGATGCCGGCCCGGACCGCCGCCTCGAGGTCGGTCACCGAGTCGCCGATGTACACGACGTGTTCGGCAGGCAGCTCGAGCGCCTCGAGCGCCAGGTGGAGGCCCGCCGGGTCGGGCTTGGACTCGGGCACATCGTCATCGAAGATCAGGGCGTGGAACTCGCCCAGGTCGACCGCGGGGCGGGTGATGTCCCACGAACGCCGGCTCTTTCCGGTGACCAGCCCCACCGGAAGCCCCCGGCTGCGACCCAGGTCGAGCATGGAGCGCACGCCCGGATACACCCCCTCGAAGTCGCGGGGGTGGCGGCGGCGATAGGATTCGAAGAAGCGGTCGAGCACGGCGGACTGGGCGGCCTTGAGCCGGGCGTGCGGCGGGGGCGGGTCAGCAGCGGCGTGCTGGTCGGCCGCCACAGCAGGGTCGCCGGTACCGGCGCGGTCGGCCCCGCCCAGCACCGCCTCGGCCGTCAGCTCCTTCAGAAAGCGGACCTCGGAGCGGGGGTGCCGGGCGATCATCTCGTCGTGGGTGAGCCGCTGGCCGATCAGGGGCTCCAGGGCGTCGGCGAAGGCCTCGAGGTACAGGTGCCGGGTCGCGATCAGGGTCCCGTCCAGATCGAACAGCAGTCCGGAGACGGGAGCGAAGGGGTCGGAAGTGCTGGGGTTGGATGCCATGACGGGCCCTACCCCCATACGTCGAAGGGGTCCACTTCGGCGGCCGCCTGCGCCTTGCCGTCGCCCGGGCCCTCCGGGTCGGTCGGGGGCGTCTGGTCGGCATCGGTGGGGTCCTCGGACGTGATCGCACCGGTCAGCATCGACGCGGCGATCCGGGCCAGGCGATCCGGGTCGGCGGGGACCGCGGTCTCTGTCTCGCCCTCGTCCCGCTCGGCGCGCCGGGCCAGCTCGCGCAGCCCCCCCACCAGGAAGAGCGCCCGGAGCAGGTCGTCTTCGCGAGGGGGCGAGGGGAAGGGATCGAAGAGGCGCAGGTCGCGCGCCACCCGGTCCTCGAATCGCCGCAACCGCGACGGCGCGGGGTCCTGGTATCCGTCGAGCCGGACCACGGTGCGCAGGGGCTCGGCCAGAAAGGCGGCGGCCAGATGCGAGAGCGCCGGGTCGAGTCCGGTGTCTTCACGGTCGATCTCAGCCTCCCACTCCTCGATGGCCTCTTCGAAGGAGCGCTCGCCCAGGTACCGGATCAGGTCGTCGCGCCCCTCGAAGCGCGTGTAGAAGGCGCCCACCGAGACCTTTGCGCGGCGTGCGACATCCGAGACCGTCACGGCGGCCTCGCCCCCCTGACCCAGCAGGTGGCGGGCGGCCGCCATGAAGCTCTCGAGGGTGCGGCGACTGCGGTGCTGCTGCGGGACCCGCAGGAGCAGGTCGTCGGAGGGAGGGCGGTCGGGGGTCTCCGGGGAGTCGGCGACGTCCGGGTCCTCGGCGGCCGTGGAGGGGCGCTCATCGACGGCGGCGGCTGGATTCAAGGCCGGCATTGGGGTGCCTCGCGGAGTGGGAGGGCAGAGCGCGCCCGGGTGCGCATCGCGACAAGACTTATCGGTTAAAGCATAAACCATATTATGTTTATGTCAAGACACCGGTGGAGGGATCCGTGGGCGTCTGGATGCGGGCGATGATACGGCGATGATGCGCGCGATGTCATTAATGGAGTCACCCGACGGAGTTCTATCGATTCGATCTAGGAGGTGCACCATGACGTCAAGTACCGCGTCCCCCTTCTCTCTCTTCGCCCCACCCTATCAGGAGTTGATGGCGATCGACACCGATGAGGATTTTCCCGACGATCCGAAGACCCGCGGGGGCGCTGCGCTGGTCTGGATCCTTGAAAAGGGCCACGACGAGCGTCACTTGGAGCGTATAGCGGGCCGGCCTGGCGGGATCCCACTCCTCGTCATGCTCCCCAAGTCGGGAACGGTATCCAGAGTACGGTCTCGGGTCTTGAAGGTACTCGAGGATGCCCGGCCTCAGGCTGTCCTTCCCTTCCACCCTAGGCCCGAGGTTGGTGAGCTTAGGCTCCTCCTGCGGGCCGAACCGGAGGACCTGGCTGGCGAGGTGCTTGATTATCTCTGGTGGAGAGGGCTCAGGCTTAGGCAGGAGAACCGGCAGATTTTAAGGCGCACAGTGGAGCTCTCCGCCGAGCTCCGCACGCTTTCGGCGCTTTCCCGGGGTCTCTATATATCGCGAAGGGCGCTGGGGCGGCGCTTCCGCAGGAGCGGAATTCCCGTTCCCTCCCACTGGCTGCAGTTCTGCCGACTGCTTCGGGCGTGCATACGACTTCAAAATCGACATGACTCGCTGTGTCGCGTTGCGTCCTCGCTCGGGTACCCCGATGGCTTCACCCTCAGTAACCAGATGCAGAGGCTGATCGGTATACGTCCATCGGCTGTGCGCAAACGGCTTGGCTGGGAGTGGGTGCTCGAAGCCTGGCTCTACCAAGAGTGGCTCGAAGGAGGTTTGGATATCTGGTTAAGGGGATTCCCAGAGCGCCATGATCCTCCTGACCTGGACTCCCCCGCTCGGGCTAAAACGAAGCCCCAACCACCCGAGGCGGTTCGGGAGAGGACAGGCAGCAAACACCCCAGAGTCAGGAAACGGGCGATGTGACGGGGCTTCGCCGCATGTTACTTCCGCATCGTAATCGAACGAGCGCAAGCGCGAACCGCAATTTGCTTCCTGGCGAGGGAGTTCCAAGATTGACCGTTGCCACCGTTCGTTCAGCCGACGCTCAAATAGCACTAAGTGAAATATTGTCACCTTGGCCACCCCTACCAGATGTGCATAAGATCCTCTGAGGCCCCAGACCTTATTTTACAGCTCTTTGGGGGCCCTCTCCTCAAGGCGAAAGAGGCCAGCGCGCCCTGCCTTAGCCCAATGAGCCTTCTTTTCCTATCGGTCCTTGCACTAGAAGGCGATGACGGCATCTCACGTGAGGGCGTCAAGAATCGCTTATGGTCGAGCGGGACGGATTCTGAGCTTTCCCAACGTCTCTCCCAACTGCTCTACATGACCCGGCTACGCCTTGGTCACTACTCCCCCGCGATCAAAGGAGGAGACCCCCTTCGCTTGGATCGGCAAGTTATAGGTTCGGACCTCGAGGTGATTAGGGGATTCCTCCAGAATCAACGAGCCGATCTTGCTTGGGCAAGTGTGCGAAAGGGGCTCCTGTCAGCTGCACCCCTGAAACACGAGAGGTTGAGGGCTATTTACGCTGAATCTCTCGAAAGCCGCCTACTGTCCGCCATTCGTGATTGTTGCTCTTCGGTTCTCAAGGGGGAAAAATCTCAACAAGACTGGTCCGGCCAGCAACGAGCCGCTGAAACCCTAATCGCAGTAGATGGCCCCTCTCTGCATGCTATACGTCATATTATGATTGCCATGGCCATGCAGGATAGGTACACTGAAGCTGAGGCGATTTACGAGCGCTACAGTAGCTATGTAAATGATACCGGCAATGTAGACGACACAAAGGCACTCCTTAGCATCAAAGATCTCGTTGCCCGCCGGATCCCTCCGGTTTCATTGGGTGGCCCTGCCCCTAGCGGCATGAAGCGATGTGCCCCCCCTTTCGTGGGGCGTAGGACGGAGTTGGGCTGGCTCAGAGAGGCTCTCCTCAACCCGGTTGATCCGGGACCTAGCCTAGTTATTCTTTCCGGACCCATGGGAATAGGAAAGACTCGTCTCTGCCACGAGTTTGCCCGTCACTTGCCTAAAGATGGGGCACGCGTACTCATGGGGCTTTGCCACGAGGCGCAGCGGCATATTCCACTTTCGCCGCTACTCGATGCGTTCGACGACCAGTGGGTCGACGTTCACATAGGTAAAATGCCAGAACCTTGGCAGTCCGAGATGCGGAGAATTAAAGACCCCTTTTCTGATGGCGGATGTGGAGCGCCCGTGCCGGGCCGGCCCGGCAACCCTAGGGTTTTGCTTGAGTGCTTGAGGAAGCTTCTCGCATCTCTCTGCCGATCCGGACGGATCCTGGTTTGGCTCGACGGAGCCCAGTTTGCAGACACTACTACGATCCAAGCGATCGCATCCCTACTCCGATTTAGGTATGAGTCTCCACTTTCCTTTCTCTTGGCGGTTCGGACACCAATTCAAGGCTTGCGGCAGCTAGATCCCAACCGCCCCGTCTCCTGGTTGTCTCGGCTGGAAAAATCGGAGGAGCTTCTTCTGAAGGGGCTTGGGGACGCTGCGGCAGTTGATACAGTGAAGTGGGTTCTCCGAGGAAAGGACCTCTACTCCGAACACCCCGAGGTTGCCGCCGTTGCGGGATCCAATCCGCTTCATCTCGTCGAAACGGCATCGCATTGGCGAAAGATCCGGCGCCCACCCGTGGATGCCACATCCCCACTTCCACCAGTCTTTCACAAGATCTTTTCCGAACGGCTTTCAAAGCTGAAGCCCCACGAGAGGCACCTCCTCGAGACCGTCTGCTCCGCTGGGGAGCCGGTCGCGCTTCAAGTGCTGCAGAGAGTTGGCGTCGTTTTGAACGGCGATTTTCGCTCTGCCGTCGAGGAACTGTTCAAGAATGGCCTGATCCGGATTTCTAAGAACGCGGCCTCTCCACAAAGTGAACTCGTGCGAAGAACAGTAATTGCCGGTCTTTCTCAGGCAGGCAGAATCCACGTGCAAACAGGGTTAGCGCGGGCCTTAGAAGCCCACGGATCGACCCCTGCAGCTACCCTAGCTCGCCATTTTGCCCGGTCTGGGCTCAACGCAAAGGCCAGCGCATACGGCTTGAAAGCAGCCCGGGTCGCCCAGCAGAACGGCGCATTTGATGACGCGATCACTTCGCTTGAACTTGCACTACCACTTGCGATTGATTCGGAGACGCGCACAAGCATAACCAAAGAGTTAGGGGTGTTACTCCACCGATGCAGGCGAATGGAGCCGGCCATTCCCCTCTTACGATCCGCGGAGCGCCGCCATAGAGACACTGGCGATCTCGCCCGAGCGTTGGACTGCAAACTCCGAAGGACTGAAGCCGAGATCGTGCTGGATCAGTTGCCACCAACTGAGGCGCACGAGCGACTACTGACAGTCTTCCGAGAGGCGACGGCTAATTCCTGGTTCAACATCGCTGCTAAAGCGCTCTATTATGACATACGGTATCAACGGGCTTGGGGCAACATTCGCTGGGCACACGACATACTCACGCGGGCCCACTTACTATTGGCCAGTCCTCTACCCACTGCTGCCAAAGTGAGAGTCGCTAGCCTCTTGTCACTATCAGCATATTTTGGTGACGTAGACGATGGCCTGAGGTACGCCGAGATGAGCGTGGACTTGGCAAGGAAGACACAAAGGCCGGACATTCACATTGACGCGTTGTCACGTAAGGTGGCGGTTCTTATCGCAAGAGGAGAGCTCAATACCCTTGTAGGCGCGCAAGCCCTCCAAGAATGCGAGGCTCTCGCAAGGACCTCTCCCGATCCACTTCGCCGTCTCCACCCACTCCTTAACCGTTGCGCTTGGTTGAGTGATATTGGAGAAGCCGATGCCGCACTTACAGGCTTCGCCTCCATTGAGGATGTAGTTATTCAACTCGATACACCCGACACCCTTCCTATATACTGGTGCAATCGCGGCATGGCGGCGGTACGGGCGGGCTCTTTCAAGGCAGCGGAGGCATATTTCGATCATGCAGAAACGGCCTTGGGCAACCAGGTCCATTCGGAAATTCGGACCCAAATAACTGCGGGACGAGGGATCTGCGCCGTGGAGTCCGGTGATCTCCGGTCAGCGTCCAATTACTCTGACTTACTCGAGATCCCTAATGAGTGGTATTTTGACCCAACGATGGTCTTCGGCCTCAGAATGCTCCTAGCTACCCGACGGGGCAGTTTTAGGGAAGCTCTCCAATATTCCGCGCAGGCACTCACCGCATTTCGTCCTCGCTTTCCGGTTTATTGGATAGACATTCTTATCCGTCACTCAGACATTGCCATCCGAAAAGCCCCGGGATGCCTGCTGCAAGCTGAACTGGCAAAAGCTCTGGACATCGCAGACACTTTAAACCTTCCCCACTACAAGACGCGCATAGAGCGCATTCTCCAGGAGGCTTAGTCGCCGACGAACACCTCTTTCCTCGTATCAGGTTTAATTGATTGCTCCAGCCTTATCTGATTGTGATGTTCCTCCAGAAGCCTTGTCTCAATTACGATGTCAGCGAGCTTTGGGTCGAAATCGGAGCCCTTGCAGCGCTCAATTTCCTTCCTCACCTCGTCTAGACTCAGCGCACTCCGATATGGGCGATCTGACAACATGGCGTCTACAGCATCACTCAGTTTAATAATTCGTCCGAATAATGGTATATCACTTCCCTTTAGATTGTCCGGATATCCTCGGCCATCGTACAACTCATGGTGGTGGCGCACAGCGTCAATGACCCGATTGTTCAATGAGGACATGGACTTTAGTATCTCAACCCCCCTATGTACATGTGACTGCATGATCTTGTGCTCTTCCGGAGTGAGTTGAGATGGTTTCTTTAGTATGTTTTCGTACACTACCTCGATCTTGCCGATGTCGTGCAACAAGGCCGCCGCCTTCAATTCTTCCATGCGTCGTGGCCCCAATCGCAACTCTTTGCCGATCCTAGCCGCGAGGTCTTGCACTCTTCGGGCATGCCCAGATGTATATGGGTCTCTTGTTTCAATCGCAGTCACCAAGGCGTCTAGCAGATCGCGGTTGGCAAGCTCGACTCGGTATTTTGATCCGTAGGCATGGCGTATAAAGATCAAAGGCAATATCGAAACGAATAATCCACCTAATTGGTGGTGGTAGTACAAGAAAGCTATCAGAAGTGCTACTGGCAGAACTGCTATGTCGTATAGTACCGTTCCCCCAATTCGGGAGAACGAAGAGAGAACCACATCTTTAAGTTCGGTCGGTCTCGTTAGTACGAGTGCTACGCTGACCGCAATGTGGTTGGTTATGAGGGCCACGAACCCGAACGCCAAAACTGCATGGACGTGGGGCTCAAAATTATCCGTCCCAAGATGTAACGCTAAAGCCTCGCCCCCAAGAAGATAGAATACCCAACCTGCAAGGGCTGCGGCCACCACAGACTGTGCGACGTTGAACGTAGCTTTAAGACGGTCTTTTCTCCTTATTAGGGTTTCTGTAACGGCTTCGGTTATCCCTATAAAAAGGACTGCACCAGCCTGGCCGAACAGTAAACAGGCTGCAATAAGGGGAAGGAATGTGAGGGATACCCTACTGGCGGAATCTCCCCCTTCACGCGACACTGCGAACGCCTCAGACGCAACTCCGAGGAACGTTAGGGCGATTAGACCCCATCGTGCGCTCTTCGGGAGTGCCGCGAACCCTTCCCAATCGATCAGGCCGAAGCAGAGAATGGCCAGCCCCACTGTGGCCCAGACATACCATGTGATGGCTCGAGGGGCCATAGTTAAGATGCCCCCCTCGGTCCGGATCACCAACTCAGCCAGCCAGATGCGGCAAGCTGCGCGCAAAAATCAACGAAAGCGTTGAGCATATCGATCACCTCCTTTAGGGAACGGTGTCGGCGTGCGTATCCGCTAGGTGCAGCCGCAATGCTCCGCTATTCCGCTTTCGCTTCGCTCAGATCCCGGCCGAGGGGGGTCTCCTTTCCTAAGTAAAACATGGGCGCCAGTCCTTCTGGCGCCTCGTATTCAATCCATGCGGCCGCGGACCCAACGGTCCGTGGCCTGCAGTGTAGCCATGATAACCGATGCTTCGATGCGGTCGTCGACCACCGACGAGCCCGACAGCGCGATGATGTCGCGGCCGGCCAGGGCGTGCACGGCGGTCAGGACGTACTTGCGGTCGAAGGCCTCGATGACGCGTACGCCGTCCAGGGCGAGCGCGACCATGGGGGCCTGGTCGCCATTCTGCTGGACTCCGGTCGCGGTGGCTTCGATCGCTCGCAGGGTGGCGTTGGCAGCCGCTTCCAGGCGGGCGCGCAGCAGATCTGCGGCGACGGCTTCGCCCTGGTAGGTGTCACCCTTGAATTCGACGGTCACCGTGACCACGGCCCGGTTCGAGCTCTGGGTCTCGGTGCGGTGCGACACGTACAGGATGCGACCGTCGGGTCGCGGAGGGGCGGCACGCTCGACCACGAGCGACATCGTGCCCTCGGGGGCCTGGGCCGCGGGGGCCGGACGGTCCGTCTGGGCCACCGAGATCTTGCGGTGGTCCAGGGGAATGTCGAGGCGGGCGAGGAGCGCGGACTCCACGTTCCGGACGGTCTGCTTCGGGGAGACCTCTTCGTTCGTCAGAACGTGCACTTCCTGGATGTCGCCCGAGCGATCGGTTACGATTCGGCTCGACAACACCCCGGTGAGTGACTCGATCAGCTTTTCGGCCTCACGAACGTTCCATTCCCCCATCTGCTGGCTCTTCATGGGTTGAGCGGACAAGCTCAAGCCTCCTGCCGGTTGTGGGGCGCCACGCGGTCCACGCCCGATCCATTGAATTGTGCGGCCCCGAGAGCCGGTATCAGGTTTCCACGCATGACTTCAAATGTTTCCTGAAGCTCCTACCATGGCCTGTCGGGACCTCTTCTGTCAAGCAAGGGGCGGATTGTGGGTGGCTTCACCCGCTCTTCGCCGGCCCTCGCGCCCCGGGGTCAATCGTGTGAAATTCCCGTCTCGGGCGCAGTCGGCTTCGATGTGCAAGTCCCGGACCAGCCCCCCGGGGGCCGGTCCGGTCCCCCTTTCCCACACCCAGGAACCACCGGAATGAGTCTGGATCACGCCCCTCACCTTCATCGGGGACAGCGCGGCGGATGGGTCGAGGTGATCACCGGTGTCATGTTCTCGGGCAAGTCCGAAGAGATGCTCCGCCGCGTACGCAGGAGCCTGATCGCCGGGCGCTCGGTGCAGGTCTTCAAGTCGCACCTCGACGACCGCTACGCCGGGCTGCTGCACGTGAGTTCGCACGATGGGCGCAAGATCGAGGCATCGCCGGTGTCGAGCTCGGTCGAGATCGCCGAGAAGGCGCGGGCCGAGAGCCAGGTGATCGCGATCGATGAGGCACAATTCCTCGATGCTGGCATAGTGCGGGTGGTCAACTCGCTGGCGGACGGGGGCACCCGGGTGATCGTCTCGGGCACCGACATGGACTTTCGCGGCGAGCCTTTTGGACCCATCCCGGCGCTGCTCGCGATCGCCGAGCAGGTCGACAAGCTGCACGCGATCTGCGTGGTCTGCGGCGAACTGGCCACTCGCAACCAGCGGCTGATCGGGGGCCGCCCGGCGCCGGCCGAGGGCCCGACCATCCAGGTCGGAGGCACGGAGTCGTACGAAGCCCGCTGCCGGCGCTGTCACGATGTGCCCCCCCGCGACCGCTCGCAGACCGAGCTCGAGATCACCGGGCACGAGTCGGAGCCGGCCTGACAATCCCGTCGGCTCAGGGAGCCCACATCGGCCCGGTGAGGACCCGCGGGGCCATGGAGGCGCCCGGGGCAGGGTGCGAGCTTCGGGCATGGCAGAACCCTCGTTCGTACCCGCCGACGGGCCCGGGCTGATCGACGACCGATCCGATCCGGACTTTCCCGCGCTCTACCGACGGCTCACCCGGAGCGCCGAGCGGCTCGAGGTGGCGGCCACGCGGATCCGGCTCAGCGGACTGCGCCTGGGCACCCGGGAGCTTCGGGGACCGGACAGGATCCGGGTCCTGCTCATGGAACTCAATGCCTTCCAGCTCCGCACGGAACTCGACGTGCTCTCGCTCGACTCCGAGGGAGCGGCGCGCCTGCGGGGACTGCGGGAGCTGCTCGGCGAGGGCCGCCTCGAGGTCCGGGCGCTGCCCCTCGGGGGGTGGGCTCCGGACTTCTCGGTCTTCCACGGCCCTCGCCCCGAGATCACGGCGCTCATCGGCCCGCACTGGATGGAGCGGCCCTATCCGCATCGTGGCCCCGGATGGGCCTCTCTGCACCGGGGTGAACCAGCTCGGACCGTCGCGGCCCGGTTCGAGGAGCTGTGGGACGAGGCCCACAGGGTCGAGGGCGCCCTGAGGCGGATCTTCGCCCGACGCGGGGGGACCGCAGCGGGACCGGATCGGGGTTGACACCCACCCCGGATTTCTGTAAATATTTCGGTCTCCGGAGCGGCCTTCGATCGAAGGCGGATCGGGAGCGATCGACCCGCAGCGCGCAGCACCCCTGCCTCCTTAGCTCAGTTGGTAGAGCAGACGACTGTTAATCGTCTTGTCCCAGGTTCGAGTCCTGGAGGAGGCGCTGATCACACGAAGGGCCCGAGGCGAAGATTTGTCGCCTCGGGCCCTTCTGTCGTCTGGTCGTGTGCTGGTCGCGGTTCGCGGTCGGGGTTCGGACGGGCCGAGCACGGGTCCCGTGGGGGCTACTCCCCGTCGATGATCCGGCGGACGCGCTCCGCGAGTTCCTGGGGCGTGAAGGGCTTCTGCAGGAAGTGGGTTCCCGGCTCCAGAAGGCCCTGGCGGACCAGGTCCTGATCCGCGTACCCCGACATGAAGAAGATGTGGATCCCGGGGCGGAGCTTGGCGATCGCCGAGGCGACCTCGACCCCATTCATGCCGGGCATCATGATGTCGGTCAGCAGAAGGTGGATCCTGCCGTCGAACTCCTTTGCGATCCGCACGGCGTCGACACCCCGGGCGACCGGAACCACATCGTACCCGAAGCGAGCCAGCGAGCGCTGTGCCACCGCTCGGACGGCTTCGTCATCCTCTACGAGGAGGATCGTCTCCGAGCCCTCCCCTTTTTCGATCTGCAGCAACTCGGACTCCAAAGTTCGGGACGCTGACACCCTGTGGCAACGGCGGTCGGCGATGGCAACGAGGAAGCTTACACCAGTCCGGGGGTCGCCGTCCAGTTGGCATACATTGTTACACCCCTGCTGCCGGGCACGCCAGCACCGCTCGGGCGTATCAGGGTTTGGCGTTCCAGCGAGAGCATTCCGCTCATCTACCCATGAAAAAGCGGTCCGCGTGTCTGAATATACTACATCCTTTGAGGTTCGGAGTTATGAGCTTGATGGGTTGGGCCACCTGAACCATGCGGTGTTCCTGAACTATTTCGAGCAGGCCCGATTCGACGCGCTCAGCGCCGGTGGCCTCACGCCCGCCCATCTCCAGGAGCAGGGCTGGAGCGTCCACGTGGTTCGAATCGAGGTCGATTTTCGCCGCGAATGTCGCCAGGGCGAACGCCTCGTGGCGCGGACCCGGGTCGAACGGTTCCGGAACAGCTCGATGATCATCGGTCAGGTGCTCGAGAAGGACGACGAAGAGCTCGCGGCCGAGGCCCGAGTGATCGCCGTCTGGATCGGCCGCGAGGGGCGTCCGATCCGGATTCCCCCCGAGGTCCGGTCGGCGCTGGGCGGCGAGGGCTCCGAGAGGAGCTGACCCCCCGAAACGCCGATCGCCCCGGCACTCGTCGAGAGCACCGGGGCGATCGTCCGCTTCGTTCAGCCGGTCATGCCGAGGTCAGTTGTCGAGCACCACCAGGGTGATCGGGTCCGACATGGCCGCCACGGAGTCATCTTCCCACATCACCATGCGAAGGTCCACCTCGCCGGCGGCCTCGGGATAGAAGTGGATGTGGTCGCAGTGGAAGATCCCCACCACATCCCCGTTCGTGCGGTCTGCGAACTGCGTCTCGCCCGAGGGGTTGTCCGGGTGCGCCCGATTGGGCCAGGCGATGACATCGGTCTCGTTGCCCTCGACCAGGTACCGGCCCTCTGCACTCGAGCAGACCCGCTCCCGGGTGTCGTCGTCGCGGGCCTGGGTCGAAAACGCGACCTGCTCTCCACCGGCTGCGAAGTACCGCAGGGTGAGCGAGGAGTTGGTCCCGAAGGCGCGCAGGGGGATCACCCCTTCGCCTTCGACATCACGCACGGCCTCGAGGCTGGTGATCGCGTTGCCGTCCCCATCGGTCCAGCCCTCGCCCACGGTCCACACGGCGAGCATGGCCTGCGCCGCGCCGCGGGTCTGCAGCTCGAAGCGCGCCGGCTCGGGGCCCTCTTCGACCCGAATGGTCAGCGGGTCGGTGCTGGCGTCGGAGTGGTCGATGTGCCACAGGTGGAACTCCACGTCGACCGTGCCCTGGGACTCCGGATAGAAGTGGATGTGGTCGCAGTGGAAGATCCCCACCAGGTCGTTGTTGGCGCGCCGCGCGAACTGGAACTGGCCTTCAGGCGCATCCGGGTGGCGGATGTTCGGCCACGCGATCACATCGGTGTTGTCGACCGTCGGATAGTAGCGGGCGCTGTACTCGGTGCACTGACGCTCGCGGGTGTTGTCGTCTCGGCTCAGGGTCGTGATGTTGACCTCGGAGCCGTCGGGCGTGAAGAACTTGACCGTCAGCGAGGCGTTGCGGTCCCGGGCGCGCAGGGGAACGAGCCCCTCGCCCTCGACGTCGACCGACGGGGGCAGCTCGGTGATCGAGTTGCCGTTCGCATCGGTCCAGCCATCATCGGCCGTCCAGACCGCCAGCAGGGCCCCGGCGGCGCCCCGGGTGTGGAGCTCGACCCGGTCGCCGTCGAGGTGATCATCATCGTCGTTTGCGGTGGGCGAGGAGTCGCAGGCTGCCAGCCCGACCAGGAGCATCGGCAGGAGAAGAAGGAGTCCACGCCGTGTGAAGTGGCGGATGTTCATACGGAAGTTGTTCATTTCTCTCTCTGTGGTTGGTCCCTGTGGGACCGTTCGACACGTAGCCACGGGTCCTCGACGAGGACCGGGCAGGAAATCGGTGTTTTTTTGGGGGGGTGCTTCAGACCGACGGGGGCGCCCGCGCGCCGCGTGTCGAGGTCGCCGCCCAGTGAAGGGCGGGACCGGTCCCGGGCAGCAAGAGTGGGCTCGGTGGAGCGGCAGAGAGATCCGCGGATGCGTCGGGAGACTGCAGGGGCAGGGTCAGCGCCTGACAGAAGAGGCAGTCCAGCTCGTCGGGACCGTGCGTCGGTGGGCTCGGTTCCGGCTGGGAGCCATCCGCCTCGGCAAGGGCGACTCGATAGGAGTTCTCTTCCGCGGCCTCTTCGGCAAAGTGCGCGACAGGGGCCAGCCCGGCGGTCAGCGCATAGACGAGCGCGATCGCAGCCAGGACCCAGCGGGTCCGCCCGGGGGAATAGTGAGAACTCATGCGCATTTGAACTCTGGTACTCGCAACCTTCGTCGGGGGTTCCCTATCCGGGTGTGTCGGGATGTGTCGTGGGGCTCGCCGGTGCCGGTGCCGGCGGGCGACCGTAGAATAGTGAAACCCGGGTCCGGGTCCAACCGGTGTCAGAATCCCGGGCGATACCGCAGGAGCAGGTAGGCGCCCACCCGCTGGAAGTACTCGCCCCCGATCTCGGTCTCGGCCCGGGTCCATCCCAGACGAACGGTGCCATCCAGATTGCGCGCCAGTCCCCGCGTCAGCGACAGATAGGCGAGCGAGGCGTTGTTGGCTTCCTCGCCCGGAATCAGCCGGGCCGAGGGAATGGCCTCGAGGTACTGCTTCAGGGTGAGCGCGGCGTACGCCGAGAAGATCGCGTCCCCGGGAACCGGCGAGCTGAAGAGCGTCTGCACCGTCACCGAGTTGTACTCGGGGCGGCGAGAGTTCGAGCGATTCGTGCGAAGCTCCGCTCCCAGCTGCGCGACTCTCAACCCCTGGTGGGTCCATTCGGCGCCCGCGTTCCAACCCCGATCCCGACGGAAGGGGTCTTCGTCGACGAAGGTCGTCTGCTCCGGATAGCGACTCAGCTCGCCGCCCATGAAGAGCTCCAGAGCCCCCGAGGTGCCGGCGGGAACCGTGGCCGACAGACGCGCCGTTCCAGAGGACCGGTCCAGGAGACGCACCTGGGGCGCGAACTCCGGCGCCGCAAAATCGCTCCGTTCACCCACCACCCTGACGTTGACCCGGCTCGAGCCCCCGGCGTCGACCTCGACCCCGAGCCCGCCCTGGGCGGACCGATACGCGGGAGGAAGGAAGAGGGGCATCGGCGGCCGATCTTCGACCTGGCGCCCCCGCACCCTTGCGAACCCCGTGAGCAGTACCCCCTGGGTCACCGGCTGGAAGGCGGTCAGGTCGAGCGTCCCCACCCATTCGCGGGGCGCGTAGTCTCGCAGCTCGAAACCCCGGGCCGTGAACTGGCGCACGCCCCCGTCGAAATCCAGCGTAGCCCGGACGATCCCGTCATGACGCCAGATCCATCCGCCCCGCGCCCCCATCTCGCTGACCATCGCCGAGGCGGCTTCGGTGGAGTCGCGCACCGTGGCTCCGGCGGTCGGCAGGTTGCCCTGGTACCCCTCGGCCGAGATCCCTCCGGTCACCACGAAGTCGCGCCAGGTGATCTGGGCCTCTGCGTGGGCGGGCAGAAGCACGGTGAGCAGCGCCAGCAGCAGCCCCGCGCGGCCGGACGAGACCCTCATGTGGTCCCCCCTTCCGCCATCTGGCGCATGAGCGCGGCTCGCTGAAGGGTCTCTTCCTTGTACTGTTCGGCCTGAGCCCGGATCGAGCGCAGCATCTCGACCTGCTCGACCAGGGGAAGTTCGGCAAAGACGTAGGCCCCCTCGAAGGGAACGGGGTCGTCATCGGGGCGAACGGCGCCGGCTCCACCCCCCGCACCGGTGCCGGGAAGCCGGTCGGTGTCGAAGCGCGAGAGATCGGCCCGCAGGTCCGCCCCCTCGCGCTCGAGCCGGAGCCGCCGCTCCCGGACCTCGATCTCCTGGGTGGTGAACGCGATGATCGCCTCGTAGTCGCCGGCGACCTGGGCCTCGAGGAACGAGGCCTTGTCGCGCAGCTCCTGCGGACTGTCGCGGTCGGTGGCCGTGAGGGTCGGAATCGGGCGCAGCGTCACCTCCTCGATCGGATCCCTCTCGCGCTCGACCTCGCGGTAGGTCTGGCTGATCTCGACATACAGCCGATTGAGTCGATCCTGCTGGGGCTGGGGCAGCTCGGGGTCTGCCAGCGTCTCGAGGATCTCGTCCATGCGGGCCTCGAGAGCCCTCAGGTATTCCCGTCGGGCCTCTTCATAGGCCGCCCGACGAATGTGCCACTCGGAGTCGAGAGCCTGGAGGCGCACGGCGGGCTCGATGAACTGCTCGCGGAAGATCTCGTCGGCCCGTCGGGCGTCGCCGGACTCGCGAGCGGTCCGAAGGTCCTCGACCGCTCGGGTATGGGTGGGACGAAGGGCCTCGATCTCCCGTCGCACCGCCTCGAGTTCGGTGCGGGCGAGGATGAACCGGGATTCCGCCGGCGACAGCGCGACCTGGGCCATAGCAGGCTCCGGCCCCCCTCCGAAGAGGAGGAGGGCTGAAAGACCCAGAAGGGCCAGCCCGGTCGCGCGAATAGATCTCACCCCTCGATCCCGTATTTCTCGAGCTTGTAGTAGAGGGCACTCGCCTTGAGGCCCAGAAGGCGCGCAGCTTCGGCCTTCACCCCGTCGGACTTCCGGAGGGCCTCTCGCAGGAGACGCTCCTCCATGCCCTCGACGATCTCGTTCAGGTCCATTCCCGAGGAGGGAAGCTCCGGCCCGTAGTCATTCGTCTTTCGGCCCAGCGGATTTCCGAAGGGGGGCAGGTCGTCGGCATCGAGCTCCTCACCATCGGCCAGGACGAGCGCCCGCTCCACCACGTTCTCGAGCTCCCTCACGTTCCCGGGCCAGTCGTATTCGGCCAGGCGCTCGAGCGCCGCATCGGTCACCGTGCGGATGTGCGAGCAGGTCCGGTCGCGCAGCTTCTCGATGAAGTGCCGAGCGAGCACCGGAATGTCCTCTTTTCGATCCCGAAGCGGGGGCAGGGTGATCGGGACCACGTGGAGCCGATAGAAGAGGTCCTCGCGAAATCCGTTTTCGGAGACCAGGGTCGCGGCCGGTTGATTCGTGGCCGCGATGATGCGTACGTCGACCGGAATCGTCGCTTCACCCCCCACCCGCTCCAGCTCCCGTTCCTGGATCACGCGCAGGAGTCGGATCTGCGTGGCCGGGGCGACCGTGGCGATCTCGTCCAGGAAGAGGGTGCCCCCGTTGGCGAGTTCGAAGCGTCCCTTGCGCCGGCGCTCGGCCCCGGTGAAGGCTCCCTTCTCGTGGCCGAAGAGTTCCGAGTCGAGCAGGCTTTCCGATAGCGCGCCGCAGTTGACCCGCACGAAGGGACCCGAGGAGCGGGGCGAGCCGGCGTGAATGGCCCGCGCGACCAGCTCCTTTCCCGTTCCGGACTCCCCGTAGACCATGACGGTGGAGTCGGAGGGAGCGACCCGGTCGATCCAGCGAAAGACCATCTCCATCGATTCGGCCTCTCCCACGATCTCACCGTATCTCGACGGTGCCCTCGATTCGAGGCCCTCGCGCAGGAAGGTGTTCTCGACCTTCAGGCTGCGGTTCTCGCGCCGGAGCCTCTCGCGCTCCTCGCGGGTCTCGAGGAGTCGGTCGACCTTCACACCGAACTGCTCCGACGAAAACGGCTTGGTCAGGAAGTCGGCGGCGCCGAGTTTCATGGCCTCGACCGCCTTTTCGATCGTCCCGTAGGCGGTAATGACCAGGACCTCGGTCTCGGGAAAGCGCTCGCGCACCGCCTGCAACACCTCGAGACCATCCATCTGGGCCATCTTCAGATCGGTGATCACCAGCTCGGCCCCATGCTCCTCGAGCATGTCCAGACCACGCACTCCGTTCTCGGCAGCGAAGGTACGATGTCCCCGCCGACGCAGGAGGAGTTCGAGCCCCTCCCGCATGGTGTCGTGGTCGTCGATGATCAGAATCTGGGCCATGCTCGTTCCCCCTCTGGCGGGAATGAACTCCGGGTGGAGCGTCAGTCGTCTTCAGGGTCCATGAAGAGGTCCTCGGACCCTGCGAAATATACTCGGAACTCCGCACCGGACCCACTCGAGGGTACGGTTGGACCGGTCTGCGGGGTCCCGGGTTCCGCAGTTCCATCGGGGTCGATCAATTCAACGCGACCCCCATTCGACTCCACCACCCGTTTCACGATTGCAAGGCCCAGGCCGGCGCCCTGCTCCTTGTCGGTCACGAAGGGTTCGAAGATCCGGTCCCGTTCTTCGGCGGCGACACCGGGCCCGTCATCGAGAACGGACACGACCACCTCTCCGTTCCACCACCAGGCGGTGAGCCAGACGTTCGATCCGGCCTCGGCGGCGTTCTTGAGCAGGTTCAGGATCACCCGCTTGACATGGTCGGGGTCGGCTCGCGCCATGAGGGGGCGGTCGGCCAGGTTCATCTCGAGACTTCCCCCCTCTCCGGCCAACTCCAGATCGAGCAACTCGGCGGCCTCGGTCAGGGGCCCGCGGATGTCGTGCACGCGAACCTGCGGATCGAGCGGACGGGCAAAGGCCAGAAAATCATTGATGATACCGTTCAGCGCCTCGATCTCGGTCCGGATCCGGGTCAGCAGGCGGGCGCGCTCCTCGCCGCTGTGCGACTCCATGGCGGCCGAGGCGAACAGCTCGAGGCCCCCGAGCGGGTTGCGGATCTCGTGGGCCACCTGCGCCAGCATCAGGCGGAGCTGCTCGTCTCGCTGCACCACCCCGATCCGCATGCGCTCCATGGCCCGTGAGAGACGTCCGACCTCGTCGCCCCGCTCCTCGCTGACGGGGGTGTCCCATCGCCCCCGCTGAATGCGGATGGCGGCTCGGGACAACCGCTCGAGGGGCCGCACGATATTCGTGGCCAGAAGGTAGGCCAGGATCCCCGCCAGAATGGTCGCCGCGAGCGCTCCCAGGATCAGCGTCTGCCGCAAATCCGTCAGTGGGTCGAGGAAATCTGCCTGTACCAGGACCGCCAGCATCGCATTCGAGTCCTGGAGTCGGTAGAACCCGTACTTGTACGGCTGGCCTCCCGGGCCTTCGAAGGTGGGGGTGACCGCGCTCCCCTCCTCCCAGGCCTGCGCCAGCTCCTGCGGGTACGCATCGAGAAAGGAGAGGACGGTTCCGATCGGGATCACATCGGCCGGCTCCGAGGTCACCATCGCCTGGCCCCCGAGGGTGCCGGAGCGGCGAAAGACGTACGCCTCTTCCACGAAAGTCTTGAGCCCCTCGAGCCTTCGCTGGTGCGAGGTCCAGAAGGGTGAGCTCTCGTCCCCGCGCTGGAAGAAGACGAGCTGGTCGCCCTCGAGGTAGATCTCGACCGCCGCCCCCGCGATCCAGACCAGCTTCTCGTCCATCTCGGCTTCGAGCGACCGACTCATGACGCGCCAGGCGAGGACGCTTCCGCCGAAGGTGAGCACGATGGTGAACAGGACGAGCGCGAGCGCGAATTTCCTTCGGAGGCTCATTGGGGACCGATCCGGCTCACCGGGGACTCACGATCACGAGCCACAGGGAACGCGCAGTTCGCGGGGCTCCGAGAAGCTCACGGGGCGCGGGGCCAGGGGCGCGACCACGATGTGGAAGGGATAGCGCTCCCTGGCGGCCGGCGAGCAGAAGTCGCCCGGGATCTCTTCCAGCATCTCCACCCGTGTTGCGGTGCCCACGGGGAGCACGCGCCGGATGTTCACGGTGTGCCCCGCCTCGTTGCGGAGCCCCGGCGTCCCCACCAGGACCATCTGCGAACTCCAGTCGATCACGGGGGGTGCCGCGCTCCCTTCGGAGTGGGCCTGCCAGAAGTCGCTCCAACCCTGGGGCTCGGTTCCGTCTTCGGTCAGAAAGACCATGGGCCCGTCGGGGCGGGCCGGGGAGTTGTCTCCACGGTCCAGGTTCGCGAAGGGGATCGAGCCCTCGAAGACGGATCGCTCGTCTTCGCCGACGGTGAAGGCTCGCACCAGCTGGGCGGCGTTGACCACGCGGGGCGCGTTCGCGTCGGGGCCGGCCGAGCCGACGCTCAGATTGAACAGGCTGCCGTCGGCACATCGGGTCCACTGGGCCACCTCGTCGCGGAAGGTGTCGACCATCGTGACTCGGACCCGGGAGCGTGGAGCGGCACAGTTGGGAATCAGCCCCTGATCGACCTCTCCGGGGAGACGAAGTCCCGGATTCTCGTTCAGCTGCTGATTCAGCGTGGCATACTCCGGCGCCAACTGCCCCGGGTTCAACCGGCTGTTCAGGATTCGTTCTTCACCCAGCACCCCCTGGTAGAGCATGCGCTCGACCAGGACCCAGCGGCCGTCCGACATCCAGACCAGGGTGGCTTCCGTGGCCCCGGGACCCTGTTCGATCGGACGCTGGACATCGATGCGGATCTCTCCGATCTGGGCGAAGCGAGGATTCGTTACGACGGTGGTGCTTCCTTCACAGGCGGGCAGTCCGACCACGACCAGGAGTGCGGCGAGGGTCCAGAGCACACGCCGACCCTGCCCGCCCGATGCCGCGATCGGGCTACCGGACTTGACGGGGCCGATACTCAGGGCCGACTCTTGATCATGAATCACCGTGACCGCCTCCGTGAGCTCCTGGTGGAGCGTTCGCTGGAGAAGGGCGACTTCGTCCTGGCCAGTGGCGCCCGCTCCTCATACTACATCGACGCCCGCCGAACGACCTTTTCGGCCGAGGGCCAATACCTGCTCGGAATCGTCGGACTCCAGGCGCTCTGGTCCTCGGGGCTGGCTCCCGACTGGGTCGGCGGGCTGACCATGGGTGCCGACCCGGTCGCCTGTGCGCTCGCGCACCGGAGCTGGGCCGAGAACCAGCCGATCCAGGCCTTCTCGGTGCGCAAGGAGCCGAAGGGCCACGGCACCGCCCGCCAGATCGAGGGTGGACTTCCCCCCGGCGCCGATGTGGTGGTGGTCGAGGACTCGCTGACCACCGGGGCCAGTGCCCTGAAGGCAGTGAAGGTGCTCGAGGAGTTCGGGGTGTCGGTCCTGGCGGTCTTCACCGTGGTGGATCGCCAGGAGGGCGGCGAAGCGCTGATCACCGAAGCCGGCTACTCCTTTCTGCGGATCTTCACCGCCGACGAACTCCTCAATCCACCAGCCTGAGGGGCATGACCAGACACAGGTAGTCGTCGACCGTCTCTCCCTCGGCTCCCACGGGCTCGACCGTCGCCGCCCGCTCGGGCGCCTTGAAGCTCATCTTCACCTCGTCGCTTCCCACGTAGCGCAGCACCTCGAGCAGGTAGTTCGCATTGAACCCGATCGCGATCGGATCGTACTCGTAGCCGATCTCGATCTCGTCGTGGGCCTCGCCAAGGTCCGGGGTGAGCACATTGAACACGACCCGATTCTCGGAAAACTCCATCCGGATCCGATGCGTCTGGTCGCTCGCCACCGCCGCGACCCTGCGGATCGCCGACTCGAGTGACCTGCGTTCCATGATCGCGTGCTTGTCGTTGTCCTTTGGAATTACCTGTTCGTAGTTCGGATAGGTCCCTTCGATGAGTCGGGTGTACACCTCGATCGACTCCGAACGGAAGCCCAGGTGGTTTCCTTCGCGACCCACCCGGATCGTCTCGTCACCCTTGAAGAGGCGACGGACCTGGTCCAGGGCGGCCGGGGGCACGATGAGCTGTGCCGTCGTCTCGACCGAGGGACCGGCGGGAATCCGCATCCGGGCCAGGCGATGTCCGTTGGTCGCCACCATCCGCATCTCGCCGTCGCGCAGCTCCCAGAGCACGCCATTGAGAACCGGTCGGCTCTCCTCGGTCGAGACCGCGAACGAGGTATGCTGGATCAGCGAGAGGAGATTCGCGCCTTCGGCGACCCAGCCGCCATCGAACGAGACCGAGGGAAGGGCCGGGAAATCGTCGGCGGGAAGCCCGTTGAGCTTGAAGCGCGACCGTCCGCAGACGAGCTCGATCTGATCGCCACGGGTGGTGATCTGGACCGGCTGGTCGGGAAGCTCCTTGGCGATCTCCTGCAGCTTCTTTCCGGGAGCCGTGAGCGACCCTCCCGAGGACACGTCGGCCGGCACCTGTACCCGAACCCCGACATCGAGGTCGGTGGCGCTCATGCGGACCCCGTCGGGAGCCGCCTCGAAGAGGATGTTCGAGAGGACGGGAAGGGTCGTCTTCGAGGGGATGCTGGCCGAGACGGAGGCCAGCCCCTGTACCAGGTTCTGTCGGGTGATCTGAAAGTTCATCTCGGCTCCATGCGGATGGATTCGGGTCGGGTGTCCACGGGTAAGAGCTCTTCTACTTTTCTATATATAGAAATTTAGTAGTAGTAGTAGGGGGTGTGGAGTTGTGGAAAGCCCGTCGGAAGGATAGGCAAAACGCCTGCCCCGCACCACCATCGACCGCGGAGCGGACCCGTGGACGGAGGGTGGAAAGAACCGGCGGCTTCCCCCGGGCTTCCACACTCAGCGGGGGTGTGTGGGAAAGAGAGCGCTTTTCCACAGGCTTATCCTCATGGTTTCCCGGGGTCCGAGAGCGTCCTGCGAAGGGAGTCGACACGGCCCGCGAACTCGGGGTCTTCGTCGACGAGTCCCTCGATCTTGCGAATCGAGTGGATCACGGTGGAGTGATCCCTGCCGCCGAAGGTCCGCCCGATTTCGACGAGGGCGGGGTCGAGCAGCTCCTTGATCAGAAACATCGCCACCTGCCGTGGCACCGTGATGTCCTTGGTCCGCCGTCGGGAGGCCAACGCCTCGGGCGTCACATTCCACTCCTCGGCGACCCGGTCTCGAATCGCCCCGGCGGTCAGACGGGGCTGGGACGATCGATCCTCGCTGCGCAGCATCCCCTTGAGGGCGGTGCGGGCCAGATCCACCGTGATGTCCTCGCGCCGAAGCGACGAATACGCCAGCAGCTTGATCACCGCGCCCTCGAGCTCGCGGACCGACGAGGTGCACGAGCGCGCGATGTAGTCCATCACCTCGTCATCGAGGGTGAAGTTGTCGTCGGCCGCCTTCTTCCGCAGGATCGCGACCCGCGTCTCGTAGTCCGGCGACTTGATGTCGACGACCAGCCCCCATTCGAACCGGGAGACCAGGCGGTCCTCGACCTGCGGCAGGTCCTTCGGGGGGCTGTCACTCGTCAGGATGATCTGCTTGCGCGCGTCGTGGAGAGCGTTGAAGGTGTGGAAGAACTCCTCCTGCGTTCCCTCCCTGCCCCCCAGGAAGTGCACATCGTCGACCAGGAGCAGGTCGATCTCGCGATACTTCTGCCGAAACTGCGCGTTGGTCCCCTTCTGGATCGAGTTCACCATCTCGTTCATGAACCCTTCGGCCGTGACGTACGCGACCCGCTGTCCGGGGGACTGTTCCAGAATGGCATGCCCCACCGCGTGCATCAGGTGCGTCTTTCCGAGCCCGACGTTCCCGTACAGGAAAAGGGGATTGTACATGCGGGCGGGCTTCTCCGAGACCGCCCGGCTGGCCGCCCACGCCAGCTGGTTGTTGTTCCCGACGACGAAGCGGTCGAAGGTGTACCGGTCGTTGAGGGAGGGCGTCGGGGGCGGTCCGGATTGCGATCCCGAGCGTCGGGATCCCGGGCCGGGGGGGGCGGGAATGCGGGCCGATGTGACTTCCACGTCGGGGAGGGGAGAGGGGGGTGCCTCGTCGGAGCAGCGGATCACCAGCTTGAGCGGGCGCCCGGCGACCTTTTCGACCACCTGGTGGAGGATGGGTCCGTACTTGTCCTCCATCCATTCGACGTGGAACTCGCTCGGGGCCTCGATCAGGAGCTCGGAGTCGGTGACCCCGGTCGCCCGGCTGGCACCGAGCCAGGTGCGGTAGCTCTGTTCGGGCATCCCCTGCCGGACCGTCTCGAGGACGCGGGTCCAGAGGTCGGAAGGGGTTAGCTCCATGGGGTCGGGATTGGGGGCTGGAGGATGATCAGGAGCGAGCCGACGGGGGGGAGAAACACTATTCGGGGAGTGTGGAAAAGTCAATCAATCGCGACGGCCGATACGGCGCCTCCTGCGGCTTGACCTTGACCCGGGGTGCGGGAAACCGATATTTTTCCAAGCTCGGCACCATCCGGCGCCCAGGCGCCAGTGAATTCAGAAGAGGGTCAGAGGACCATGAAGCCCACATACAAGCCACGGAACCGCAAGCGGGTCAACAAGCACGGCTTCCGCGCACGCATGGCCACGAAGAGCGGCCGGAAGGTACTCAACCGGCGGCGCCGGAAGGGTCGGCACCGTCTGACGGTGAAGGTCGGCGGGAAGTAACCTCCCATGAGGCCTGCGGGTTCCGGCGAAGGGGCGCCGTCGCATGAGCGCCTCCCCCGGGCTGCCCGCATCCGCAGGGGTATCGAGATCCGCGAGATCCTGAGAAAGGGATCGCGAACGCGTGCGTCTCATCTCGAGGTGTTCTGGCTGCCGGACCCGGTCTCGGGGCCGCGGTTCGGGACGATCGTACCGAAGCACGGACACACCGTGGTGGAACGAAACCTCGTACGTCGTCGCCTGAAGGAGATCGGTCGCACCGAGGTGCTTCCGCGGTTGCGGTCGTCCGGTCGTGACACGGCCGTACTGGTGCGCTCGCGTCCCTCGGCGTACGGTACTCCCTTCTCGACACTCCGCGACGAACTTGTTCGAATCACGGAGGGGCTGTGCTCCGAACCGTCGTCATCCAGTTGATCCGCTTCTACCAGGCGGCGATCTCGCCGTACACACCCCCGTCATGTCGATTCACGCCCACCTGTTCCAGTTACGCCATCGAGGCGGTGGATCGCTTCGGGGTGCTGCGGGGCGGTTGGCTGTTCATTCGACGGTTCGGACGTTGCCATCCCTGGGGCGGTGAGGGGTACGACCCCGTTCCGCCCGCACCTGAATCCTCACCCCGGTCCCCCGAGCAGTCGGTCGCGGGAACCGAAGAAGTGAAGCCATCATGAGTTCGGAAGCACGCTTCGTCCTGGCGATCGTCCTGATGCTGGGAGTTCTGGTAGGCACGAACATCCTCTTCCCCCCCGCGCCCCCCCAGGAGGGCGTCGACCCCGGCGTCGAGGTGGTGGAAGGGGATCCCGAAGCGGCTCCCCCGGCCGAGGCTCCCGAGACGGATCCCGCGGACCCGCCGGCCGACACGGCCGAGGAGCGGGCGACTCCTCCGGCGCTTCCCGAGCTCGCCCAGGACGAAGAGCTTCCGACGGTCGAGGCGCCCTCGCCCGAAGATGTGCCCGAGGTGCGGATCGCCGTCGAGGGGCCTCTGTACCGCTACTCGTTTTCGAACTACGGGGCGAGCATCCGGTCGGCTGAACTGACGCAGTTCGAGTCCTTCACACAGCCAGGTCCGGTGGAGTTGATCGCGGTGGAAGACCAGGGGATCCTGGGCTCGCGGGTGGTCGTGAGCGCCGACACGGTCGACCTTCGCCGGCTTCCCTTCCAGGTGGAGCCCGAGGGCGGGCTGACGCTCGAAGAGGGCGGCGACCCCCAGACCCTCACCTTCACCTACCAGCACCCGACCGAGCCCTTCTCGTTCGAGGTCCGCTACACCTTCGACCCCGACTCGTACGTGATCGACGTGTCGGGACGGGCGCGGGGTCTGGATCGGGGGCTTCTGGTGAGCGACCTGGGGCGCGGCCTGGCCTTCAACGAGGTCGACCCGAACGAAGAGCGCCGCTCTATGGCGTATGTCTTCAACCACCTGCAGAACGGGATCCAGTCGACGGACCTGGGCGATGTGGAGCGGAGTCGGCTCGAAGAGGGGCCCTTCTTCTGGGCGGCGCTCAAGAGCCGGTACTTCGTGCTGGCCGCCTTCCCGGCCCTGGAGCCGGGGGGGGCGGAGTATCTGGGAGGCCTGCTGGCCCGGGAAGCGATGAATGGCGATGAGGCCTCGGCCGATGTGGCGGTCACCCAGTCGCTCGCTTCGGGCGGAACCTTCGCCTACCGGATCTACGCGGGACCTCAGGACTACGCGCTCCTGGCGTCGATGGGCAATGACTTCCAGCAGGTGAACCCGATCGGGTGGCGCCCGCTTCGGCCGATCCTCCGCCCCTTCGTGGGTGCGGTGATGTGGCTCCTCGTCTGGCTCCACGAGACGCTTGCGGTCGGCTACGGTTGGGTGCTGATCATTCTGGGCGTGATGATGCGGATCGTGCTCTTCCCGCTCTACCACAAGGCGATGAAGGCGCAGTTGAGGAACATGGCGGTCCAGCCGCTGCTCAAGGAGATCCAGACGAAGTACAAGGACAAGCCCGAGAAGATGCAGAAGGAGCTGATGAAGCTCTACAAGGAGCACGGCTTCAACCCGCTGGCCGGGTGTTGGCCAATGTTATTGCCGTGGCCCATCCTGATCGCACTCTTCTTCGTCTTCCAGAACACGATCGAGCTTCGAGGCGTGCCCTTCGCCTGGCTCCCCGACCTGTCGGCGAAGGATCCGCTCTTCATCCTCCCGGTGCTGCTCGGGGTGTCGATGTTCCTCATTCAGTGGGTCTCGCTCCGGACGATGCCGGACGCGCCCCCGCAGATGAGGATGATGATGTGGTTCCTCCCCATCATCATGGTCGTGATCTTCGCCAACTTCCCCTCGGGGCTGAACCTCTATTACCTGACCGCGAACGTCGCCACGCTTCCGCAGTCGTGGTGGATCGCGAACGAGCGGGTGAAGGTGAAGGCCAAGGGCCCGCCTGAGCCCGCCGGCGCCTGATCCGCGGGCGATGGAGATGGCCCCCGATACGATCGTCGCCCGGGCCACGGCACCCGGGGTGGGGGCGGTGGCGCTGGTTCGACTCTCGGGGCCGGACGCCCTCGGGGTCGTGGGTGCCCTCCTCGGGGAGGGCGCCGGCCCGCTCGAGCCCCGGGTCGCCTCGCTCCGTCCGCTGCGCGACCCGAGGGCGGGCGAACTCCTGGATCGGGCGATCGTCACCTTCTTTCCCGGGCCGGCCTCGTATACCGGGGAGGACGTCGTCGAGATCGCGACGCACGGGGGCGAGCTGGTGCCGGGTGGAGTCATCGAGGCGTGTGCCGCAATGGGTGCCCGCAGGGCCCTGCCGGGCGAGTTCACGCAGCGCGCCTACCTGAACGGAAAGCTCGACCTGGTGCAGGCCGAAGCCATTCACGATCTGATCGAGGGCCGGAGCCCGATGGCGCGCCGCACCGCCCTGCATCAGATGGAGGGCGGGTTGTCGCAGAGGATCGCCGGGATCCGCGACGGATTGATCGCACTGGAAGCCCTCCTCGTTCACCACCTGGACTTTCCCGACGAAGACGATCCGCCCGTGTCGACCGCGGAACTCGCTGGGCGCGGCGATGCGCTGGCGGAGCGGCTCGAGCGGCTCCGAAGCACGGCTCCCGAGGGGATGCTCCTGCGCGAGGGGGCGCTGGCGGTGCTCGCCGGACCGCCGAATGCGGGGAAGTCTTCGCTCTTCAACGCGATCGTGGGCTCGGAGCGGGCGATCGTGACCGATACGCCCGGCACCACGAGGGACGCGATCGAGGTGCCGGTGTCGATCGGGGGCTTCCCCTTCCGCCTGATCGATACGGCGGGGATCCGTTCGCGGGCCGAGAAGGTGGAGCGGATCGGGATCGAGGTGGCGCTTCGCTACCTGAGCGCGGCGCAGGTCGTGCTCTACTGTCATCGAGCGAGCGAGGCGTGGGAGCCCGAGGAGATCGCGTTTCTCGAGGGGCTCGATCCCGCCCGATCGATTCTCCTGCTGACCTGCTCGGACGAGGGGGCGCGGGGCTTGGCTGCGGGGGAACAGGATCCCGTACCGGCAGGGGTGGGTCCCCTCGCATCGGATCCGGTGCGCGTGTCCGCCCATTCGGGGCAGGGGCTGGAGCGACTGAAGGAGCGGCTGGCCGGAATGGCCTTCTCGGGGCTCCGGTCTCG
>REBS01000030.1 GCA_007692605.1 Gemmatimonadales bacterium
GCCGGGCTCCGACCCGGGTCTGCACCAGGATCAGCCCCGTGGTCAGGTCGCCGTGACGGGCCGACGGGATGCCCCGGATCACCTCCAGCGACTCGATCTCGTCGGGCGAGACGGATCGGAGGTCGACCCCCCGGCCGGCTACGGAAGAGAACGGCGGCAACGACCCAGCTCCGCTGTTGAGGATCGTGACGTCGGTCTGGAGGTTGGCGTTGTTCGAGATCGGGGTCCCGTCCATGACCAGGGAGGTCCCGAGGGCGTTGGCGCGAGCGGCTTCGGCGGTGGTGGGAACTTGCCGAAGGAGGCTCTGCTGTGCCGAAGCCAGGCTCGGATTGCCGGCCACCTGGCCGGGAATGAGCTGGAGGAGATCCGCCAGGGAGGAGGCCTGGAGGTGCTCCACCGCACTTCGGTCGATGGTGGACCGGCTCCCCGGGGCGCTGCTCCGCGTCCCCTCCCGGGCCGAAACGACGAGGGCCGGGAGCTCGAGGGCCCGCTCCGACACGATGAGTTCGACCTCGGCGGTGACCCCGGATCCAACTTCGACCTCCAGCGTGGCCCCCACGATACCGATTCTCTCCGGCACCAGGCGAAGGACCCCCGGCTCCAGCTCCCGCAGACAGAAGCGGCCTTCGGCGCCGGAGAAGGTCCAGCGGTTCTGCCCCTCGACGCGCACCGCCACGCCCTGGACCGGCGCACCCGACCCCGCCATGCGGACGACACCGCAGATTGCGGCGTCCGTTTCGGACGGCGGGGGCGGTGCCGGGGGCGGGAACTGGGCGGTGCCCGGGCGGGGGACAAGCAGCAGTCCGAGGGCGACCACGGCAGCGGCGACGCCTCTGGATCGGAGGAACGGGAGCGGAAACCGCCGTCGGCGGCCGCAGAGTCGGGGAGGTGCTGCAATGAGGGGGGTCACACCTCAGGATAACAAGAACTCATTATCATGCCAACGGCCGAGCAGCCTTCCCCGCTCCTCCGCCCGAGGGTCAGCGGGGCGCTGCGGTCACCAGAACCGGATGCGCGAGCACGGTCTCGTTGAGCGTTCGGCCGTCGGCCCCGACGTGGACCACGCGAAGGGGATGCGTTCCCTCGGGAAGTCCCCTGAGCACGGCGGTGTAATGCAGGTGAGGGGAGTCGTCCTCGCAGGGGCCTTCCCTCTCCCTTGCCTCGATCCGCAGCAGGTATCCCTCCGAAAAGTCCCGGGTCAGGAGCGCCTTCAGATCGCGGCAGGGGCCCCGGGCGGTGAAGACCTGTCGCACCGTGATCTCGTGGAAACCGCTTTCGACCCTGGGCTGCGGATCCGCGTCGACCGCCGTCGCCGGGATCACGGACGTGCTCAGATCCGCTTCCAGCTGCAGGCCGGAGTCGGCGCAGCCGGGGACCAGGAGCAGCATCCCGATCAGTGCCATTTCATTCCGGTTCATTTTGGGCTCCTTTCTTCAGGGTCACGGGTCCGGACCCTGGGGGCCGGGGCAGAAGCGGGCTCGGTGAGCTGTTCCACCGTTTCCTTCTCGGCCGCGAGGGGTGGTTCCACGTCGGAGAACAGGTACGAGTCGGGGGTTCCCGATTCCGAGGGGTAGAAGGCGACCAGGCTTCCCGCGACCCGGTCCGACAGGGTCCTGGGGAGGTTTTCCAGCTCCGGCGTCCAGGCAACCGCCCCCTTGCGGGCCCCGAGCAGGATCAGGAGATCATCCGCCCTGAGTTCGGCGTCGAGGTGGGGAGGCAGCCGGTCCCATTCCCCCACGGCCCGAACCTGGACGGGAACATCGGGCCCGTTCGACTCGAGCCGGGCCAGGTACGGTTCCGGATCGGTGCGAATGGTCAGCGCGAGGAGGGGGGTTCCGAGTTGCTGGGCGAGTTGCCGGACCAGATGCAGTGCCCGCGTGAAGCCCTCCATGCGGTCCGAGCCCTCGGGGATGAGAAGGACGATCCGGCGTGTCGTATTGAGGGGGGATGCGAACCTGGCAACCAGGACCTCCTGATGGGTCATCTCCAGGAGCTGGTCCACGACGGATCCGAAGACGCGAACCGTCCGGGTCCGGTCGCCGTCCCACCCCAGGAGGATCGTCGAGGCGAGGCTCTCGACGGCACCCCGGGCGATCCCGCTGGCAAAGTTGTAGTCCATCCGGGTCAGGGGGATGACGGGAACGCCGGCGGCGGCAGCATAGGTGGAAGCCTCCCGGAGCATCTTTTCCGCCGTGGCCACGTAGGCGGTGGCTCTCGACTTGTCGTCGGGGACGACCGTCAGGGGGTGAAGGGGTTCATGGGAGTCCCGGTCCCGAAGGAGCATGGCAAGTTCGAGGAGTTCCGCACCGTGCACGGGATTGGCCACGGCAGCCACGATTCGGCGCGAGGTGGGAAGGGTGGTCTGCGGCTCCCGCTCCTCCTTCAGTGCGATCTCGCGACCGAACTTTGCGACCACGGCGGGCCCAACCACGCAGGTCACC
Source organism: Gemmatimonadales bacterium (assembly GCA_007692605.1). GTDB lineage: Bacteria > Gemmatimonadota > Gemmatimonadetes > Longimicrobiales > Gaopeijiaceae > SLBA01. The sequence goes on from REBS01000030.1 coordinate 2,442, forward strand.
AGAATCATGGCGATGGCTCCGTTCAGGACCGCCTCGTCGAAGAGGCCCACTTCCACGCCGATGAGGGTTGCTGCGAGGGTCGCGGCAGCCTGGGGAACGGTGAGGCCGAAGACGGTCCACCCCTCGGCGCGGGTGAATCCCGCGGACTTCTGGAAGATCCAGGCTGCCAGGAACTTGGTCGACATGACGGCCCCGGTCATCCCGATCATGACGAGCCACGCCGCCGACCCCGCCATGAAGACGCGCACATCCACCAGCATCCCCACCGACAGCAGGAAGAAGGGGATGAAGATCGCCTCTCCCACGAAGTGGATCCGGTTCGTGAGGAGGCCGCCCTCCGGAAGGAGCGGGTTCAGGACCAGCCCCACCAGGAAGGCACCGACGATGGCCTCGACCCCCGCCACCTCGGCAAAGTAGGCACCGATGAACAGCGCGGAAAGAATGAAGAGGTATTCCGCATTGGCTCCAGCCTTCTCGTGGCGGAAGAACCACCGCCCCATGCGGGGCAGGAGTGTGCTCACCGCCACCACGTAGATGCCGAGGAAGGTGCAAAGACGAAGCCAGAACCCCGCATCGAGGGCTCCCCTGGTGGATGCTGCGATGACGGCCAGCACCAGGAGCGCCGCCGTGTCGGTGATGATGGTGCCGCCCACGGCAGGGGTCACGGCGCGGTTCTTTCCAATCCCGAGCTTCATGGCGACGGGGTACGCCACCAGGGTGTGAGATGCGAACATGCTGGCCATCAGGATCGAGGTCGCCCACCCGTACCCCAGGGCGAGCCCCAC
>REBS01000005.1 GCA_007692605.1 Gemmatimonadales bacterium
GACGCGCGCGGCCATTCGACTCCCGGAAGAAGCGGGCGTTGGCGTAGCTCTCGCTCAGCTCCGCCACCGAGAGCCCGTTCACGGTATACCGGGCATACTGGGGCTGGTCCTGAGAGGCGTCCTTGAAGGTGGCCCGGACCCCGGTCTTGAACGACGCCGGAAGGTCTCCCAGACGGAAGGGACGCTGCGCATTGGCCTCCATGGCGTACTCATACTCGGTGCGGGGCGCCTGCGTCACCTGCATGTTCCGGACGAGAAGCGACGAGGGATCCCCCAGGTCGAAGCCGTTGCGGACCGAGAAGAGGGGGAAGTTGGGATCGCTGCGATCCACATCCATCTCGACCCCGTTGAAGCCGGTGGTGACCTGGAAGGTCTCGGGATACGACTTGTCGGCGTGCGAGAAGGCGACCCGGTAGTCCATCCCCCAGTCGGCCAGGGTGTGGCTCGCCCCCGCCATGTACATCTGGAAGACGTTTCGGGGCTCCCGGTAGAAGGTGATGGCGTTCACCTGGTTCGCGGCGGGCCGGTAGTCGGTGCCCCTGCGGTGGAGCCAGCGGTAGTCGTGGTTGTACATCCCCTTCACGAAGAGGCGGGCATCCTCGCCCACCCGGTAGTCGAGGTTGGCCCCCACCCCGAACTTCCGCTTCCTCTCGTCGCGGTCGTAGACCAGGTTGTTCGCCACGGTGAACCGGTCCTCGGCGTCCACCGTGTAGCCGATGTTCGAGACGTCGTAGCCCCGGACGTCCTCGAAGTACGAGAAGGTGAACAGGCCGCCCAGGTTGCCCTCGGGGCCGAAGGTGTCACCCACCGTGAGCTGGGCCTGGCGGTTCAGGGTGCTCCGGTTGTCGTTGTGGGTGCCGCCGATGTCGCCGAAGAAGGTGCGGCCCGAGCGATCGAAGGCCGTCCGCGTCACCAGGTTCACGGTGCCCCCGATGGCATCCCCGGGCATGTCGGGCGTCACGGCCCGCACCACCTCGACCCGCTCGAGGGTGTTCATGGGATAGGAGTCGAGGGCGATGTCGCGATTGCCGTCGACATTGGTCATGGTGAAGCCGTCGACCGTCACCGAGTTGTACTGGGGCGCCAGGCCCCGGATGGTGGCGGTGCGCTGCACCCCGGCGCGGGTCTCCACGGTGAGTCCCGGCAGTCGGTTCAGGGCGTCGCCGATGTTGCCCTCCTGGACCTGGCCCAGCGCGTCCTGCGAGACGATGGTGCGCAGGTTGTCGGAGGAGCGCTGCAGGTTCAGGGCGTGGGCCTGCCCCTGGATCTGCCCGATGATCTGCATCTCGTCCAGGCGAAAGACCTGGGACTGCAGCTCGGCATCGATGCGGGCGACCTCGCCGCCGCGCACCGTCACGGCCTCGCTGCGGGACTCCACCCCCAGGTAGGTGATCTCGAGCGTGTACGCACCCGTGGGTACGCGGGGGATCGAGAAGCGACCTTCCCGGTCAGTGGTCACCTGACGGTTGAGCTCGACCAGGCGGACCCCGGCGCCTTCCAGGTAGGCCCGGGTCTGCGCGTGGATGACCCGGCCCTGGATCGTCCCCGTTTCGGTCGTCGATACGCCTTCGGCCGCCTGCGGGGTGCCGGGGGCCTGAGCGTGAGCGTCGGAGGTGAGGGGAAGGAGAGCGACGAGGAACCCAAAGAGTGCCAACAGCGGTCGGGACGGACGTGTGAGCGAAGGCATGTGCACCTCGGGACAAGGTGGGGACGAGTCCGGGTGGGTCCGGATTCAGGGGATGCCTCAGCTTAGCCAGGGCGCGTCACGACTTCGGTAGGGTCTGGTGACGGGCATGTAACAGGGAGGATCCCAACCGACATCACTCCAGCCGCTCCCACCCCGCGCGAAACGGCAGGGGACCCTCGATCGGGCCCGGAGGGGGGAGCTCCAGCGTCCCCCTCCACCGGTAGCTGCCCGGCCAACTTCGAAACATCGGCACCATCCGGAACATGAGGCGCGCCATGGGGGGGACTTCGCCCGGGGTCCATCCTCCCTCCGGAACGGCCTCCATGTGAATCTGCCGGTCCCGGCGCTCGACGGTCCATCGGCCGGTCACCGTCCCCACCGAGGGATCCGCCGAGATCCGGAAGGCGCCCGACACCTCGATCCCGTCCCGCAGGGCCAGGAGGTCCGGGAAGGCCGGGGTGAAGGCGACGACCACCTCGTGCGCCCCCTCGCTCCTCGACATGCGGCGGATCTCGCGCTGATCGCCGTTGCTCGTCAGCTCGTAGCGGACTCCCCTCCGCACCACGGTGATGTCCGGGCCGGCTTCGGAATCCACCTGCAGGACATCGGCTACATCCGCGTCGGGATTCCAGGTGACGATGAAGGGGTCGGGGGAGTAGCGATGGAAGTGCACCCGCGTCCGATCGATGGGGAGGGGGAGGCCGTCGCCGCGATGAAGCCGGCCATCGATCTCGATTCGGGCCTCGGTCCCGGCCCGGCGCACGAAGTAGAAGTCGTGCAGGAAGACCAGGGGGAGCGCGGGCGGGTCCGAGACGGCGTGTCCCATCGGGGCCAGCAATCCGAAGGGACGCCGGGGTCGGGGGTCGGTCTCTCGAATGACGAGTCGCACCTCGCGGCCCTCGAGGTCCTCGAAGCCCAGATCCACCTGCGCCCCTGCCGGCCCGAGCTCGAAGAGGGCGTCGGCGAAGGATCGCTCCGCCATCCTGTGGAGGCCGTCGCCGGTGATCCGGTAGGTCTCCGGGTCCAGTCTCAGCTCCGGATCGTGGAAGACATCGACCCGCCCATCCACCCGCCAGCCGATCACCAGGAGCCCGCGCCCGTGGACCGGATCATCGAAGGCCTGGGGTTCGAGCCCCAGGTAGACCCGGTCCGGATCCTCTTCGAAGTTGGCGAGAAGGAGCCCCGCCATCGGATCGGTCTCGAGGTGGAAGGGCGAGACCACGGGGACCGTCGAGGTCCCTTCGGCCCGCCTCCCATCGGGCTCGCTCCCCCCCGGCTCGTAGATCGATGCGGGATTGGGTGGAGCCTCGTCCCGGGGCGCGTCGGCGAAGGGCCGGGTCAGGACCAGCGCCGCGACCGCCACGGCGGCGGCACCACCGACGGCGAGGGCCGCGAGGACCCGGATGGTGCGGCCCCTGCGGTGGGTGCGCTCCGCGTTCATCGTCCCTGGCTGACTCCGTCTCGGGTAGGCTGCATCGGTTGTGGCCGAAGAGTAGTCGGCTCAGTCCGCCCGCAACACCCGCACCCCGCCCCCTTC
>REBS01000170.1 GCA_007692605.1 Gemmatimonadales bacterium
GCCCCCGTCCCCCATCAGGGCCGCCCCCCGGCCGCATCCGGCCCCGCAAGCACCTCGATCTGCCCGGCCAGCTCGTCGGATTCCCACACCCGCACCCGGATCACCCGCGCCGGGTCCGCCACCCGCGGCGCCACCCGCCGAAACACCCACTCGGCCAGCGCCTCGGTCGAAGGCTGCATCGCCCCCTCGGCCACCTCGGGGATCACCCGATTCAGATCGCGGCCGTCCAGCGGTCCCACGATCTCGTCGTGGAGCACGCCGTCGAGCTGTCCCAGGTCGGTCACGAACCCCGTCACCGGATCGGGCGGCCCGGCCACGGTCACCTCGACCGCGTACTCGTGCTCGTGGGGCTCGGCCTGCGCGCCGAAGGCCTGGCGGTTCCGCTCCGCATCCCACCCGCGCACCCGGTAGTGATGCGTGGCGCGGAAGCGGACCATCCGGATCAGAGATCGTCGAAACATCTGCGGCAGTCCCGGTCAGAAGGGGTGTCAGGCGCTGGATCAGGCGTCACGAAGTCGGCACCCGGGCGGTGGACCCGGTCCCGCCCCCGACGTTAGTCTACATGGACGTTCGTCCACATGCCGGTAGTCTAACACCCGTCCCTTCCGTTTCTCCAGCGGCCCACCCGCCCGCGTTTCGCCTGCCCATGCCATGCCCAAGACCCTGAAGCCCCTCTTTCAGCCCTCCTCGATCGCGGTGATCGGAGCCAGCCGGCGCCCCGGAACGATCGGATGGCAGATCGTCGACAACCTCCTGAGCCACGGCTACACGGGGCCCGTCTATCCCGTGAACCCGAGCGCCCGCGCGGTCCACTCGGTCCCCGCCTGGCGTTCGGTGCTCGAGATCCCGCGCGAGGTCGACCTGGCGATCATCGTGGTCCCCAAGGAGGCGGTCCTCGAGGTCGTCGAGGAATGCGGACTCAAGGGGGTCGGGGCGGTCGTGGTGATCTCGGCGGGCTTCCGCGAGATCGGCGGCGACGGGGTCCAGCGCGAACAGGCCCTCATGGAGGCCGTCCGCCGGCACGGCATGCGACTGGTCGGTCCCAACTGCATGGGCGTCCTGAACACCGACCCCGAACACTCGATGAACGCCACCTTCGCCCCCACCATGCCCCCGCCGGGCCCCGTCAGCTTCCTGAGCCAGTCGGGCGCCCTGGGGGTGACGATCCTCGACTACGCGGCGGAGTACGGGATCGGGGTGCGCAACTTCATCTCGGTCGGCAACAAGCCGGACGTCAGCGGCAACGACATTCTGGAGTACTGGGAGGCCGATTCGGGCACCCGCGTGATCCTGATGTACCTGGAAACCTTCGGGAACCCCCGGCGCTTCACCCGCATCGCCCGCCGGGTTGGACGCAAGAAGCCGATCATCGTGGTCAAGTCGGGCCGGACGCTGGCGGGTGCCCGCGCGGCGTCGTCGCACACGGGAGCCCTCTCCGGAAAGGACTCGGCGGCCGAGGCGCTGCTCGACCAGTGCGGGGTCCTGCGCGCCAACTCGGTCGAGGAGCTCTTCGACCTGGCCATGGCCTTCGGCACCCTCCCCATGCCGGCCGGCAACCGGGTGGCGATCGTGACCAACGCTGGCGGCCCCGGGATCATCATTGCCGACGCCTGCGAGGCCGAGGGGCTCCAGGTCGCCGAATTCGCGCCCGAGACCCTGGCCCGACTCAAGGAGGTCTTTCCCGAAGAGGCCTCGGTTCGCAACCCCGTCGACATGGTCGCCTCGGCCACCGCCGACAGCTACCGGATCGCGCTCGAGATCATCCTCGAGGACCCGCAGGTGGACGCGGCGATCGCGGCCTTCGTGCCCCCCCTGGGCGTCCGCCAGGCCGATGTGGCGAGCGCGATCGTCGAAGCTCGCCGCTCCCATCCCGGCACTCCGGTGCTCGCCGTGCTCATGGGCAGGGAAGGACTCCCCGAGGGCCGCGCCGAGCTGAGGGCCGCCGGGGTCCCCGCCTACATCTTTCCCGAATCCGCCACCCGCGCGCTGGGCGCGATGCACCGCCATGCCCGCTGGGTCGCCCGCCCGCTCGAGGCGCCCGCCCGCTTCCCCGCCGACCGCGACCAGGTCACCGAGTGGCTGGCCGAAATCCGTGCCGAGGGACGCCGGCACCTGCTCGAGCCCGAGGCCTACCGGATCCTCGATGCCTACGGAATCCCGGTGGTGGCGCACACCCTGGCGGACTCCGAGGACGCGGCGGCCCGGGCCGCCTCGGAGTTCGACGGACCGGTGGTGCTCAAGCTGGTCTCGCCCGACATCTCGCATAAGACCGAGGTGGGCGGGGTCGCGCTCGACCTGCGCGACGAGGAGGCCGTGCGCGGGGCCTGGCGCTGGATGATGAAGCGCGTGGCCGAAAAGGAGCCGGACGCCCGCATCGAGGGGGTGCTCGTGACCCCCTTCCAGCGGGGCGGAAGAGAGCTGATCCTGGGCATGAACACCGATCCCTCGTTCGGGCCCGTGCTCATGTTCGGTCTAGGGGGGATCTACGTCGAGACCTTCCGCGACGTGGCCTTCCGCCTGCCTCCGGTGAGTGGCTTCGATGCCCGCGAGATGATGGAGGACATTCGGAGCTTTCCCCTCCTCGAAGGGGTACGGGGAGAGGAGGGGGTTCGACTGGAAGCCATCTCCGAAGCGATTCAGCGACTTTCCCAGCTCGTGCTCGATCACGACGGGATCGAATCGCTCGACATCAACCCCTTTCTGGCCACGCCGGAGGGCGGGATGGCGCTGGACGCCCGAATCGAGCTGCGTTGACGACGGGACGGGAGGACACCATGGGACAGTACGACGGCATCAAACCGGATCGACTTCGTGCCGATCTGAAGCGGTTCGCCGAGCTTCTCCTTCGGCTCGAAGAAGAGGACGCCCTGCTCACCTCTCCCTCGGATCTTCTGACCATCATCGGGGAGCTCCGCCAGAAGCTCTTTGCGTACGAGGTTCGGTGCAGCCATCTTCTGGGTTCCGGGGAATCGTCCTCCGCGTCCGGCAAGAGCGCCACGCAGTCATCCAGCGAGGGGTCCAGCGATGGATCCCGCGAGGGGTCGCCCTCGAGCTCCGAAACGGAAGCCGAATCCCGACGGATCGTTCGCGAAGCTCGCGAGCGCCACGATCAGATGATCCGGGAGTGGAGTGATCGCCCCGACGGAGACAATGACGATGGCGGCTGAAGCGGCGGGACCGGCTGGACCGACTGAGCGCAAGGATGCCTCTGCCCCCGCCGTGGGGCGGACCGGAGACCCGGATCGCTCGGAGTCCCTGGTCACGGGACTCCATCAGCGACTGCGCCAGATCCTGCGCGAGGTCGACGGACTGGTTCGCGACACCGCACGATCCGGTGAGCTGAGCAGTCTTTCGGGACCGGCCTCGCTCGAGGCCGAAAAGGCGCTGGCCGAAATGAAGCTGGGGCTCGAGGCCGCCGTGGCCGGAGCTGCGGCGCTCGAGAGGGCCGCCAACGGAGAAGACGCCCTCCCCCCCCTGCTGGCCCACCTGGATCGCCCCCTTCCCGCGGGACTCCCCGAGACCGTCGAACGCTTCCTTCGGGAGCGCAGCCGGCGCCCGGGCTTCACCTACCGGCTCGAAAACGACGCCACGCGCGGGTGGACGCTGATCTGGAAGCAGCGGGACACCGACGGCGAGTTGCTCGGCGCCGGACATCTCTTCGAGCGGCCCTTCTCTCCCCCGGGTCGCTGAGGCGCTGAGACGGTCCAGGGCCAGGCTGAACCGGCCTCAGGCCAGCTCGCGCTTGCCCTCGATCGTCCGTAGCGCATCGCCCCCGTAGAACATCTCGATGTACTTGGCCTGCGCCTGGGTCACCCGTCGGACCGCCCACACCAGGTGCACGTAGTTGGGCTCTCCCGGCACGGTCAGCAGGGGCATGTGCGCCTCTTCCGGGGTGCGGCTGGCCTTGCGGTTGTTGCAGGGCGAGCACGAGGTGACCACGTTCTCCCAGTCGTTCGCGCCCCCGCGCGAGACCGGCAGGATGTGATCGCGGGTCAGGAACTGGCGACCGCGAAGCTGCCGCCGGTGCCGCCCGCAGTACTGACAGGTGTAGTCGTCGCGCGCGAACAGGAAGGTGTTGGTGACCTGGCGACGGAAGCGACGGGGCACGTGGACGTAGCGCACGAGCCGGATCACCGTCGGGCAGGGAAACTCGTCGTGCTCCGACCGGAAACGGCGGCGTTCGTCGACCTCGAGGATCTCGGCCTTGCGATCGAGCACGAGCCGGATCGCCCGGCGAGGTTCCACCAGCGTCAGGGGCTCGAATGAGGCGTTCAGCGCCAGGCAGCCCATCTCGGCACTCCTCCATTGCACAGGGGTTCACAGCCGAAGGGGGTGCTCCGGGTCGCCCGCTCCCGTATTCTCCCCATCGTCCCACCTGATACCCCGGGACCCCCGATTCGATTGCGCCCCAATCTAGGGGGCGGGGATTCGGACCGCCAGCGCTGTGACTCGCCGGGTACGGTTCCGGCCGGTGCCGTGCGTCAGAGCAGCGCCACCGGGTCCCGGTCGAGCGCGATCCGGACATCGCCGGCCGGGGGGTCGTATCCGGTCATGAAGGCGTGCAGGAGCCGGGTCATCTCGGCCACGCCTGCGCCCCGCAGGAAGAAGTGCCAGCGCCAGCGGGTGTGCAGCCGCTCGATCGGGCTCGGCGCGGGGCCCACCAGGGTGAGGCCGCCCGCGGCCGCCGACGCCCGGCCCCCACCCCCCCCGCCCTCTGCCCCGGCGATCCGGGCGCGCAGCCAGGCGGCCGCGCCCTCGGCGGTCGAGGCGGCCAGCTCGGCGTCGGGCGAGCTGACGATCACGTTCGCCATGCGCAGGTGGGGCGGGTAGGCGGGCTCCTTTCGTTCGGCGAGCTCGGCGCGGGCGAAGCCCTCGAAGTCGTGGGTGAGCGCCGACTGCACCGCGTAGTGCTCGGGCAGCGAGCTCTGGATGATCACCCGTCCCCCCCGCTCCCCCCGCCCCGCGCGTCCGGCCACCTGCGACAGGAGCTGGAAGGCGCGCTCGCTGGCGCGAAAGTCCGGCAGGTGGAGCCCCACGTCGGCGTTGACCACCCCGACCAGCGTCACCATCGGAAAGTCCAGCCCCTTGGCGATCATCTGCGTGCCCAGCAGGATGTCGACCTCGCCCCGGCCCACCCGGCCGAGGATGTCGGCGTGCGCCCATTTCCCCCCGGTGGTGTCGACATCCATGCGGGCGATGCGGGCGCCCGGAAAGGCCTCCCCGACCACCCGCTCGACCTGCTCGGTGCCCATGCCCCGGCGCGACAGCTCCGGATCGCCGCACGAGGGGCAGCGATTCGGCGCGCGGACCTCGTGGCGGCAGTGGTGGCAGAGCAGGATCTGGCGGCCCCGGTGGTAGGTGAGCGAGACCGAGCAGTGGGGGCACTCCATCACCTCTCCGCACCCCCGGCACTGCAGAAAGGACGAGTATCCGCGGCGATTCAGCAGGAGGATCGCCTGCTCGCCCCGCTTCAGCGTTTCGGTGAGCGCCGCGGTCAGGGGGGGCGTCAGGACGTACGCAGAGGCGCTGGCGCCCCCCTGCTGCCCTCCCTGCCCTCCCTGCCCACCGGGCGCGCGCAGCTTGCGCAGGTCCACCACGTCGACCTTGGGCAGCAGGGCGCCGGTGGCCCGGTCGGGCAGCGTGAGGCGCCGGAACTTGCCCCGCTCGGCGTTGCGCCAGCTCTCGAGCGAGGGGGTGGCGCTGCCGAGCACGCAGACCGCCCCGGCCCGATGGGCCCGCAGCACCGCCAGGTCGCGGGCGTGGTAGCGGGGGGCCTCGGACTGCTTGTAGGTGCCCTCGTGCTCCTCGTCGACGATGATCGCGCCCAGGTCGTCCAGGGGGGCGAACAGGGCGGAACGGGCGCCCACCACGATCCGCTTGTCGCCCGAGCGCAGCTGACGCCACTCGTCGTAGCGCTCCCCATTCGAGAGCGCCGAGTGGAGGACCGCGACCCGGTCCCCGAACCAGGCCCTAAAGCGGCCCACCGTCTGGGGGGTCAGCGCGATCTCGGGCACGAGCACGATCGCGCTGCGCCCGCGCCGGTCGACCACCTCGCGCAGCAGCTCGATGTAGACGAGCGTCTTGCCCGAGCCCGTCACCCCGTGCAGGAGGAAGGGGGCGCGGGCGTCGTCGTCGAGCGCCCCGGTCAGGGTGTCGATCGCGTGCCGCTGGGCCGGGTTCGGGGTGAGCACCGGGGGAGGGCCGGCGGGCTCCCGACCCTGGAAGGGGTCCCGCAGGACCTCTTCGTCGGCCAGGGTGACGAGCGCCTTGTCCTCGAGCCCGCTGATCACCGAGCGCGAGAAGCCCAGCCGGCCGGTGAGCTCGGCCAGCTCGGCCGCGCCCTCGGCGGTCTCCAGGTACTCGTAGCACTCCCGCTGCCGGTCGGCCCGCCCGAAGAGCTCCTCGCGCTCGAGCAGGTCGGGCACCCGCTCGGTCAGCCGCACCACGCGGCGGGTGCGAACCGGGGGGGCCCGGGGGGGCTCGGTGTGGTGCTCGACCAGCCCCTCGGCCGACAGGCGGCGCAGGGGGGGCCATGCGCTTGCGCCCCCGAGGTGCTTGCGCAGCGTCGAGAGCGCGGCGGGGCCTTCCATGGATTCGAGCGCCTCGAGCAGGGTCCACGCCGAGTCGGGCAGCTCGGGTCCGGGGGGCTGGAGCGCGGCGCGGCGGCCCTCGACCAGGGTGCGGCCGTTCGGGGTCAGGGTGACCCGCTCGCGCGCCACGTCCGAGAGCACCGAGGGGAGGAGCGAGCGGAGCACGATCCCCACGGGGCAGACGTAGTACTCGGCCATCCAGCGGGCCAGCTCCAGGAGCTCCGGGGTGACCGAGGGCTCGGTCTCGAGCCGGTCGTGCACCGAGCGGATCCCGCGGATGCCGGCCGGGTCCGCGGGGCCCAGGACCCAGCCCACCCGCTCGCGCCGGCGGAAGGGGACCAGCACCCGGCACCCCGGCTCCGGCGGGGGGCCTTCGTCGATCCGGTAGGTGAAGGTCCGGAAGAGCGGCAGGGGGAGGGCGACCTCCACATGCTCCGGCACCGGTCGATCAGTCCCCGGAGAGGATCAGGAGCTCGCGCTGGATCTCGGTCGGGGTGACCTCGGGGCCGTCGGGGCCCCAGTAGACGTTCACCTCGCTGCGCACGCCGATCTCGCCCGGAATGTACACCCCCGGCTCGATCGAGAAGCCCACCCCGGGCAGGATCCGGCGCTCGTCGCGCGTCTCGAGATCGTCGAGGTTGGGCCCGGAGCCGTGCAGCTCGCGGTCCATCGAGTGCCCCAGGCGGTGCACGAACCACGCCCCGAAGCCGCGCTCGTCGAGCAGGTCGCGGGCGGCGCGGTCCACCTCCCAGCCGCGGATCTCCTCACCCTCGGCGTAGCGCGCCATGAGGAGCTCGAGCGCCCGGTCGCGGGCGTCGCGCACCGCGGTCCAGACCTCGATGGTGCGGTCGTCGGGGCTGTCGCCGATCCACGCCATCCAGGTCTGGTCGGCGGGGATGCCCCCGGGCTCGGTGCCCCACAGGTCGATAAGCACGAGCGAGCCGGATTCGATCCGCTCCCCTTCCCCCTGCGGGTGGTAGTGCGGATCCGAGGCGGTGCGCCCCAACGCCGCGATGCAGCCGACCTGCTCGGTCACCCCCCCGCGCTCGAGCGCGTGCTCGATCCACTGCATCAGGGCGGCCTCGCTCACCGGGTCCCCCGAGGCGGCGTGCTGCGCGGCCCGCTGGAAGGCGCCGTGCGCCACATCGCGGACCACGGTGGCCGCGCGTCGGTGCGCCTCGAGCCCGCCTTCGTGCCAGCGGGCGTAGTACTGGCTGACCAGGTCCCCCGATGTGACCGGGGTCACTCCGGTGGCGCGGACCAGCTCCACGATCCCCGACGGGACACGGTCCACGGTGGGCACGGCGCTCTTCGGCGAGATCTCCATGGCCACGGTGTCGAGCCCCTCGAGGAGACGGGGGAGCTCGGTCTCGAGCTCCTTCCACCCCGCGTAGGTGCGCGATTCCCAGGGCCACGCGTGCCACGACGACGCCTCGATCGCGTGGCGCAGCAGGATCGGCTCGGCCTCGACCGGGAAGAGGGCGAAGGCCCGGCGGGTCGTCTTGCCGAGCCCCAGGAGATGGTGGGCCAGCGGGTTCTGGTCCCGAAAGTCGTAGAGGAGCCAGCCGTCGGCGCCGATCTCGGCGATGCGCGCCTGCAGGGCGGCGAGGCGGTCGGGGTCGAGGAGTTCGGGGCTCGGGTCGGTGGGGGCGAAGGAAGTCACGATCCAGTGGATTGAGGCGGTGTTGGAGTGTCGACGTCGTTCGGGTCTTCGGAGGCCGACGAGGGATCGGCGGCGTTCGAGGGCGCGGACCCCTCGGGGGCCCCGGCGGCCTCCGCATCGGCCTCTGCCTCGGGCTCCGGTGGGTCGGGCTCGAGCGCTTCCGGCTCGGTGCGCAGCCCCGACACCATGTCGAGCCCCAGCACCCGTTCGCGGGTCAGGAGCCGGTGCACCCGCTGCTCGCGGGCGATCGCGGCGCGGACCCCCCGCCAGCCCCAGCGCTTCCAGGCCCGGCGCAGGATCCCGATCTTCTCGTACAGGGTGAACAGCTCGGCGAAGTCGGGAAAGGGCTTTCGGGCCCCCTTGCGAAAGGCGGTCTCTTCGTCGGACCACGCCTCGGTGTGGAGCTTTCGGATCCCCGAGGCGCGCAGGATCTGCTTGACCTCGACCATCATGAGAGGCCGGGCCCCCAGGTGCTCGGTGAGCACCTGCTGCCGCTCGTCGTCTACCGGCGCCTTCCAGACCGGTTGCACCAGCACGACCCGGCCACCGGGACGCGTCACCCGGACCAACTCGCGGATCGCATCTTCGGGTGTGGCGTGGGCCGTCAGGCCCAACTCCCCCAGCGTCACGTCGAAGACCCCGTCGCGATAGGGCAGATCGTCCATCGACGCCTGCTGAAACTGGAGCCGCTCCTGAATGCCGTCGACCCGGGTCCGATCTTCGCCACGCTCGATGAGGGTGGCGTCTTCGTCGACCCCGGAGCCCTGCACCCCGAACTCACGCACGAAGAACTCGGCCGTCACTCCGATTCCGCACGAGGCCACGAGGACCTCCTTGCCGGGAGCCATCTCGGTCAGGATCGCGATCTGGCGATACAGGTCGCGGCCCCCGGGAGGAAAGATCGGACGCGGACTCATCCGGATCAGATCCAGCATCGAGGGGACGTCGGACTCGGCCCGACCCGTTCGGTTATCAGTCATGTAGAGGAGGCGCGCCCTTAGAGCGCCGGATCCTCGGCAAGCTCGATCTCGCGAATCGCCTCGCGCAGCCGCTGTTCGTCTTCGGCCGTGAGAATGGGGTCATCAGGGCCGTCGGACGCCCTCGAGGAGCCATCGGTCGCATCGGACTCGGCATCCCGCGAGGGGAGGACCCGGCGAAGGACGAGCACGACCGCACCGACCCCCATCAGGAGTGCGAAGGGCGGCAGCACCCAGGCGGCGAGCCCGGTCCCACTGCTCTTCGGAACCGCTCGGTACTCCTCGCCGTGATTGGCCAGCATCCACTCTTCCAGCTCGCGGGCATTCATTCCCTGCAGGGCGAGCATCTGAAGCGAGTCCCGCAGAATACGGGACTCCTGGGCGGGGCACTGCTCCAGCATTAGCCCCGGACAAAAGGGCGAGAGGAGGCGAGAGGTGGCCTTCTCTGCCTCGGGGTGAGGGATATAGGTACCCTCGACCCCTTCGGGGATCTGCGCCTCGAGGGGGTGAGCGGCGATGAGCCCCACAACGAGGAGGCCCAGCGTGACCATCAGGGTTTTTCGAAGCATCGGCGTCACCGGGGTACGGGGAACGGAGCCGGTGAATTGACTCCCTAAACTCGCCGGTCGGAGGCCTTCCCTCAAGTCGGAGGGTGCAGGAGCACCGAACGCAGCGGGGGCGAGACCCTCCGACGAGGGCTCGGGACGCCCTCACTCGGTGAGCGAGACCCCGGCCAGCGCACGCACCGTCGCCACCACCGCCCTGCCCGTCGGAGAGGGCGCATAGCCCCCCTCGAGCACGGCCACCACCCGCCCCTCGGCCGACGCCTTCGCCCACTCCAGGACGATCCCGGTCAGCTCGTGAAAGTGCTCGGGTTCGAGCTGGAAGCTGCCGAGGGGATCGGCGCGCAGGGTGTCGTAGCCGGCCGAGATCAGGACCAGGTCGGGGGTGAAGACCCCGGCGACCTCGTCGAGCGCGTGGGCCAGCGCCCGTCGATAGCTCGTGAAGCCGGTCCCCGCCGGCAGGGGCACGTTGAGCGTCGTTGCCTCGCCCGCCCCCTCGCCCCGTTCCGTCGAGGCCCCCGTACCGGGAAACTGCGGCCACTCGTGCAGCGAGAGGTAGAAGACGTCGGGGTCGTCGTAGAAGAGGTCCTGGGTGCCGTTTCCGTGGTGCAGGTCCCAGTCGACGATCGCGACCCGCCGGGCCAGCCCCTCGGCGAGCGCGTGCCGCGCCGCCACGGCCACGTGGTTGACCATGCAGAAGCCCATGGCCCGCTCCGCCGAGGCGTGGTGGCCCGGGGGTCGGGCGGCCACGAAGGCGTTGTGGCGGCGTCCGGCCACGACCTCTTCGACCGCGTGACAGACCGCGCCCGAACTTCCCAGGAGCGCCTCCCAGGTGGCACCCGAGACGCGCGTCTCGGGGTCCAGCTCCACCACCTGGCCGCTCACCTCGGCCTGTACCGAGGCCTCGCGGAGCGTCGCCAGGTACCGCTGGGGGTGCACCCGCGCCAGGGTCGCGACCTCGGCGGCGGGGGGTTCGGTCTGCTCGACCCTGCCGTGCAGCGCCATCATGTCCTTGCCGACCGACGAGGCCAGCGAGCGCAGGCGGCCCTGGTGGTCGGGATGGTTCCAGCCCGTATCATGGAGCGCCGCCGCGGAGTGCAGGTAGAATCCGGCGGGCACGCTCACGCGGGCGGGGTCATCGGGGCCTGGGGGTCGAGGCGCAGTCACCCCGTGGTCAGATCGGCGGCGCCCGGCGCGGCCGGGGTCCCCCGTCGCTCGGCCCACTCCTGGAGCGAGCAGACCGCCGGCGGTACGGTACGGAGCGCCAGGATCGCGTCGCAGGCGGCGTTCGTGGCCGACATCGTCGTCAGGTACGGGATCTTGTAGGTAATCGCCGCCCGGCGCATCGCGTAGTCGTCGAACTGCGACTTCTTGCCGAGCGGGGTGTTGATAAGCAGCTGGACCTCGCCCGAGACGATCGCGTCGACGATGTCGGGCCGCCCCTCTCCGACCTTGAAGATCCGGTCGCACTGCAGCCCCAGGCCACTCATGTAGCGGTAGGTGCCCCCCGTGGCCCGGATCCGGAAGCCCAGGTCCAGGAAGCGCCGCAGGATCGGCGTGACCGTCGGCTTGTCGCGGTCGTTGACCGTCACCACGAGCGTGCCGGCCTCGTCGGGCAGCGGGTTGCCCGCACCGTCCTGCGCCTTCGCGTAGGCCATCCCCAGCGAGACGTCGAAGCCCATCACCTCTCCGGTGGAGCGCATTTCGGGCCCCAGAAGGATGTCGACATCGAAGCGGTTGAAGGGGAAGACGGCCTCCTTGACCGCCACCCCGGGCACCTCGGGCTCCGGCGGAACACCGAGCGATGCCAGCGACTCGCCGGCCATCACGCGGGCGGCGTAGCGGGCCAGCGGAGTGCCGGTCGCCTTGCTCACGAAGGGGATCGTGCGCGAGGCCCTCGGATTGACCTCGAGCACGTAGACCTTCCCGTCGCGGATCGCGTACTGGATGTTCAGGAGTCCCACGACCCCCAGCTCCAGGGCGAAGGCCCGCGTCAGCTCTCGGATCGTCTCGAGCTCCTGGGGCTCGAGCCGATAGGGCGGAAGCACGCACGCCGAGTCGCCCGAGTGCACGCCCGCATTCTCGATGTGCTGCATGATGCCGCCGATCACCACGTCGACCCCGTCCGACAGGGCGTCGACATCGGCCTCGAAGGCATCCTCGACGAACTGGTCGATCAGCACCGGGTGGTCCGGAGAGGCCTTCACCGCCCTCTGAAAGTAGGCGTCGAGGGAAGCCTCGTCGTAGACGATCTCCATCCCGCGCCCTCCGAGCACGTACGAGGGCCGCACGAGCACGGGGTAGCCCACCTCGGCGGCGACCCGGCGGGCCTCGTCGAGCGAGGTGGCGGTCCCGTTCGGGGGCACCAGGGCGCCCACCTTCCGGCAGACCTCTTCGAAGCGGCGGCGGTCTTCGGCCCGATCGATCGCGTCGACCGAGGTCCCCAGAATCGGCACGCCCATCTCCTCGAGCTTGCGCGCCAGGTTCAGCGGCGTCTGGCCGCCGAGCTGCACGATCACCCCCATGGGCTTCTCGCGGTGCAGCACCTCGAGCACGTCCTCGAGGGTGAGCGGCTCGAAGTAGAGGCGGTCCGAGACGTCGAAGTCGGTCGAGACCGTCTCGGGGTTCGAGTTGATCATGATCGTCTCGTAGCCCGCCTCGCGGAGCTCGAGCACCGCCTGCACGCAGCAGTAGTCGAACTCGATCCCCTGGCCGATCCGGTTCGGGCCGCTGCCCAGGATCACGATCTTCTCGCGATCCGATTCGCGGACCTCGTCTTCGGTCTCGTACGACGAGTAGTAGTAGGGCGTCTCGGCCGGGAACTCCCCGGCGCAGGTGTCGACCACGTTGAAGGTGGGGCGGATCCCCATCTCCCAGCGCAGGCTGCGCACCTCGGCCTCGGTCTGTCCGCGGAAGGAGCCGAGCTGTGCGTCCGAGAACCCGTTGCGCTTCATCAGGTGCACGAGCTCCGGGGTGACCTCGTCGGCGTCCCGGTACAGGAACTCGAGCTCGACGAGCTCGAGGAGCTGGTCCAGGAACCACGGATCGATCCCCGTCGCTTCCTGGATCTCGGCCAGCGTCGCCGGACGGGCCGGGTCGTCGACAGCCGACCTGCCGGCCTGGTCCCCGGCGGCGCCCGTCGGCTCACCCGCCCCACGCTCCCACGCCACCAGATGCGTCAGGGCACGCTTCAGCTGGAAGGGGCGCTCGGCGGTGGGCCGTCGCATGGCGGCCAGGAGCGACTCGCGGTCCTCGGCCTCGAGCCCGTCGTCCGAGAGGGTGGCCCCCTCGACCCAGCCGGTACGGCCGATCTCGAGCCCGCGCAGCCCCTTCTGCCATGCGGCCTTCAGGGTGCGTCCGATCGCCATGGTCTCGCCCACGGCCTTCATCTGCACCCCAAGGACCGGGTCCACCTCGGGAAACTTCTCGAAGGCGAAGCGGGGGAACTTGGCGACCACGTAGTCGAGGGCCGGCTCGAAGGAGGCCGGAGTCGTCTTCGTGATGTCGTTCGGCAACTCGTGCAGGCGGTAGCCCACCGCCAGCTTGGCTCCCACCCGCGCGATCGGGAATCCTGTCGCCTTCGAGGCCAGCGCCGAGGAGCGCGAGACCCGCGGGTTCATCTCGATCACCAGGAGTTCGCCATTTTCGGGGTTCACGGCGAACTGGATGTTGCACCCGCCCGCCTCTACCCCGATCTCGCGGATCACCTCGATCGCGGCGTCGCGCATCTTCTGGTACTCCACATCGGTCAGCGTCTGCGCCGGCGCCACCGTGATCGAATCGCCCGTGTGGACCCCCATGGGGTCGAAGTTCTCGATCGCGCAGACGATGATGACGCTGTCGTCTCCGTCCCGCACGACCTCGAGCTCGTACTCCTTCCACCCGATCACCGAACGGTCGATCAGGACCTCGGTGATCGGCGAGGCGTCGAGACCCTTGCGGACCGCCGCCTCGAATTCCTTGCGGTTGTAGGCAATCCCTCCGCCGGTGCCCCCCATCGTGTACGAAGGGCGGATGATGGCGGGAAACCCGGTGTCCTCGACCAGCTCGAGCGCCTCGTCCATGGTCCGGACGAAGCCGCCGTGGGGCACGGCCAGCCCGATCCGCTCCATCGCGTCCGAAAACTCCTCACGGTCCTCGGCCATCTCGATTGAGCGGGCGTTCGCCCCGATCAGCTCCACCCCGTAGCGCTCCAGGACCCCGTTCTCGTGCAGGGCCATCGCCACGGTCAGCGCTGTCTGTCCCCCCATGGTGGGCAGGATGGCGTCCGGTCGCTCCTTCTCGATGATCCGCTCCACCCAGGCGGCCGTGATCGGCTCCACGTAGGTCCGGTCGGCCAGCTCGGGGTCGGTCATGATCGTGGCCGGATTCGAATTCACCAGGATCACACGGTAGCCCTCTTCCTTGAGGGCGCGGACCGCCTGGGTACCGGAATAGTCGAATTCGCAGGCCTGCCCGATGATGATGGGGCCGGATCCCAGGATCAGGATGGATTCGAGGTCGTCTCGTCTTGGCACGGGGACGTCCGAGAGGATTCAGAGGGGTGGGAGTGGCGACCGGGACGCCCCCGGAGGCCCAAAAGAGAATAAATATACACCAAGGGGAAAGGCCGTCACTCCCCCTTCTTCGACTCCTTGCTCATCGCGGTGCTGATGGCCAGGATGCAGCCCCCCCAGACAAAGCCCGTAATGACGATCATGGTGACCCAGGTCGCTGTGGTCATGGTCGGTCTCGCTCCAGGCTTCGGGTTCGCGGCGCGCCCGCCGGAACTCCGTGTCGGAGCGCTCCGGTGGACAGGGGTCGCGGTAAACTCGACCGCCCACACTCTGAAATCAAGGCTCTTCGCTTGCATCGCATCTGCGATGCTCGCCCAACGGGCTCGCGACAGGTGTCGTCCAGAACGCTCCCGGCCTCCGGCGTGGTGCGTTCGCCGGTGCCACCCGACCGCACCATTCCGGCTGAGCCACCCTTTTTCCTCTCCACCCGACCGCACCATTCCGTCTGAGCCACCCTCTTCCTCGCCACCCGCCCGCACCATTCCGTCTGAG
>REBS01000070.1 GCA_007692605.1 Gemmatimonadales bacterium
CCGTTCTCCTCGAGGCTCCGCTTCATCCGGTCGAGATCGTCCAGGAACTCCGCCGGGTCACCGTAGGCACCGGAGGGGCTCTCCTCTTCGGATCCGGGCACGACCTCGAGGGCGCGCTCGAGGCGCCACTGGATGATGCGCAGCCAGCGGCGGTAGGGCTCCGCGTCCGACAGATGCGCGACGGCGGACTCGAGTGCGGGAAAGCGCCGGTTGGCGTCGTCGATCGCCTCGAGGAGCTCCGCGCTGACTCCCGCCTTGCGGCCCGACATGCTCAGGCTCCCCCGGGCGTCGCGGGCGCGTTCGATGTGGCGCCCGAGGGCCTCTTCGCGCAGGCGCCGGAGGGCGTGCCCGGTCACCTCGGCGGTGACATACGGGTTGCCGTCGCGGTCGCCCCCGATCCAGGTGCCGAACCGGATCACCGGGGGGAGGTCGAAGGCCTGGTCCGGATAGGTGCGCTGGAGGGCCTCCCCGAGTTCCCTGAACAGGCGGGGGACCACGGTCCACAGATTGCCCGCGAAGAAGAGGGAGCGGTCCAGTTCCTCGACGACCGAGGGCCGGCGGAAGCGCACGAAATCGGTCTGCCAGAGCCCGGTGAGGTCGGCCTTGACCCAGCGCTCGAGCTGGTCCCGCTCGCGGGTCAGGAGTTCGGTGTCGTCGAGTGCATACAGGTGTCGGCGGAGGTCCCGGACCTTCTCGCGCACGGACCGGCGCTTGGCCTCGGTCGGGTGAGCGGTGAAGACGAATTCGATGCCCGTGTCACGCAGGAGAGTCTGGACGGTCTCGGCGTCGACGCCCCGGTCCCGCAGTGCGCGGATGACCCCGCCCAGGCTCTCGGATTCGGTGCGTTTGCCCTGCCGCTCGCGCTCGCGAACGACGCGGACCCGCTGCCGGTCCTCGGACAGATTGGCCAGATCGAAGAAGACGCTGAGCGCGCAGATCAGCGACTCGATCTGCTCGGCGTCGAGGTCGCGGATGGTCTGGATGAGACGGTCCTCGGCTTGCGCCTCGCCTTTGCGTCGGTCCCTGGCGAGCGCGCGGATCTCTTCGACGAGCTCGAAGGCGGGCGGGCCGGCCTGCTCGATGATCACCTCGCCCAGGGTCTCGCCGAGCCAACGGATTTCGCTGCGGAGTTCTCGCTGGTTGGGTGGCATCATGCGAAGGTCGCCTGGTCGGGGGTCACGATGTAGCTTCGAGGAGCACTGCCCGATCCCTACACTCTACCGGCCGAAACCTCACGCGTCACGGGTGCGTAGGGAGCGGACCGAGGCTCTTCATGACCCCCCCAACGCCGAGTGTGCTCGTGCCCTCAATCGTCCCGCCCCGTCCCAGCCGGCCTCCGACCTCCCTCCGACCCTTCGGCTCGGATCGATCCTGCCGCTCGGGGCGACCCCTGGGTCCGAGTCGGGCGCCCCGGTCGGGGCTGCCCGTGGGTGCGGGGCGATCCGCCGGTTCGAGTTCGGCCCTCGGCTCCAGCCCGGTCCTCCGCGCACTCGCGGCTCTGACCGCGGTCATGGTGGTGGCGGCCTGCGGGGATTCGGGCTCGGAGTCCTCCGCCGACTCGCCCGCTGAGGCCGTCGAGATCGGCGCAGAGGCGCTGCAGATCCTGGGCACGAGCGAGTCGCTGACCCTGGTCAGAGACCTCGAGATCGATGCTGATGGCACGGTCTGGGTGCTCGACGACGCGGCTCCCTTCTTCGTGGGGTTCGGCCCCGACGGGACGGTCGTCGGGCCGCTCGGTCAGTCGGGGGGAGGGCCGCAGGAGTTCAGGAATCCGGTGACCCTGGTCCGGCCGGGAGGGCAGGGGGCCGACGGGATCTGGACGTACGATCGCGCGCGTCACGCCATGGTGCGGGTGACGGGCGGGGGGCTCGAGTCCGCGGCGGCCGTGGGCTCCGAGGCGGTGGGCCTTCCGAACGAGACGGTCACTCCCCAGATGCTGCTCTCTCGAGATGCGGGCATGCCGGGACCCCTGGCGTGGGTGGATGGGGGGGGCGGCTCCGTGTTCGTGATGTACCCTCCGAACGATCTCCCGAACGGCCTCGCCTTCTGGCGGTCCCGGATAGCGGAGCTTTCGCTCGCCGAGGGGAGCCTCGCCGAGCGCTGGGATCTGTCGGAGCTGCTGGAAGATCCGGCCGCGCAGTACCCGGGCGCCACCGACTGGCTGCCGGTGCCCCTGCTCGCGGTCTGCCCCGATGGGCAGGGCTGGATGTACGACCCGTCGAGCCACACGGTCCGTGCGCTTGCGGGAGAGGGGACGCCCAATGTCGCCGAGACCCGTGCGTTCGACCTCCCACCGGCGCGCCGCATGCCGTTCACCGCGGATCGCATGTTCGAGGTCATGCTCCCTCGGATCATCGAGGAGGTGCCCAGTGATCAGCGGCCACCGGATGATGAGCTCCGGGAGTTCTTCCTCGTTCAGATGGCCGATGTGTTCGAGGAGTTCGCCGAGGTCTTCCCGGAGTATCACAGTCTTCGCTGCGGGGCGGACACGGCCCTCTGGCTCCAGAACTTCGAGTGGGATAGTGGCTCGGGTGGCCAGGGTTGGAGCTGGGTGCGGATTCCCCTCGATGACGAGGTCGGTCTGCCCCAGGTGATCCGTTTCCCCGATGGCTTTGTCGCGATGCGATTCACCGCCGACCGCGCGTGGGGGATCGTCCGGGACGAGTTCGACGTGCCCTCGGTCGCCTGGGTCGCGCTGCCGTGAAGGGGGCGCCGCTTCCACTTTGCGGATCCCAACGGGAACGAGCTGGCGGTGTGGTCGGACTCGTAGGGGGCGGGGCGCCCCGTCCTGCGGGTCGGCACGGCCAGGGCTCGTCCGCCGGGCCCTGACCGCCGGCGGCGGTGGGCAGCGCCCATCCGCTGACTCAGTCACGCTCCAGGGCAGACGCCAGCGCCTGGCGGATGAGCTCGGGCGGCTGTGCGCCCGAAACTCCGATCCTTTCGTCGATCAGGAAGAAGGGGACGCCCCGCACCCCGATCTCCCGGGCGCGGGCCTCGTCGCGGCGCACCGCCTCGGTGTAGGCATCGCCGGCCAGCATGGCGGTGACCTCGTCGGAGTCCAGCCCCACCTCGCCGGCGAGTTCGGCGAGCTCCACCGGATCCGAGATCGCCCGCCCCTCGGTCATGTAGCCCCGAAGGAGCCGCTCCTTCATCTCTGCCTGCAGTCCTTGCTCGGCGGCGAAGTGCAGAAGGCGGTGGGCGTCGAGCGTGTTGCCCCCTCGGGCGCGCCCGAAGTCGAAGTCCAGCCCCTCGGCCGCCGCCGTGCGGCTCATCTGGTCCATCATATCACGCGCCTTCTCCACGCTCATCCCGTACTTCGAGGCCAGCGCCTCGTCCAGCGCCGCCACCGGCTCCTTCGGCGCCGTGGGATCCAGCTCGAAGCTGCGCCACGCCACCTCGACCGATTCGTCGAAGCCCTCGAGCGCCTTCTCGAAGCGGCGCTTCCCGATGTAGCACCAGGGGCACACCACGTCGGACCAGATTTCCACCTTCATGCCAGGCTCCCGCTCTTCGTTGTCGCAAAAAATTCCGAAGGATCCATACCCGACCCAGAACCCCGCAGCCCGGTGGGCGGTCCCGTCGCCACCGGCACAACCCTTCACGCAGGCACTTCTGATCGACGCGTGAAGGATTGGGGGTCCTATATGTCGCAAATCCTTAGCGAGAGATCCCCACCTGACAACGCCGGAAGGATTGGGGGCATATAGTGTCCCCAATCCTCCAAGCGCTTTCGAAATCGTTGCGGTTGAAGGGTTGTGACCGCCGGCACGGCACCCCGACGCGCGTCCCCCGCGCCGCGTCCCCTCGCCCTGCGGCCCCTGCGACCCGAGGCCGGGGGGGATGCCCGCCCCGGTGCTCTCGGCCGGCCGGCGCTGCCCCCCGCGCCGCTCCTGCCCCGCGCCCCGCCAGCATCACCCCCGCCACTACCCCTCCGGCCGCTCGTACCGCTCGCGCGCGGCCGTGCGGGAGCGGCGCTGGTCGTGGACCTGCTGCTTCATGTACTTCAGGTCGGCCGCGTCGAACACGTGCGGCTGCATGCGGGTGGCCATCGCCCGCAGGCTGTTCACCTCGCGCTCGCCCTCGACATCGCCGGAAAGCTCCGCCTCGATCCGCTCGGCGGTCTCGCGCAGCCGGTCCGACGCCCCGTCCCAGTCCCCGCGATCCCGGGCCGCCAGCGCCTCGTCGCGCACATCCGCCGCATCCAGCAGGAGCGCGATCCGCCGCACTTCGGGCTCCACCCGCGGGCCCACCCCCACCTTCAGGGTGATCGGCAGGGTGACCTCGCGCTCCTCGACCCCCCCGTCCTCAAGGACGTGCCCGCGCACCCGAAGCGAGGCCACGTCGAGCTCGACCCCGGCCCGGGCGTCCTCCAGGTCGAACTCCATCAGGGCCAGCCGGGGCTCGTGACCATACAGGTCACCAATGTCCAGCCGCAGTTCGGTCTCGGTCTGCGTGGTCGGATAGGAGTGCCGCACCGCCACCAGCTCGGTCCCGGAGCCGGGCGTCAGCACCAGCTCGACATTCTGCGCGGCGAGCCCCAGGAGCCCCTCGATCTCCTCCTCGAAGACACCGGGGGCCTGATCGGGATTTTCGATGTAGTAGGCGGCGCCCCCACCCGCATCCGCCATCGCCCGCAGGAGGTCCTCGTCGTAGCCCTGCCCGAATCCGATCGTGGTGGTGGAAATCCCCTCTTCGCGCGCGGTCCGACACAGGCCGGTGAGCGCCGCAGGCTGGGTGATCCCCGCGTTGGCGAGCCCATCGGTCATCAGCAGGATGCGCGGGGTCGTATCGGCGGGCGCATCCGACTCACCGGTTTCGGAGAGGCCTTCCGTCGGCCCTCCTCCCTCGCCGCGTACGGCCCGCACCAGGTCCCAGCCGCGCAGCCAGCCGCCGCTCAGGTTGGTGGTGCTCCCGGCGTGAATGCGCCGGACGGCCTCGATCGCCTCCTGGTGCGCGGGACCGGTGGCGCCCTCGGCGAGCGTCTGGACCTGGTCGTCGTAGGCCACCACCGAGACCCGGTCGGCGTCTCCCAGCCGGCGAAGGAGGAGGGCCGCGGCCTGGCGGGCGTTTTCGAGCTTTTCACCACTCATCGAGCCGCTTCGGTCCAGGACGAGCGCCAGATTGAGCGGGGGACGGGCGGATGCCTCGGGAGCCCTCCCCGAGATGCGGACGAGCGCCTGAAGGCGCAGGGGCGGGCCCTCGGAGGGCGCGGGATGACTGAGAAGCAGTTCGACGTTCATTAGAATCTCCCGGGGAAGGGTGGCTGGGTTGACACTGTCAACTTATCCGGCCGGGTTGACGGTGTCAAGTGGTCGGGCTAGTGTAGTGTCTCGAAAGTCCCGTTTAGCACCGAGACTGACGATGCGCCGCTCTGGCAAGGCGCACCGACGAGGAATAGCACCGCTATTCCGAGCGAGGTGCAACGCGGCCAGGGTGGATGCAGCGGCGGTCGAATGCCACGGGACTTTCGAGACACTACACTAGGATGGGGCATGAGCCAGAAGAGCAGGGGGTCGGGAGAGGAATTGAGGGAGCGTTTCGTCGACGCCGCGCGCGAGCTGCTCCGCGAGCCCGACACGGATCTCGACTTGCGGAAGGTGGCGGAGCGGGCGGGGAAGAGTCGGACCGCTCCCTACCTGGCCTTTGGCCGCACCGAAGAGGGGGGAGGGCTCGCGGGGCTACGGTTGGCCGTGGCCTCCGAGGGCTTCCGGGAGCTGGGCAACCGGATGGACCGGGCCCTTCGCTCGAGTCGGCATTCCGAGGAGGGCCTTCGGGGGATGGCCGCGGCCTACCTGGCCTTCGCCGGCGAGGAGCCCCGACTCTTCCGGCTCATGTTCGGCCCCGAGGTGGCGGATGCGCTGAGCGACCGGGTGCCCGAGGGCCCCGGACGTGTCGAGCGAGAGCGGCTCAACCGGGAGCGCGTGCGCACGGAGTTCATCTTCCTCGAGGCCATCGGGATGGAAGAGGACGGCTACCTGCGGCAGCAGGGGGCGCTCCGGGCCGAGGACCTGGCCGGTGCGGTGTGGGCGATCCTGCACGGGGTGGCCATGCTCACGATCGATGGGCAGTGGGGGGCCACGAGCCTGGGGGTGCTGGACGACCCCGAGGCGCTGGCCGCGACCACCCTGCGCTTTCTGACCACCGCCACCAGCGAAGAGATGGCGCCGGCGCGCCGGGCGCTCGATGAGGCGATCCGGCAGAAGGAGTCGGGGGATCGGCCGGATGTCCCGATGGCGGATGTCCCGTTGGCGGATGCCGAGGAGCCGGAGTTCAGGGACGCGGATCTCAGGGTGGCGGAAGCCCACCCGATGCTCATGCCCGAGGAATCGCTGGCGAGCTCTGCCCCGCGGATGTCGGCCGGGCCCTTCGAGTCTCGGGGCTCCGGCTCCCCGGTAACGGACTCGCCGGCCCCGGCACCGGACTCGCCGGCCCTTCGGCGCGCCCGCGCTCACGCGCACCTGATGGATGGGGCCCGGATCCTCTGGATCGACGACACGCCGGAGTGGGTCGCGAGCGAGGCCGAGGTCTTCACCGCCCTCGGGGCCGAAGTGGTGATGGCCGAGAGCACTGACGAGGCCCTGGACCACCTCCGCCGGGACCCCTTCGACCTGGTGCTGTCGGACATCTCGCGCGGGGGGCGCGACGACGAGGGGATACGGGCGCTCCCGCAGGTGTCGCAGGCGGCGGGAGGGGCGCCGGTGATCTTCTACGTGGCGAGGGTGCGCGAGGACCGGCCGGCCCCCGCCGGATCCTTCGGGATCGCGGGGCACCCCGAGGAGCTGGTGCACCTGGTCTTCGACGTGCTGGAGCGGCGGGGGTGAGGGGATAGGCCACTCAGCCTCGGCCTGCCGGGTTCGAGCGCCCTTTGCCGCATGAACTCATGGTGGCCGCGGCCAGCGGCCAACCCTCTTAGCCATGGAGACTCAGAATGCGACTCGTCAGCCCTCCGTGCCCAGCCTGCACCACCCCGTTGCCCTGGAGTCTCCTCGCACGCACTCCATTCCCGTGGAGATTCGGCTGCCCGGAGTGTGGGATCCGGCTCGAATACAAGCCGAAGGGCCCCCTGGGGCTTGCCTTCGCGATCCTGGTTGGAGTCGTAGCCTGGGGAGTGATCCCGGACCTGATCGAAGGGAGGCTCGGGGCCATCCAGGGACTTTGGCTCACCATGCTGCTGGGTGTGGTCGTAATGGTTTCCGAACGGGTCTTCTTCCTCGGCAGTATCGCGATGGGCGGACAGTTCGAGGTGCGCAAAGGAAAAGGCCCCGACGATCCGACCGCCCCCGACGACACCACGCTCGAGGGCGCGACAGAGGGACCAGGCCCCGGCCCCGAGGCGCGCTAAAAGGGCTTGAGAAACGCCAGCACACCGGCCAGCGCCGCCAGCGCGGGGACCACCAGGAGGAGCGGCATCGCCCACGCCGCCCGGCGTCGGGCCAGCATCACGGTGCCTCCCAGCACCACCCAGATGGCCAGCTTCGCCCACACCCACCCCGGGAAGAGGGCCCCATGGGAGACCCCGGTGCGGGCCAGGAGCCCGAATCCCCCCAGCAGGACCAGGAAGAGCCCGACTCCGTGGAGGGCCACGAAGCGCCTCCGCAGGGGATCGGGGCCCTCCGACGTCACCTTTCGGCCCAGCGCCGCACCCAGTGCGACCACCAGCAGGAAGATCCCGAGGTAGTGGATGACCTTGTACGTGACGTAGGACATGGGGCTACGGCCTCCCCACCCCGAGTTCCCGCCGCACCACCGGGGCGACCTTTGTTCCGAACAGCTCGATGGCGTGGAGCACCCGGTCGTGGGCGATGGGGCCCACGGTGAGCTGGAGCAGGAAGCGGTCGTGGCCGAAGAGCTCGTGCTGGTATAGGATCTTCTCGATCACCTCGTCGGGGCTCCCCAGGACGAGGGCGCCTTCGAGGCGGCACTCGGCGTCGAACTGGGCCCGGGTGGTCGGGGGCCATCCGCGCTCCCGGCCGATGCGGGTCATGGTCTCGGCGAAGGGGGGGAAGGCGATGTCGGCGGCTTCGGCGGCCGAGTCGGCCAGAAAGCCGTGCGAGTTGATGCTGACCCGGAGCCGCGCCGGGTCGTGTCCGGCCTCGACCCCCGCCTCGCGGTAGGCCCGCGCGATGGGGGCGAAGCGGGCCGGGGCGCCTCCGATGATCGCCAGCGCCATGGGGAGGCCCAGCCGCGCGGCCCTCAGCACCGAGTTGGGTGAGCCCCCGACCGCGAGCCACACCGGGAGGGGGGACTGGGCGGGCCGGGGATAGACCGGGCGGGCCTCGATCGGGGGCCGGTGACGGCCGGACCAGGTGATGCGCTCGCCTTCCCGCAGCTCGAGAAGCAGCCCGAGCTTCTCCTCGAAGATCTCGTCGTACTCCGACAGCTCCTGCCCGAAGAGAGGAAAGGACTCGGTGAACGATCCCCGGCCGGCCATGATCTCGGCGCGCCCCTCCGAGAGGTGGTCGAGGGTCGCGAAGTCCTGGAATACCCGGACCGGATCGTCGGAGCTCAGGACGGTGACCGCGCTCGTCAGCCGGATCTGCTCGGTTCGGGCGGCCGCCGCGGCCAGCACGACGGCCGGAGCCGAAACCGAGTAGTCGGCCCGGTGGTGCTCACCGACCCCATAGACGTCGAGTCCCACCCGATCGGCGAGTTCGACCTCGTCGATCAGGTGGCGGATGCGCGTTCCGGCCTCGAGCTGGTGCCCAGTCTCGGGATCCACACGCGTTTCGGCGAAGCTGAAGAGTCCAAGTTCCATGGGGTGGAATATAGGGTTCTTGAGCTGTTGGTGTCCGCGGGGTGGATTCCGTTTCGTACCGATTAGAGTGGGCCGACCCGGCGATGCCGCTCGGCGATGCCGCTCGGCGATGCCGCTCGGACCGGCCGTCTCGGGGCGAGTGCCGCGGGCCAGGCGGGCGGGGGAGTGCGGACCTTCGCAACGGGGAACCGTTTCTCCACACTCGACGGCTCCTCCGTGGACGCTCGCGTTCCAAGTATCCCTATAGACCGCTAAGTCCACAATCGTCGGTTTTGAAAAACCGCGATTGTGGACTTCGTCTCCTATACGACGCGGTTCTATGCCATCGTCCCTCGGGGACCCCACGCGTGTGGACTTTCGGTTCCAATCCCCGGCGGAACGGGCCGGGTGACGGAAATCTGTTCCCCGGTGACATGCTCTTCCCCGGCGACATGCTCAGCGACCCCGGCCCCGCATTCCCGATGCAGACGAGATGATCCCTGCCTGCACCGGGACGCGGCATCCGGCACTACGCCAAGCGGCCGACCTCGAGCGCTAGGACCCCTCGACGGTGACCTCGGTCAGCACCCCCATCGCTCCGGTGTATACCGACACCAGCAGATACTGCCCCGGCTCCAGATCGGCGGTGAAGTACCCGGTGGAGCCGGCGGGCATCATGTTGATGCCACCCACGAAGGTGCCCGGCGCGGGCTCGGCGAGGGCGTCGGTGTTGAGAAAGTTCAGCCACTCCACGACCTCCTCGGGGGTGGAGTCCTCGAGCCGCATGATGTGGACATCGTGGCCGAAGGTCCCGTCGGGGTGGTCCATCCAGTGGACCTCGAAGGTGTTGGTGCCCTGCTCGAGGTACCCGTCGACGGACATTCCGGCTTCGGAAAGCTCCACCCGCATATTCGCGGCCGGAATTTCCTCAATCGAGGGCTCATCGGTGACGATGAGGGGGTCGAGCATGCCCTCCATGGAGTGCATCTCGCCATCGGCCGTCCGCATGTAGCACTCCACGATATAGGTCCCCGGCTCGAGGTTCATCGTCGCCGTGCCGGACAGGCCCGGGGCCAGGTAGCCGGGGCCCCCCATGAACTCCACGTTCCAGAACCACTCCGGCAGGTCCTCGGTCAGCAGGGGCATCACGTCGTCGGAGTCGATCCGACCGTCCCGCAGGTCATACCACCTCTCGTTGAAGGGCATGACCACATCGGTGACGTAGTCGTCGTAGGCCATCCCGTCGGGGAGCCGGGCGATGAGCATGAAGTGGTGCTCGTCGCCCCGGTTGGCGAGCTCGAAGGTGGTCCAGCCGGAGGGGATCTCTCCGGGCATCCGGAATGCGTAGTCCTCGGCCTCGACCTCGACGACGCTGACAGCGGATGCCGCAACGTCCTGGGCGGCGGCCGGCGTCTGCACGGCGGCGAGCAGGATCATCAGGGGCACGAGGCCCAGAAACGCGATCAATTGAAGTGTGCGTGGGGTCGTCATGATATCTCCCGGGTTCAGGTTGAGGTTCATGGTTCACGGACCTCGAGCACGCCCATCATTCCGGCGTCCTCGTGATCCAGGATATGGCAGTGAAACATCCACTTGCCGGGGTACCGATCGAAGCGTACCACGAAGCGGAGGGTGGAGCGTTTGGGAACGTTCACCACGTCTTTCCAGACGGGCTCGCTCACCGGCTCCCCGTCCCGCTCCACCACCTGGAAGGGGAAGCCGTGCAGGTGAAACGAATGGTCCATCCCCACCAGGTTCTCGATCTCCCAGATCTCGGTGGCCCCCAGCTCGGCGACCTCGTCGATCCGGTCCATCTGCATCATCCGGCCGTTGATCCGGTTCTTGGTCAGGGTCATCCGGCGCTCCCCCGTGGCCGTGGCGGGGTCCAGCGCGCGGACCGATCGCAGCCGCTCGGGGATCGCCACCGCATCCACCGGCGCCCCGTCCGAATACCGGAGCGTGGCCACCGCCAGGGTGTCGGTCCAGTCGGCCGGACGCGTCTGGGGCAGGTAGCGATCGTAGGGCAGGGAACGGAGCACCGCGGTCGAGCCGGGATCTTCCCCGGCACGCACCAGCAGCTCGACCCGCTCCCCCGCGGCCAAAAGGATCTCGCCCACCTCCCGGGGGTGCTCGAAGAGCCCTCCATCACTGCCCACATGCACGAAGGAGTGCCCGGACAGCGCCAGCCGATACGTGCGGGCGCCCGAGGCATTGATCACCCGCCATCGCTGGATCTCGCCACTCGCAATGGCCAGCTCCGGCGTCACCCGGCCATTCAGGAAGAGGACCTCGCCCTCGCGCCCGTTTTCTTCGTCGATCCGGGCCTGCCGGGATCCGGGCTCGGCAAAGGCGATCTGACCGTCGCGGTCGAAGCGGTTGTCGGAGAGCACGAGCAGGCGTTCCGAAAGGGTTTCGGGGAGGGCGTCCCCGGGGTCCCGCACGATGATCGCCCCATGGAGCCCCATCGCCACCTGTCGTCCGGTGTCATGGTGCGGGTGCGGGTGGTACCAGTACGTGCCGGCCGTGCCGGGGTGAATGGTGAACTCGTAGACGAAGGACTCTCCCGGGGCGACGGGGTGGAAAGGGCTCCCGTCGGCGGTGAAGGGCAGGTGGATCCCGTGCCAGTGCACCGTGGTGGGGTACGCCAGCTCGTTGCGGAAGTGGACGATGACCCGGTCCCCCTCGGACACCTCGAGGGTGGGCCCCGGTACGGTCCCGTTGTAGGCCCAGACCTCGGTCGGTCCCCCCGGAACCAGGGAGAGCCGCGCGGGGGCGGCGGTGAGCTCCACCTCGACGGTGTTCGGCTCCGACGAGAGGTTCTCGAGGGTGGGGGGCTCCAGGAAGGCGCCCGGCGCCCCCTCCTGCGCCGCCAGATCGGAGGGGAGGGCGCATGAGAGGGTGCACAGGGCGATGAAACCTGCGATGCGGAGGCAGTCGCCGGCTCGTTCACATTCGGGGCTGGGTGAGCGCATATGGATCTCCGCTCAGGCGGTTCGCCGTTCGGTGTCCGAGAAGCGCTTCACTAACATATAAAACCCCTAAGTTGTTTTAATCAAGGTAGTTACAGCATCGAGGGGCCCTCATCGGCCCCCGGTGGGGTTCCCGAAGGGCACGGTGAAGGTCTCCCACATGCCCACCTCCGACGGGACTTCCGAGACCCAGGCGTACTCACCGGGCTCGAGCCGGACCGTCATATAGGCCGTGTTTCCTGCGGCCATGGTCTGGGCCCCACCCACGAAGGTCCCAGGGCCCCGCATGCCATCGGCCGAGACCAGCCCGTCCGGCACCATCCAGTTCATCCAATCCGCTGTGCTCTCGGCGTCCCAGTCACCATCGAGCCGGATCAGGTGCACGTCGTGGCCGAGCAGATGGCTGTAGGCGCTCTGCTCGTCGAAGTGCACGGCCACGGTGTGCAGACCCGGCCGGATGTCCTGGTCGACATCGATCTCTCCCGTGGAAAGGTGGACGTGCATCGAGGCCCGGGGCTCATTCGCATTCGATGGCTGTCCTCTCACTTCGAGCAGAGAGATCATCCCGTCGTAGGAGTGGAAGTCGCCCTCGGCATTCTTGACATAGCATTCCACGATGTAGTAGCCCGCCTCGAGGTTCACCGTGGTCCGCGAGGTCAGGTGCCCCCCGGTGAAGCCGGGCCCGCCCATGGGTGTCGCGTGGTCAAACCAGTACGGGAAGAAGGTGTCGGCGTACTTCGTGGGGAAGTCGGCCATGTCCGGGGCCTTGTCGTCGATCAGCGTGTCCATGAAGAACTGGAAGGGACGGGTGATGTGCGTGGTCCAGTACTCGAGCAGGTCCATGCCCTCATCGCTTGCTCCCGTGATGGCACCGTCGGGCACCCTGGCCAGGTACACGAAGTGCGTGGAGCTCGAGTGGTTGTCCAGCTCGAAGGTGGTCCAGCCAGCGGGGATCACGTCATCCGACAGGACGAATTCGTAGTCGGGCCCGTCGTGCCGGGCGATCACCTCGACCACGTTGGCGTTGCTGACGGTCGCCGGGCCGGCATGATCCGGTCGTTCGCTGACCACCGGCTCGGGCCCGACCACCGGCTGGCGGTCACAGGCCGCGAGCGCCATCAGCGAGACGATCACCACGGCCAGGCTGCGGACGGTCGGGTTGAAGGGTGTGCGTGTCGTCATGGGGGACTCCTCGGGTCCATGAGTGAATGTTCAGCGCAGTGAGTGCGCAGGCAGGCGCGAGCGTGCGGGTTGCCTGCCTTGCCCCTATCGTAGGAGGCCCCTGTCAGCCCGGGCTTTCACCTCAGTCACATGGCTGTCACATGAGGTCCCCCGACCGGAGCCACGCATGACATCCGACGGATCCCTTCCCCCCGGCACCCATCCGGGCCCCGTGCACCTCGAGGTGGCGGACCTGGCCCGCTCGCTGGCCTGGTACGGCCGGGTCCTCGGGCTTGATCGTCTCGACGGCCTCGACCGCCTCGACCGCCGCGACCGTCTCGACCGTCTCGACCGTCTCGACCGCCTCGACCGTCTCGACCGTCTCGACCGCCTCGACCATCTCGACCGCCGGGAGCACCCCGCCGAAGCCGTCCTGGGTGTCGAGGCCGATTCGACCCCGCTGGTCCGGCTCCGGGAGCATCCGGGCGCGGCCCCCGTCCCCCCGCGGGGCCGACTGGGGCTCTTCCACTTTGCGATCCTGCTGCCCGAGCGCGCGCAACTGGGGCGCCTCGTGCGCCACCTGGGAGAGATCGGGGAGCGCTTCGGGTCGTCGGACCACCTGGTGAGCGAGGCCCTGTACCTGCAGGATCCCGACGGGCTCGGAGTCGAGGTCTACGCCGACCGGCCCCGGGACCGCTGGCGTTTCCGGGGAGACGAGCTGGTCATGGCGACCGAGCCGCTCGACCTGGACGACCTGGTGCAGGCGGGCGCCGGGGACCCCTGGAGGTCGATCCCGGCCGGGACGGTGATGGGCCACATCCACCTCCATGTGGGAGATCTGGAGCGCGCCGAGTCCTTCTACCACGAGGGGCTCGGATTCGACCGGACGGTGTGGAGCTATCCCGGCGCGCTCTTCCTGTCGGCGGGGGGCTATCACCATCACCTGGGCGTCAACACGTGGGCGCGGGGCGCGCCGGCGGCGAAGGAGGGCGAGGCGCGGCTGATCGAGTGGGAGCTCCGGGTGCCGGATGCGGATGCGGCAGCCGGGGCGCTGGACCGGCTCAAGCGCGGGGGGCACGAGGTCTCGGATGTCGGGACGGTTGCGGATCCATGGGGGACGCGGGTGCGGATCCGGGTGGGGGAGTGAGGGCAGCTGGGGCCTCGCTCGCCCGGCGCGGGAGCTGACCCACCTTTTCCCCGACGTGATCCCGGGTCCCGATGGGGGACGTTTACCGCTGCGGCGACCGACCGGGTACGGGAACCGACGCGGTGCGGGGTCCGACGCGGTACGGAGACCGACCCGGGTGAGGCAAACCAGTGATCGAGAGCACCAACCCTTCAAGCGATGCATTTTCGACGGTGCCTGGAGGGTTCGGGTTCTCATATGCCCCTAATCCTTCAGGGGATCGAGCGCCCTCGCCACGCGTGGAGGATTCACGTCATATACTGCCCCCAATCCTTCAATCATCCCTGGATTCTGCTCCCTTGGAAGATTGGTACCCGGGCGATGGGGTCGCTCCGCCCGCGGTAAATCCGAAGTCCGAGTCCCCCTTCCGCGAGGTGCTGCTGGAGCCCTGCGTGGAAGAGGTCGCCGCGCGGGCCTTTGCCCGGACCGGACATCTCGAGGAGGCCATTGAGATGCTCGAGGCGGTGCGGCGGGCCCCTCGGACCTCACGACCTGGGAGCTCCGCCACGACCCGGAGTGGGGCCCCAGAGGGAGCGTCCGCGGTTCGGAAGCGCTGCTCGAGGACCGGCTGCGGGCGGGGTCACGTCTCCGGTAGCCCCGGGCGCGGGAAGGGGCTACGTTTCGAGTTGATCCCCCCAATCCATGCCGTTCTCGAATCCAACACGCCAGGACACCCATGCCCCGACGTGATCCCGGGACCCATCCGGTCCCCTCTCCCGGGGCTCGCCCCCGCCCCCTGGCCG
>REBS01000148.1 GCA_007692605.1 Gemmatimonadales bacterium
TGGTCTCGACCACCGGGTGGCGACCGGCCTCGATCTCCATCTCGAAGCCGGTGTGGATCTCGGGCCGCACGTACCCGCGGGTCTCGGCGGTGTGGGCCAGGGTGGCGATCACGTCGAGCTGTGCCACCCGCGCCCCGGCCTCCTGGAGCCGTCGGACCTCGCCTCCGACGCGGGTCCGAAGCGCCTGGAAGAGCTCGGTCTCTAGCGCCAGGATCTTCTCTTCGGCGCCGGTGACCTTCTCCTCCCACTCCTTGAGCTCCGGGGTGAAGTAGCGCTCCGCGTTCGAGAGGGTCTGCTTTCGCACGTAGTCTTCCGGCACCTTCTCGAGATTCGCCCGGGTCACCTCGAGGTAGTACCCGAAGACCTTGTTGAAGCCCACCTTGAGCGAGCCGATCCCGGTCCGTTCCCGCTCCCGGGTCTGGAGCGAGGCGATGAAGTCGCGGGCCCCGTCCCTCATCTCCCTAAGCTCGTCCAGATCGGCCGAATGCCCCGCCCGGATCACCCCTCCATCCTGCAGGTTCGGGGGGGCCCCGTCGGCGATCGCGTCGCCGATCGTCCGGGCCACGTCGTCCAGCGGATCCATCTCGACCGTGAGCGAGCGCAGGAGAGCCGCCTGGGCGTCCTCGGCATCCGCCTGCACGTGCGGGAGGAGGGCCAGGGAGCGGCCGAGTGAAAGCAGCTCCCGCGGGTTGGCGCGCCCCGACCCCACCTTCGCCGCGAGCCGCTCCAGGTCGTGGATCCCGTCGAGGTGCTCCCGGAGCTTCCGGCGCATCTCCCGGTTCTCGACCAGCTCTGCGACCGACTCCTGTCGCCGCCAGATCGGATCGGGCACCACCAGGGGCCGCAGGATCCAGCGCCGGAGAAGTCGCGCGCCCATCGCGGTCACGGTCCGATCGAGCACGGCGACGAGCGTCCCCCCCTCCTCTCCGGCCCGCAGGGGCTCGACCAGCTCCAGGTTGCGCCGGGTCATCTCGTCGAGCAGCATCTCGCTGCCGGGCCGCAGGATGCGGGGGGGCTGCAGGTGCCCGGAGCCGGTCGGCTGGGTCTCGTTCAGGTACTGCAGTAGGGCGCCGGCCGCTCGGATCAGCCCCCGGTCACCCGGCTGGAACCCCAGCGCGTCGAGCGACTGGATCCGGTACCAGCGCAGGAGCTCCTCCTCGCCCATCTCGCGGTCGAAGAACCAGTCGTCGCGGATGGTGCGGGGGACCCTCGCCTCCCCCGAGGGCTCGAAGCGGTCCCGAAGCGACTCGGGCAGGAGGAGCTCGGCCGGCTCGACCCGACCCAGCTCGGGGGTCAGCGCGCGATCGGGAACCGACTGCAGGAGGAACTCCCCCGTCGACAGGTCCACGGCGGCGAGCCCCACCATCCCCTCGTCGGGCGGCGCCACCGCCACCAGGAAGTTGTTGCGCGAGGCGTTCAGGAGGGTGTCGTGCAGGACGGTGCCGGGGGTGACCGTCTCGACCACCTCGCGCCGGACGATCCCCTTCGCCTCGGAGGCGTCCTCGACCTGGTCGCAGATGGCGGCCCGATAGCCCGCCTTCACCAGCCGACCGAGATATTCGTCGAGCGCCTTCGCCGGCACTCCCGCCATGGGCACCTCGGCGGCCGCCCCGTTGTTGCGCGAGGTCAGGGTGAGCCCCAGCACCTTCGCCCCCTCGCGGGCGTCCTGGTTGAAGAGCTCGAAGAAGTCTCCCACCCGAAAGAAGATGAGTGCGTCGGGATGCCGCTTCTTGGCATCCCGCCACTGCTTCATCAGAGGCGTGTCGTCGGACTTCGCCATGGGTGCGGGGTTGGAGGTTCAGGGTGCCGGGGTCGGCTGCAGCCGAGAAAAGGATACCGGGAAGCGACCCCGGGGATCAAGCGTCTTCTTCGAGACGGCCGTCAGCGAGCCCGACGGTGACCGAAAAGATGGCAAACGTCGCAGAGGACGAGGCGTTTGTCCTATTTTCGGTGATAATCGCCGGAAATATGGCATGGATGGTCGCGGCTCCTCGATCCGTGTCCTATTTCCGGTGATAATTGCCGGAAATATGGCATCCGTCGAATTTTCGGGGACGTTTGTACGATTTCCGGCCACCCGGCGGGGGTCGAATCCCACGGGCCGACGGCGAGCCGCCCGACCCGCCACTGGCGGATTGCCGTGGGCGGGCACCGCCGCGCAGCGGTGGCCCGGGGCTCCCATCGGTGCAGCCTGTATTTCTTCAACGGTCTTCGAGCGACGCGGGACGCTCGGCGGCATGCTCCACGGCACCCCGGATCTCGTCCCAGTCCGAGATCCCGGCCCAGAAGACGATCCACGGGTCGCGTCGGCAGGAGCCGTCGGCGTGGTCCAGGTAGAACTCGTTGACCGGATTCCCGTCGCGCGAGCGCCAGAAGAGGCTGGGTGTCCCGGACCGCATCTGCTTCCAGAGCGTCCTCCCCAGCCCCTCGCCCCGCGCCGTCTCGGCCACCATGAACTTGTCCATGTACACCCCGCCCGCGGCCCGGGCGAGCACGATCGAGGCCCGGTAGTGCTCGCTCAGGTAGATGCGCAGGGGGCGGGTCCGCTCGAAGTAGTCCTCGACGAGGGAGCGCCCGAAGCTCGCTCGGACCAGGGCGCCGAAGCGCTCGCGGTCGATCCCCTCCCAGGACTCGTGCTCCTCGATCCGCTCCCCGCGCCGCACCAGGGTACCCGACCCCCGATGGGTAAAGAGCTCCTTGGCCATCTCCTCGGGGCTCGTGATCGACAGCGAGGTCGCCGGGGGCAGCGAGAGGAGGAGATCGTGGATCTGCTCCAGCTTGACCCGCATCCCCGAGTGTACCCAGGCCTCCCCCATCAGTCGCGCGTAATCGGCGGCCAGGCTGATGTTGCTCAGCACCCGGCCCTCGGCGTCGAGGAGCCCCCCCGTGCCTGTCAGGAAGATGATCTTGTAGGGCTCGATCCGCTTTACCAGCTCGTTGGCGGCCCAGTCGGCGTTCACATTGACGAGTTGTCCGCCCGAGGTCTCGCCGAGCGAGGCGATCACCGGGATCGAGCGGGCCTCGACGGCCGACCGAATCACGTGCGTGTGCACCTCGGTGACGGTGCCGACGAGCCCGAGGGTCTCCGGAGCGAGCAGCTCGCACTCGAAGACCCCGGAGTGGATGGGGGTGGCCCGGACGCCGGCCCCCTGGAGGGCCTCCACGAGCCTCAGGTTCTGGAGCTGGAAGATCCGCCGGACCACCCGCAGCGCCTCGGGCGAGGTGACCCGAAGCCCATCGACCACCTGCTTCTCGATCCCGGCCGCTGCCAGCGCTCCGTCGAGCTGCGGCCCGGCCCCATGGATCACGATCGGGGTGAGCCCCACCTGCTGCAGGAAGGAGAGCGAGGAGACCAGGGCCTCGAGATCGTCGCGCAGGACCGCCCCGCCCACCTTGACGACTGCGAAGCGCTCGGCGTCGAGCTCCGAGAAGCGGTCCAGGTAGAGCTGCACCTCGCGGGTGCTCCCCAGGTTCGAGAGCAGCCGGACGATCGTCGGGCGGAGTTCGTTCACGCGCAGGTTCTCGTTCATGCGCGGGAAGATCGCATCCGGGGACCGAAAACGAAAACCCCCCACGGTGGAATTGCGGGGTCCCCGACGGTCTTTCGCATAGACAGTTGGAGAGAACGCCCACCCGGCGCACCCGCCGTCCCCACACCCGGAAAAGAGGACCGACCCGTGGCCCCGAACCAATCCCAAGGCTCGACCTTTCGCACCTCGATGGGGCTCCTGCTCCGCACCACCCCCTTCCTGGTCTTCAACGCGGCCGTCTACGGGGCGTTCTTCCTGGCCGCCGTCGCCTGGCTCGGCGTCTTCGGAGGGCTGGCGGTGCTCTTCGCCCCCCGGATCGAGCTGCTCTCCCTGATCTTCATGGTGATCGCGGTCGCCGGCCCCTTCGGAGTCCTGACCTTCGGACGCCGGTACATCCTCTACCTGGTCAAGGGCGGGCACATCGCCGTGATCACCAAGCTCCTGGTCGACGGAGAGATCCCCGAAGGCCGGGGGCAGATCGCGTACGGGCGAGACGAGGTGCAGAAGCGGTTTCGCGACGTGAGCATCCTTTTCGTGCTGGACCGGATGATCGACCGGGTCGTGCGGCGCTTCACCAACCGGTTCGTGCGCCTCGTCGACTGGCTCCCCCTGGGGCAGGGCGCGGGGAAGGCCGCCCGCTGGGTCGCGGCGATCGTGAACCGCTCCCTCTCGTACGTGGACCAGGCGATCCTCTCCTACGCCATCTCTCTCGACGACGACAATGTCTGGCGCAGCAGCCGACACGGGTTGATCCTCTACGCGCAGGCCTACAAGCCCGTGCTGATGACCGCGCTGAAGGTCTGGCTCCTGGGCAGGGCCTTCTTCATCGTCTCGCTGGTGGTGATCGGGGTGCCCGGGGTCCTCTTCCTCCTCGTCTTCGATGCGATCTGGCTGCAGATCGCGGTCCTCGCCGCGACCCTGATCCTCGCCTCGCTCCTGGTCCGCGCCGTCTACGAGCCCTTCGCCACGACCTGGACGATCGTCACCTACCACCGGGCGATCCAGGGAGTAGAGGTCGACCCCGTCTGGGACGAACGGCTCCAGTCGGTCTCGGGAGAGTTCAAGAAGCTCGTGGGACGGGCCCGGGAGTTCGACCCGCGACGGGACCCGGTGGACGAGGCGGGCGCGGCCGCCGGCGGGGGGATGGCCGGTGGGCAGTCCCGCTGAGATTCAGCCTTCGGGCGCCTCCAGCGTCACCGTCGCACGGTCCACCCCCCCCTTCTGCGACTGCAGGACCACCGTGAGCTCGGTCCCGACCGCGGCCTCGACGGTCCACTCGCCGTAGTAGTACGACTCGTAGCGCCCCCCGCGGGTGCCCCGCATGAAGTCGAACTCGACCGTCAGGGGATCGGCGGTCGAGGCCGCCTCGCCGGGCTCGAGGGTCAGTCGGTCGGGCTCGGCGATCCCGCTCCGGCGCGCCTGCTGCATCGAGCTGTCCAGCCACCCCTCGTTGGTGACCCGGGCGCGGACGGTCCAGCGCTCGTCGCCGAGCGGCTCCACCTCGACCGAGCGGACGCGGGCCAGGGGGAGTCGAAGGGAGCGGGCAACCGCGAAGCGAGCCTGGTCCACGGCGACCTCCTCGAAAAAAGGCCCCGGGGGCGGATTTCGAGTCCAGAATCGGCTGAAGCCCCCGATCTCGACCTCGCCCAGGGTGGGGTGATCGAAGGGGGTCCAGTCCACGAAGCCCTCGCCCGCCAGCCGGGGATCGCCCTCGTGCCGGTCGAGCCACTCGAGCACCTTCGCCTGCACGTCGGGCCGGTTGTAACGGCCGGGAATCGCAAAGAGGGGCTCATCGCGCGGGATGTCGTTCCACCCGATCTCGTTCACGAACGGTTCCATGGTCCACAGCTCGGTCGTGGTCGAGAACGCGCCCATGTGCGAGTAGGCCCAGTCGATGAAGACGCCCCTGCGGGCCCCCGGCTGCTCGTCGGGGTCCAGCCCCGGCTGGATCGTGGTGAACTGGTGGTAGACCGAGGCCTGGGGATAGGTCGTCATCGGCTGTCCCTCGGCCAGGATCGCCTGGTAGTCCTCGAGGTCCTGCGGGGGGATGTCGGAGTCGGGCCGGGCCGCGAAGGGACGCAGGTGGACCCCGCTCGTGGTATGATACGACTCGATCATCCCGATGTGGGGCCGACGGGTGATGAAATCGACGATGGCCCGGGAGTTCGGCTCGTCGAGCGGATAGTCCCCTGCCCCGCGGAACCGACCGTCGGCCGAGGACCAGAAGGCGGGGTAGTTGCGGTTGGTGATGAACCGCATGAAGGGCGGGTCGGAGTTGACCTGCCCGTCTCCGTTGTCGTCGTAGCCCTCGGAATGGACGCGGTAGAAGGGGCCGGTGTCGTCCTCGCCGCTGCGGCGGACCAGAAGGCGGGGATCGCCCTCGTACGCCCTCCACTCCCCCTCGGGATCCTCGACCCGCATCTGCAGGATGTTGCCGTCGCCCGTGATGTCGGAGGGCCCGTCGGCGCCCCGCATTCCGGGTCCGTAGAGACGCTCGCGGTTCGCGA
This sequence comes from Gemmatimonadales bacterium, assembly GCA_007692605.1. Taxonomy (GTDB): domain Bacteria; phylum Gemmatimonadota; class Gemmatimonadetes; order Longimicrobiales; family Gaopeijiaceae; genus SLBA01. The sequence goes on from REBS01000148.1 coordinate 6,038, forward strand.
TCTCCCAGGGGTCCCACGAGACCTCACCGGTGACGAAGTACTCCGCACCCTCGGGGTTGGCGAGGGGGAGCACGTAGACGGCGCGGGTGTCGAGCAGTTCGGTCACCTCGGGGTCGTCGCCGTACCGGGTGAGCAGCCACCACACCAGGTGCAGGGCGACCTCGCCCGCCATGACCTCGGAGTCGTGCTGGTTCCCGTCGAAGTAGGCGGCGGGCTTCTCGTCGGCGGGCCCCGTCCCCCGGTTCGTGATCTCGACCACCCACAGATCCATCGTACCCGACTGGCTCTCGCCGATCGAATACAGGCGCGAGAGCTCCGGGTGGGCCGAGGTCCACGTCTCGAGGAGCGAGACCGTCTCGGCATAGGTGTGATAGCGGTACTCGTAGTCCTGCGCACCCGCGGGGATGGCGAGGGTGACGAGCTGGACGAGCACCGCGAACCCGACGGCACTCCACACGGCCATCCCGGACCTCCCACTTCGCCGGCGGCTCGGTTCGAAGGGCATTCCGTTCATGATCCCCCCTACCAGGCGTGCGGGGTGGGCACCCCGTCGACCCGATAGACCACCCCGTCGCGCATGACGAAGCCCACATCCTTGAGCAGCTCCACATCGTCCAGCGGATTCCCGCGCACCGCCACGATATCGGCCCACTTGCCCTCTTCGATCGTGCCAAGGTCATCGAGCCGGCCGAGCAGGTCGGCCGCGTTCCGGGTGGCGGACAGGAGGGCCCGGGCCGGGGTCATCCCCGCCTCGACCAGGAGCCGGAACTCGTCGGCGTTGGTTCCGTGCGCGAAGACCCCCGCGTCGGTTCCGAAGGCGATCGGCACCCCGGAGGCGATCGCACGCCGGTGCGACTCCCGTGCGACGGGGGTGATCTCGCGGGCCTTGATCGCCGACCAGGGGGCGAGCGTCCCCTCTTCGGCCGCCCGGTACACGTACTCGAAGGCCATCATCGTGGGCACCAGGTAGGTGCCCCGCTCCCGCATCTCGGCCAGGATCTCGTCGTCGAGCTCGGCGCCGTGGTCGATCGACGCCACCCCGGCGCGCACCGCGTTGCGGATCCCCACGATCCCGTGCGCGTGCGCCATCACCCGCCGGTCGAGCATCCCCGCGATCTCGACCATGGTCTCGAGTTCGGCCGGGGTCGGCTGGGCCGGCCCGATCTCGGTCCCCGCCGAGAGGACCCCCGCAGTGGCGCAGGTCTTGATCAGGTCCGCGCCGTACTTGATCTGGTACCGCACGGCGGCGGCCACTTCGTCGGTCCCGTTGAAGATCCCGTCCTCGACCCCCGTCTCGGGAAAAAGGTCGGGGCGAAATCCGGTCTGGTCACAGTGACCACCGGTGATCCCCAGGCTCTTTCCCGCCGTGTAGATCCGGGGCCCTGGGATCATCCCGGCGTAGATCGCGTCGCGCAGCGCGATGTCGGCGAACTCCCCCGCACCGGCGTTGCGCACGGTGGTGAAGCCCGCCAGGAGGGTCGCCCGCGCATTTTTCGCCCCGATCAGCGCCGCGGTCCCCGGGAACTGGCGGAAGCGTGACTCCCCGAACCCGTCGGCGGGATCCGAGGTGATGTGCGTGTGCATGTCGATCATCCCCGGGAGCACGGTCCAGTCCGAGAGGTCGATCTCGCGCGCTCCCGCGGGGATCGCCACCTCCGACCCCACCTCGGCGATCCGGCCCTCCTCGACCCGGATCATGACGTCGGTCCGGAGGGTCTCGCCGGTGCCATCGAAGAGCTGGCCGGCCCGGATCACCACGACGTCGTCGGCACCCGGGGACTGCGCGACGCCCTCCCCGACCGGACCGATCAGCAGCGCGACGAGAACGAGCAGGATCGCCGACCCCATCGGACTACGCGTGGCAGACACTCAGCCCCCCTCGCCCTGCATCTCGGCGGCGACCGACTCCACCTCGCGCATCACCCGGAGCAGGTTGCCACCCCAGATCTGACGGATCTCGTCCTCGCTGTACCCCCGCCGCACCAGCTCGAGGGTCACATTGAAGGTCTCCGACGAGTCCATCCAACCCTCGACCCCCCCGCCCCCATCGAAGTCCGACGAGATCCCCACGTGATCGATCCCGATCAGGTTGGCCACGTAGTCGATGTGATCGATGAAGTCCTGGAGGTTCGCCGGAGGAAAGCGTTCTTCGAGCTCGGCCAATCCGCCCTCGTACGCCTCGCGGTCCTCCTCCGAGAGCGCCTCGACGTCGGCTCCCGACTCGATCCCGAAGCGATCCCGGAGCTCCTGGAGCGCCTCACCCCGCTCGGGTGGCTGCACCTTCACGAATGCCCCCAGCGCCGTGGGACGGACCACGCCCCCATTCGCCTGCACCGCCCGGAGCTGTTCGTCATCGAGGTTGCGCGGGTGATCGGCAAGCGCCCGGATCGAGGAGTGCGAGGCGATCACCGGTGACCGGCTCCGTTCGACCGCCTGCATCATCGTCTCCCGGCCCAGGTGCGAGATGTCGACCATGATCCCCAGCCGGTTCATCTCGTCGATCGCCTCCTCGCCGAGGGGCGAGAGCCCACCCCACTCGGGCCCGTCGTCACCCAGGTCGGCGCGCTCGACCGCGGCATCGCCGAACTGGTTGTGCCCGTTGTGGGTCACCGAGATGTACCGCCCCCCCATGTCGAAAATCTCCTCGATCTTCGACAGGTCGTCGCCGATCGGCCAGAGGTTCTCCTTGCCGATCAGGGCGACCAGCTTTCCCTCGCCGTGGATCCGCTCCACATCGTCGGCGGTGTACGCGAGCTCGATCTCGTCGGGGTACATCTCGTAGGTCATCCGCCGGACCCCGTCATACTTCTGCATGACCCGCTCCCAGGCCTGCGCCGTCACCTCCGGCGTCCGCTCGCCCTGCCCGTGATAGGCGATGAAGAAGGCGGCATCGAGCCCGCCCTCTCTCATCTTGGGGAGGTCGTTCTGGAACCGCCCCCGCTCTCCGGGATCCACCTCGTCGGTGGCGAAGTTGAACGGGATGTCGACGTGGGTGTCGATCGTGATGATCCGGTCGTGGATCGCGCGGGCCTCGGCGATGATGTCGTCCTCGCCGACCGGGGTCACCTCATCGGCACCGGGCATATCGGTATCGCACCCCGAAAGAAGCAGGAACGCGGCGCTCAGAAGCACCGGGAAGGGAAGGAGAACTCGAACTCGCATCGTACGCCTCGCATGCTGGACTGTGGTTGGGATCACCCGTCAGCATAGGATCCGGGCCCGCCGAGTGCAAACGCCCGGCGGTCCGTGTTCGTCTCCCCGGTTGCGTCGTGTGGCCCCTGTCGGGAGCTTCATCCCCATGGTCACGCTCCTCATCGTCCTCGCCCTGGCTCACCTGGTGGGCCTGATCACCGCCGGCGCGGCACTTCTCACCCCGCAGCGCAGCGCCGAAGGCTCCGTGGCATGGATCCTCTCCCTGATCACCCTCCCCTGGATCGCGGTCCCCGCCTACTGGCTCTTCGGGCGCCCCCGGTTCCTCGGATACCGCACCGCCAGGCACCCCGGCGCCTCTCCACTCCGGGAGGCCGTACGGAGCCTCGGCACCCATGTCGAAGCCTATCGTGCCCGGCTCCCCGAGGAACGCGGGGGGGTGCAGGCGGTGGAGCGCCTGGTCCAGATGCCCTTCCTGCGGGGCAATTCGGCCGAGCTCCTGATCGACGGCGAGGAGACCTTCCGGAGCCTCTTCGAGGGGTTCAACCGCGCCGAACACTACCTCCTGGTGCAGTTCTACATCATTCGCGATGACCGGATGGGGCAGGAGCTCAAGCGGCGACTCATCGAGCGCGCCGAAGGCGGGGTCCGGGTCCACCTCCTCTACGACAAGATCGGAAGCTTCGGCCTTCCCGGTCGGTACGTCGATGAACTCCGGGAGGCCGGGGTGAAGGTCCGGGCCTTCCGGTCGAATCGACGCACCGCAACCCCCCTGCAGATCAACTTCCGCAACCATCGCAAGGTGACGGTGGTCGACGGGTGCGAGGGCTGGGTGGGCGGTCTGAACGTGGGAGACGAGTACCTCGAGGGCGATGAAGATCTCGGGCACTGGAGGGACACCCATCTCCACCTCGAAGGCCCCGCGGTTCTCGGCCTCCAGCTCTCCTTTCTCGAGGACTGGTACTGGATGACCGACGAGGTACTCGACCTGCGATGGGAGCCCCGGTCCCGCGCCGGAGACCTCCCCGCGCTGATCCTCCCCTCGGGCCCGGCCGACGAGCTCGAAACCGCAAGCCTCCTCATGCAGCATGCGATCCACAGCGCCGTGAAGCGGGTCTGGATCTCGAGCCCCTACTTCGTTCCGGACGAAGGGGTGATGGCGGCCCTGGAACTCGCGGTCCTGCGAGGCGTCGACGTGCGCATCCTGGTCCCCCGCCGGGCGGATGTGCTTCTCGTCCACCTCGCCAAATTCGCGTTCCTGGAACGGCTCCTGCGCGCCGGGGTCCAGGTCTTCGCCTACCAGCCGGGGGTCCTGCACTCGAAGACCCTCCTGCTCGACTCCGAGATCGCCACCGTCGGCACCGTGAACCTCGACAACCGCTCCCTGCGACTGAATTTCGAGATCACCGCGCTCGTCGTCGGCCGGGAGTTCGCCGACCAGGTCCGTCAGAGCTTCGAAGACGACTTTCGGCGTTCACGCCCCTTCACCCTCGAAGAGATCGCGGCCAAACCCCTCTGGTTCCGGGTGGCGTCACATGGCGCCCACCTGTTCTCTCCGCTCCTCTGAGCGGGGTGTCTCAGCTCCGGAAATTCCCGAAGGTCAGCTCCACCCCGAAGTCCTGGCCCTTCAGGAACCCGATGACCTCCTGCAGCGTGTCCCGATCCGGGCTCGTCACCCGGAGTTCGTCTCCCTGGATCTGGATCTGACACTTCTTCAGCTTCAGGTCCTTCACCTTCTTGACGATCTGCTTGGCAGTCTCCTGCTCGATTCCCTGTTTCAGGGCCACACTCTGCCGCGCCTTCCCCAGACTTCCGTGCTCGATCTCACCGGGATCCAGGTTCTTGAGCGGCACCCCTCGCCGCGCGCACTTGGCGACGAGGATCTCGTACAGCGCCTTCAGGCGGTACTCGTCTTCGGCTTCGAGCTCGATGACTCCGGGCTCGCGCTTGAACTCGATGGTCGCGTGAACGCCCTTGAAGTCGTATCGGGTGGTGACCTCCTTGTGGGCCTGGTTCACCGCGTTGTCGACCTCCTGAAGGTCGACGCCCGTGGAAATGTCGAAGGAGCTGTTTTTCGCCATGTCGCCGTCTCGGATCGGAAGATGAGAGAGTCCCGGTCGGCGGAATCTACGGAGGGGGGGGCGATCGGTCCACCGGATCCCATCCCCGAAGGCGATTCGCGTTCGTGACCACCGTCACCGAGCTCAGCGCCATGGCAGCCCCCGCGATCATCGGCGAGAGCAGGATCCCCGCGACCGGGTAGAGCACTCCGGCGGCCACCGGGATGGCCGCGGTGTTGTAGACAAAGGCGCCGAAGAGATTCTGCTTCATGTTGCGGACCGCGGCGCGGGAGAGGTCGATCGCGTCGGCCACCGCGTGCAGGGACTCCCCCATCAGGGTGACGTCGCCGGTCTCCATCGCGACGTCGGCACCGGAGCCCAGCGCCATCCCCACGTCGGCCCTCGCCAGCGCCGGTGCGTCGTTGACCCCGTCTCCCACCATGGCCACGATCTCGCCCCGGTCCTGGAGCTCGGCGACCACGTCGCTCTTGCCCTCGGGCAGGACGCCGGCCCGCACGTCGTCGATGCCGACGCGGTCGGCGACGGCCCGGGCGGTCCTCTCGTTGTCGCCGGTCAGGAGGACGACCCGGAGCCCCATCGACCGCAGGCGTCGAATCGCCTCCGCGGAATCCTCCTTCTCGGTGTCGGCCCACGCCAGGAGTCCTGCGGCCCGACCGTCGACCGCGATCAGCGCGGGCGTGTGTCCCTGGTCCGCCAGCTCCTCGAGCCGGGCCTCGAGCGCGGTGGGGTCGACCCCCTCCTCGGTCAGGAAGGCCGGGGTCCCGACCAGGATCTCCCGACCCTCGACCCGGGCACGCACCCCGCGTCCGGATACCCCCTCGAAGGATTCGGCCGAGACCAGCTCGACCCCTTCCCCCCGGGCGTGCTCGACGACCGCCCGTCCCAACGGGTGTTCCGAGCCGACCTCGGCGGACGCCACCCGTCGCAGGAGTTCCCGTCCGGATTCCGAATCCGAGGCCTCGAAGTGGGTGACCCGGGGCTGGCCCCGGGTGATCGTCCCGGTCTTGTCGAGGACCACGGTCGTGAGCTGCCGGGACTTCTGGATCGCCTCGCCATTGCGGATCAGGATCCCCGATTCCGCCGCCTTCCCGACCGCGATCATCACCGAGATGGGCGTCGCCAGACCGAGCGCGCAGGGGCAGGCGATCACCAGGACCGCCACAGCCACCACGATCGCGTAGTTCAGCGAGGGGTCGGGGCCGGCGGCGAGCCAGACGAAGAAGGTGACGATCGCGATCAGGATCACGATGGGGACGAAGATCCCCGACACCCGGTCGACCAGGCGCTGGATCGGAGGCTTCGAGCCCTGCGCCTGCCGCACCAGCTCGACGATACGGGAGAGTGCGGTGTCGGCCCCGACCCGGGTGGCCCGCATCCGGAAGCTGCCCGCCCGGTTGAGGGTCCCCCCCGTCACCCGGTCCCCCGGCCCCTTCTCGACCGGGATCGATTCGCCCGTCAGCATCGCCTCGTCGATCGTGCTCATCCCCTCGTGGATCTCTCCATCGACCGGCACGCGTTCACCGGGCCGCACGACCAGGTGATCGCCGACGGACACCTCGGCCGCGGGCACCTCGACCTCCTCGCCGTCGCGCAGGACCCTCGCCACGGGGGGACGCAGGTCGAGCAGCGCCCGAAGCGACCGAGTGGTCGCCCCCCGCGCCCTCGCCTCGAGCGCCTGCCCGAGAACGACCAGGGTGATGATCACCGCTGCCGCCTCAAAAAACGGGTGCGCCGTGCCCTCGGGGAAGAGCTGGGGCAGCGCGACCGCCATGACCGAGTACAGGAAGGCGGCCCCGGTCCCGAGCGCCACCAGGGAGTCCATGTTGGGTCGTCGCTTCAGGAGCGCCGGAATCCCGCGGGTGAAGAACCGTCCACCGACCCAGGTCATGATCGGGACCGTGAGGACCCCGCTGATCGCCCAGAGGGCCCGCAGCGTCCCGCCCTCGACCTCGTGCAGTCCCGGAACCCACTCGTGGTGCCCGAGGATCAGGATGGGGATCGAGAGGGCGGCGCCGACCCAGAAGCGCCGGAAGAGCGCCCGGGACTCCTCCTCGCGCTCCCTCGCCCGCCGAAGCTCCCGAGGGTCCTGCGCGTCGGGGTCCTCGTCTCCATCGGTCACCGTCAGCTCGTATCCGGCCCTGCGGACAGCCTCGGCCAGCTGGACCGGCTCGGTTCGCCCGGGAATCCACCGGACTCGTGCCTCCTCGGAGGGAAGCGAGACGGACACCTCCTCGACTCCGTCGACCTCGCGGAGCGCCCGCTCCACATGAGCCGAACAGGAGGCACAGGTCATCCCATCGACGGGAAAGGTGAATTCGGAGGTCGATGTATCGGTGGCGCTCATGCATCCTTCCCGGAAATCAGGGCGGGCCTCGGCGGTCACATCGACCGGGAGGCACCCCCATTATATACCCCCCCACCCTATCTTTTCAAGGCCGGGAGACTCAGGCGTCCGGATCCCGCTCCTGCTCCCGGTCCATGCTCACCAGCGCCTCGAAGCCGGCATTGCGAGGCCCCTGCGCGGCCTCTTCGGCGGCCTGGCGGGACTCGAAGCCACCCAGCCGGACACGGAAGAGCTCACTTCCCGCAACCTGAACCACACGGACCCGAAGCCCGGCCTCGTCCGCCCTTCGGGCCAGATCCATCGCCCGCTCCCGGGTCGAGAAGGCGCCGAGCTGCACGGTGTAGCTGCCCGTGAGTTCGTCGAGCTCCTCATCCTCGTCCCCCTCGACCACCGGATCGACCGGGATCTCGGGAGGGGGCTCGCGGACCACCGTGTCGGCCACGGCGACCGTGTCATCCCGGATCACGGTCGGGGGCGCAAGGACGGGTGGGGGATCATCCTCGGCGCGCTCGAGTCGCACCAGTCGGTCCCTGGCCTCGACCCGATGTTCGCTCGTCGGGTAGTCGCGGACCAGAATCTCGAGGTACCGACCCGCCTCGGCGGACTCACCCCGCGCTTCGGACCCCTGCGCCAGGCGAAGGAGGGCCCCATCCGAGAAGGGACCGCCCGGAAACTCGATGACGAGCCGCCGGTAGTCGAGCTCCGCGAGCTGGGGATCCGGGGTGAGGCGTGCCCGCAACCAGAGGGCTTCCTGCCGGGTCCTTCGATCGGCCCGCTCGCCGTCGGCCTCCCACCAGCGCTCGAGCAGCTCCCGGGCCTCGGGAAACCGCGCGTCGTCGACGGCCCCCCGAACCTCGGCGAGCTCCGGGGCCTGGGCCTCGACCGGATCCGCCCCCGAAAAGAGGACCACAAGTGCCAGCAGTCCGCTTCCCACCACTCGCATCGCGCCACCCTGTCTCATGCCGCCTCTCTCCGCACACGCTGTTCAAGAAGCCAACTTTCCACCAGATGCTGATCACTCGCGCCCCCCGCCTTCAGGAGGCGATCCACCCGCAGGAGCCCGAGAAGCGCGGACTCGACCTCGTCGACACTCCATCGGCGGGCCTGCGAGGCGAAGCGCCGAGCCAGCCAGCGCTGACGCGGCGGGAGGGCCTCTTCGAGGGCCCGGGGGCCTCCGGTGACCGCCACCCCCAGCCGCAGCAGGTGGGTGCCCAGTCCGATCACGAGCCCGACCCCGGACTCGCCGTGGTCCAGGAGGACCGGGAGTCCCTCGAGCGCCTCCTCGATCCTCCGCTCCCCCACGGCGTCGAACCACTCCCATCGATCCTGACGCGGAATGTGGATCCCCGCCGCCTCGACTTCGGAGCGGGTGATGGGGGCGCCCTCGTCCACCATGTTCGAGAGTTTCTCGAGTTCCCTGGCGAGAAAGGCCAGATCGGACCCGATCGCCTGAGCCAGTGCGCGGGCAGCGTCCTCTTCGATCTCGAGGCCATGGGCCTCGATGACCCGGTCCATGATCCAGATCGGCAGGTCGTTGGCCCCGACCGGGGCGAACTCGATCGATCGTGCACCGGCGGCGAGATCTCGATAGAACCGCGCCTTGGAACCGGGTGGGGGAGTGCAGCTCAGAATGAGCGCGAGACCCGGCGGCGGCGCCTCGAGCACCCCGAGGATCCGGTCCCGCAGGCGCGGGGACCCCGAGAGCGCCTCGGTCTCCCGCAGGTGGACCACGCGCCACTCGGCCATCATCGGGGGGGTCCCGAGGATCGAGGCGAGCGTCTCGGCATCGATGTCGCTGCCTCGCAGGCGATCGAAATTGAAGTCGCGCGTGGCGGGATCGAGATGTGCCTCGATGAGTGCGTTCGCAGCCTCCTGCTTCCGGTACTCGTCCTCTCCGTAAAGATAGAAAACCCCCCCGGGTTCAGTACCCAGAGAGGCCGTCAGGGATTTCGGAATCATCCTCGCCTCATGAAGACGTCACGTTCAATGCAGACCGGTTCGGATCAGGGTCCCGTCGCGATACCGATGATAGAGGTTCGAATGCTCGTAGAGAAGTGTGTTCGACTCGCTCCAGAGATTCGAATGATTCAGGAAGGCGGGGCTTCGCTCGGCGCTCTCGCGCACCGGGAGAGGCCCCGGGATGGTCCGAACCTGCGGAGCCGAGGCAGAGATTCCGGGCAGATCCACGGTCGGTGCGCTGGTGATCGTCGAGATCGGGCCCCATGCGCCGACCCCCGCCAGGACGGCAGCCGCCGCCAGGGCGACCGCGATCAGGGGCGAAGAACCATCGCGCCGCCGGGTCTGGGCGACCAGATCGGCGTGATAGATACGGTGACGCAGGCGATCCTCGAAGTCCTCGCGGGGCGAAGGCCCCGTGAACGAACGCGCCAACTCGACCCCGCGCTCCACCACCTCGTGGTAGCGATGGCAGGCCGGGCAGGAATCGAGATGGGTCTTGAAGGAGTCCAGATCCGTGTCCGCCTCATCAAAATCGCGGAACTCGGAGTAGCGCTCCAGAAATTCTTGGCAGTTCATGATGGGTTCTTCCTTCGGCATGGGAGCGAAACTGATCGGTCCTCTCACCAGAGCGGTGACGCGCTCCACTCCTGTGATACAGGCCATTCCCGGAGGGGTTCCCACCAATGAGTTCCCCCCGCCGGAGAGAACTCCGACGGGGGGTCTGCCGGGTGAGCCCGACTGTGGGGGGGACGGGCGTCCCGGACCGCTCTACCTGTCCGCTCCGAGGTCAGTCGACCATCGGTGCGATGATTCGTGCGAAGTTGTTTCTCGCACGATTGAGGCGGCTCTTGACGGTTCCGAGGTTCGTCTCGGTGATCTCGGCGATCTCCTCGTAGGTCCGTCCTTCGAGCTCCCGGAGCACGAATACGATTCGGTGGTGCTCGGGAAGCTGCTGAACCGCCTCGTCCACCTTCTCCTTCAGGTGGCGCTTCCGGAAGAGGTCATCGGGCTTGTACGCCTCGTCTTCCCATTCCAGCGGGCGATGATCGGCGTCCCAGTTCTTCTTGATCGCCTGAAAGAGCACCAGGGGGTTCCTGGAGCGATTCCTCAGTTCGTTCTTGGCGAGGTTTCCGGCGATCGTGTAGATCCAGGTCGAGAACTTCTTCGACTGGTCGAAGCGGTGAAGGTGTCGGTACACCCGGACGAAGGTCTCCTGGACGAGATCCTGAGCCCGCTCCCGATCGCCCACCGTGCGGTAGACGAAGTTCAGGAGGCGGGAATCGTAGCGTCGGACGAGCTCACCAAAGGCCCGCTCCTCGCCGTCCAGGAACTTCTGCACCACCTCGCTGTCGCCCAGGGAAGCCAACTCCTTTCGGGTATCTCCGGCGGGAATGACTCCAAACGCGTCGTGGGTCTTCTTCTCAGCAAACATGGTTCACCACCTCATGGTTCCGAAGGCGTCGCCCTTCGCGGTGCGGAGACCCGCATTGGATCTCTGCTCAGGGTAAGTTGCAGGAAGCGTACCACCCCGGGAACCCCTGCGCCACAAGGGTCCTACTGCCGATCCGGCAGACATTGTCCACTCTCGGGGACACCCAAAGTGTCCTCTGAGTGGACACCCCGTCCCTCAGCTCGGGAGGAAGCAGCGGGCGAAGAGGATGGCCGCCACGCTCTTTCCGTCGACGATGCGGCCGGTCCGGACCCCTTCGAGCACCTGGCTGAAGGCCATCGGGACCACCTCGAGGTATTCGTCGACATCGTGATCCGTCGTGCCCTTCTCGAGATCCCATGCCGCGTAGAGGTGGATCACCTCGTCGGTGAAGCCCGGCGTCGTGTAAATCCTGCTCAGGTACTGTAACCGGCCGGCCCGGTACCCGGTCTCCTCTTCGAGCTCCCGATGCGCACAGGCCTCCCACCCGTCGTCGGCATCGTCGATGATCCCCGCAGGGACCTCGTAGATCGCACCTCCGGCAGCGTAGCGGTACTGATGGATCAGGAGGACCCGGGGGTCCGGATCGGAGGGGGGATCCAGAAAGGGCAGGACGGCGGCGGCTCCCCGATGGCGGATGAACTCGAGGTCGCCCTCCTGACCATCCGGAAAGCGCACCCGGTCGAGGCTCAACCGGACAATCCGACCTTCGTGGATCGGGGTCCGTTCGATCAGCCCGGGCTCGCCGTCGCTCATTCGACCACCTCGACCGGTCCCAGTCCCAGGGCCTCGAGGCCGGGGGTCACGGCTCCCGCATCGGTGCACAGGACGATGGGGGCGCGCGCGGGATCCAGGTGGCGCCGGATCGCCGCAGCCGCGTCGTCGCGCGTCACGGCCCGGACCCGTTCCCGATAGCGACTGTGTTCGTCGGACGGAAGCCCGTAGATCAGGAGTTCGGCGGTGCGGGCGGCCAGCTGGGCCCCCGTCTCCATCCGGAGCGGGAAGACCCCCGCCAGGTAATCGCGCGCCCGTGCGGTCTCGGCTTCGGTCGGGCCCTCGGCGACGAAGCGCTCGAGTTCTGCCATCGCGGCCTCGACGGCCGCCGCCGTCACGTCGGTCTGAACGGCGGTCGAGACCGTGAAGATTCCCCCCGGCCGACGACTCACGAAGCGCGAGTGCACCCCGTAGGTGTACCCCAGCTCCTCGCGGAGCCGGAGGTTGAGCCGGCTCGTGAATGCGCCCCCCAGTATCGAATTGGCCACGACCAGGGCCAGATGATCCTCGTGCGCTCGCGGGGGGGCAGGATACAGGACCCGCAGCTCGGTCTGGACCGCCCCGGGGCGATCGGCCACGACGATCGGGCGGGGCGTGGGTGGAGAGACCGGGGGGAGTTCGGGCGAAAGCAGGGCGCTGCCCTCCCACCCCTCGAACTCCCGGGAGACGGCCGCGGCGGCGTCATCCGGATCCAGATCTCCGACCAGGACCAGGCCGGCGCTCCCCGGCCGGTACCGGGCTTCGACCCATCCCCGGGCGGTCTCGGCACTCAGGGTCGGGATCGAGTCCAGGAGGCCCCCGAGAGGTCGCGCGTAGGGGTGGTCCTCGGAGAAGAGGACCCGGTCGGCCGCGTCGTCGGCCCGATCCCCCGGATCACTCGCACGCTGGGCGATGGCCGCGAGTCGCTGGCGGCGAACCCGGGCGACCTCGTCGTCGGGGAAAGCCGGCTCCCGGATCACCTCGGCCAGGACCGAGAGGGTGTCGGGGAGTCGCTCCGCGGTGCAGGTGAAGACCAGCGTCGTGGCGTCCCACCCCGCCGAAACCCTCAGGTTGGTCCCGAGCTGCTCGAGCGCCTCGGACAGGTCCGCCCCACTGCGCCGCTCCGTCCCGCCGAGCAGGCAGTCCCCGGTGAAGACGGCGAGACCCGCACGGTCACGCGGAACCCCGGTTTCACCGGCACTCAGCACCATGCAGCCGCTCACCAGCGGGACGCTGCCCTTGCGCAGGATCCGCACCTCGAGGCCCGAATCCAGGCGCGATTCGTCGGGAACCGGAAGGTCGAAGGGCTGCAGGGGAGACGGAGTGGGGGGGATGGAGCGGTCGACAGCGGAGCTCATTGGTCCTCCTCGGGAAGATAGGTAAGGATGGCCCGGTTGTCGGCTGCCAGGTGGGTCTCGGCAAAGGCCCGTACCCGTTCGGGGGTCACGGACCGGAGTCGATCGACCTCGCTGTTCAGACGCTCGGCGTCGCCGAAGTAGAGCTGATGCATCGAGAGCAGGTCGGCCCGGGAGCCCAGCCGCTCCACCTGGCGAAGCAGCTGGGTTTCGGCGAGCGCCACCGCGCGCTCCAGCTCGGCCTCGGTGACCTCGGCCAGCGCCTCGATCTCGCGGACCAGGGCACCTTCGAGTTCCTCGGGGTCGGCCCCGCGGTATCCCGTGATCCAGGAGAGCATGAAGGTCCGGCCGTGCAGGAGGGGGAAGGCGAAGGAGACGACGTCGCGCGCGATCCCCTCGTCGCGGACGAGCCTGCGGTACAGGCGAGACGCCCGGCCGTCGGCCAGGATCGAGGTCGCCAGGTCCGCGGTGTAGAAGTCGGGATCGGCAAAGGCGGGAATCCGCGCGCCCAGGTAGACGCGCGGCAGGGGGACGTCAGCATGGACCCGCTCCCGAACCGTACCACCGATCACGGATCCGGGGTCCTCGATACCGGGGACCGGGGGGATCGGATCACCCGCGGGCAATCCCCCGAACCAGCGCTCGACGAGTGCGACCGCCCGCTCGGTGTCGACGTCTCCCGCCAGGGTGAGGACCGCGTTGTTCGGACGATAGTAGGTCCGGAAGAAGTCCTGCACGTCGGTCAGGGTGGCCGCCGCGATGTCCTCCATCGATCCGATCACCGTGTGGTGATACGCATGCTCCGGTGGGAAGACCATGGCCTGCATGCGCTCGTCCCAGTCCCCGTAGGGCTGGTTGTCGTAGCGCTGGCGCCGCTCGTTCATGACCACATCCCGCTGGTTGTCGAGCTTCTCCTGATCGATGGCGTCGATCAGAAAGCCCATCCGATCGGACTCCAGCCAGAGCGCGAGCTCCAGGTGGTGAGCGGGAAGGGTTTCGAAGTAGTTGGTCCGGTCGAACCAGGTGGTCGCGTTCACCGAGCCCCCGGCACGCTCCACCCGTTCGAAGTGCTCGTTCTTGGGGATGTGGGCCGAGCCCTGGAACATCATGTGCTCGAAGAGGTGCGCGAAGCCGGTCCGGCCCGCGCGCTCGTGCTTGGAGCCGACCCCGTACCACAGATTGACGGCGACGACGGGGACCGATCGGTCCGGGGCGACCACCAGCGTCAGTCCGTTGGGGAGGACGACCTGCTCGGTTGAAATTGACAGCACGCGGAAATTCCCTGGGTGTGAGAGGAGGTGGTGGTGACGACCCCTCGACCCTTCCGTAGTTCCTCCGAAAGGCGGCTCAGGGACGCTCCATCACGCGTTCCCGGAGCGACGAGGGAGCGAGTGACTCACGAAGGAAGAGGGATGCGGCATCCGATCCCGCTTCGATCCGCTCCTCGACTTCGAGGACGAGCCGGGCGTCGACCCCCTCGGCCCGGAGTCGACCTCGCTCGAGCATCTCCAGGGCCCGATCCTCTCGCCCGGTGGCGGCATGCGAGAGTGCGGCCAGGAGCTGGGCGTCGAGATCATCGGGGCGCAGGCGGGCCCCTTCGTCCAGCGGGGGGACCGCGTCCTCGAGATCATCGGTCTCGATCCGGGCCAGCCCCAGAAGGACGAGGCTCCAGCCGTCCTCGGGCTCGAGCTCGACGGCTCGACCGAAGGCGGCGGCCGCCTCCTCCATGCGCTCGAGGAGGACGAATGCGACGCCCCGCTCGGTCTGGACGACCGAGTCCTCGGGGGTCAGAAGCGCAGCGGCCTCGAGCTCCGCGAGCCCCTCCTCGAGCATGCCCTCGCGGCACAGGTAGGCGCCGTACATCCAGCGGGCCTGCGCGAAGTCGGGTCCGAGGAGCGCCGCGGTGCGCAGGGCGGCCTCGGCCGCGGGGTCGTCGAAAGCCGCCAGGGCGTTGCCGGCGGTGGCGAGCAGCACCGGGTCGGCCGGCTCCTGGTCCAGGCTTCGCCGGAAGCGCTCGTAGGCGACCCCGTCCATTCCCATCTCCCGTTCGGCCATCCCGAGCCAGCACAGGATGTACGGATCCTCGGGGTGAACCTCCAGGGCGTCCCGCAGCGTCTCGGCCACGACCTCCCACTCCTCCTCTTCCGCGATCCCGAGCGCGCGCTCGAGCAGCTCGGCGACCTCGGGCGTCGGGGCCGTCAGCCCCCGGGTGGATTCGGTGTCCGGCACTTCGGGTTCGATCGGGTCTTCGCTCATGGTGTCCCTCTTCGGTCTGGAATTCTGCAGCTTGATGGGGTCACGCGCCGAACTTCCGGAGGCGCCCGGCGTGGGCCAGGGCGAGACTCATGATGTGCCGACCCTCGATCGTGCCCAGATCCCCACCCCGACAGGTGCCCTCGCCGAACGCCCCTGCGGTCGGGCGGGCCCAACGGGAGTGGATCAGGAGGGGCACGGCATGCCAGCTGTGGATCTTCATGGTGGCCGGAGTCGAGTGATCTCCGGTGACCACGATGACATCGGGCTCGAGCGCTCGGAGTCGGGGGATCCACGCATCGGCCGCTTCGAGCGCCTTCACCTTCCCCTCGAAGTCCCCGTCCTCACCCCGCGCATCGGGCGCCTTGTAATGCAGGAAGTGAAAGTCGTACTCCCCGAAGTGGCGCTCGACCAGGCCCACCGCCTCCTCATCGGTCGAGGGTGCGCCGGTGACCTCCATCCCCACCAGCCGTGCGACGCCGCGATACATCGGGTACCGGGCATGGACGGCCCCCCGCAATCCGAATCGGTCCTCGAAGGAGGGGAATCCCTCGTATCGGGCATACCCCCGGGCCAGGAGCCCGTTCATGACCGGCTCCTCCTTCAGGATCTCTCTCGCCTGCTCCAGAAAATCCCGGAGGACTCGGACCGTGGTTTCGGAGGCCGGATCGGGGTCGGGGCGGAAGGCCTTGGGCGTCCGAGGGGGCACCCCCACCTCCTGCGGATCGGTTTCGCGAAGCTTTTCGCCCAGCCGTCCTCCCCGAAAGATGAGGACCACCCGGTGCTCCTTCTCGGGCAGGAGGAAGAACTCGGTGCGCTCGCTCCTCAAGCGGACCCCGTCGCGAAGACGCCGGACGATTCGCAGCGCATCCTCGTCGGAGGGGCGGCCCGCCCTTCGATCGACGATTCGCCCCTCCTCGTCGAGCGTCGCGAGGTTGAGACGGAGCGCCAGGTCGCCCGGCAGGAGCTCGAATCCGACGCCCAGCGCACTGAGAGCGCCTCGCCCCACCTGGTGGACCAGGGGATCGTAGCCGAACAGCGACAGGTGGCCCGGTCCGCTTCCGGGGGTGACCCCGGGCGCCACCGGGTGGTGCATCCCGAGCGAGGACTCTGCGGCCAGCTGATCCAGGTTCGGTGTCCGGGCCGCCTCGAGCTCGGTCCGCCCCTGTTCGTCACCGGGGAGTCCACCGACCCCGTCGAGCACCAGAAGGAGGATGCGGCCGTCCGCGCCGCGCTGGACGAGGGAGTCGGGAAAGGTCGGCAGTGTCATCGGCGCTCCGGAAGGGGTTCGCTGGGACCGCAATATATCCCGGACGGGGGTCCGGGGTGAACCTTGCTGGCCGAAGCAAACACCCCTACCATCGCCCGGGTCCACCCTTCAACGCCGAGGCACCATGACATCCCCCCTCCCCCGCCCCTTCCTCCCCTTCGAGATGGAGCGCTGGCAGTCGACGTGGGAGCATCGCGTCGAGATCAATCTCTCGGAGAGCGGGGTCCACCCCCTGTCGACCCGGGAGCTGCTCGAGATCGGGCGGTCCGTCGCCGACGACGAGGTCGAGGCCCTCTCCCGGTCGCTCCTCGATCTTCGCCACGAATACGGGCAGTCCAACGGCTCCGACCGGCTGCGGGCGAGAATCGCCGCCCTCTATCCGGGTGGGGATCCGGCGGGGGTCGTCGTGACGCAGGGGGGTGCCGAGGCGAACCTCGTCAGCCTCTGGAGGCTGCTGGAGCAGGCCGGGGACTGGGCCGCCCTCCTTCCGACCTACATGCAGGTCCCGGGTCTGGTCCGGAACCTGGGCGGCACCCTTCACCCGGTCCTCCTTCGCGAGAGCGCCGGCTGGCAGCCGGATCCCGACGAGGTCGAGGCGACCTTCCGTGCCGGCGCCCGGGTCCTCCTGGTCACCAACCCGAACAACCCGACCGGCGCCGTGATCGAAGCCGATCGGATGGAGGCGATCGTGGCCTCGGCGGCGCGGCACGGGAGCTGGATCGTCGCCGACGAGGTCTACTCGGGCGCCGAGCTCGACGGGGACCCGACACCCACGGTCTTCGGGCAGTATCCGCGGGTGATCTGCACGCATTCGCTCTCGAAGGCCTACGGGCTCCCGGGCCTCCGACTCGGATGGGCGATCTCGTCTCCGGAGATGGCGGCCGACCTGTGGGCGCGGACCGACTACACCTCGATCGCCCCCGCCACCCTCTCCGACGCCCTGGCGACCCTCGCCCTCGAGCCCTCGATCCGCTCCGGGGTCCTGAAGCGGACGCGAACGATCCTGAACACCAACCGCGCCCTCTTCGGAGAGTGGGTCGACTCTCTCGAGGGACGCGCCCGATTCCACCCGCCCGAAGCCGGCGCTATCGCGCTCGTCAACTACCGGGCGCGGGTCTCGAGCATGGAGATCGCGGAGCGGCTCCGGAGCGAGTTCGGGGTCCTGGTCGTCCCCGGCGCCCACTTCGGGCTCGAGGGCACCCTCCGGCTCGGCTTCGGGAATCCCGCCGAGGAGTTGCGGGAGGGTCTCGACCGCATCGGAACGGTGCTTCGCGCCTTTGATTCGGACGCCCCCGCCGATGTGCCTTCCACGCATGGAGACCCCTCATGATCCCCCAGACCCCCCCCGACCCCGAGACTGCGCTCGACACCATCCAGGAGGTTCTCGAGGCCTCGGTCGACACCGACGACACCGCGCGCGACCTCTCGGCGCAGGCGTCCGATGGGCTCAGAGGGCTCATGGAAGGCCTCGGAGGAGGTGAGATCGCCGGACTGGTGCACGAGGTCCTGACCTTCGAGATCTTCACCCTCGGAGAGACGCCGGTCACCCCCATGCTGATCGCCCTGGTCGGCTTCATGGTGGTCCTGACCTGGTGGATCTCGGGGGTCCTCCAGCGCTGGGTCGAGCGCGCCTTCAAGTCGCGGGGCGTGACGGACCTCGGAACCACCGCCGTGGTCAAGCGGCTCCTGCACTACGCGATCATGGCGGTCGGGCTGGGGATCGCACTCGACACCCTTGGGGTCAGTCTGGGCGCGCTCTTCGCGGCCGGAGCCATCTTCGCGGTCGGGATCGGGTTCGCGATGCAGAACATCGCGCAGAATTTCGTCTCGGGGCTGATCCTCCTGGTCGAACGGGCGATCAAGCCGGGCGACGTGGTCGAGGTCGAGGGTCGGGTCGTCCGGGTTCTGAAGATGGGGATCCGGACCACCGTCGCCCGGACTCGGGATGACGAGGAGATCATCATCCCCAACTCGGCGCTCGTGCAGTCGGCCGTCAAGAACTTCACCCTCGACGACCCCCTCTACCGGGTCCGCGTCGGTGTGGGGGTGGCGTACGAATCCGACATGCGGGCGGTCCGCCAGGCGCTGCTCGGCGCCGCCGAGAGCCTGGACTGGCGGGTCAAGGAACGGGATCCGGTCATCATCCTGAGCGACTTCGGTTCCTCGTCGGTCGACTGGCAGGTCTCGCTGTGGACCAACAACGCGTGGATCTCTCCCCGGCAGGCCTCGGAGCTCCGTGAGGCGATCTGGTGGGCGCTCAAGGAGAACGGCATCACCATCGCCTTCCCGCAGCTCGACGTTCACTTCGACCCTCCGGTGCAGGAGGGATTCTCGCACCTCAAGGCGGCCGGCTGAGATGTCCCTCTCCGATCCCCTCACCGACGCGGAGCTGCTCATCCGTTCCCGACACCCCTTCCTCCTGATCGAGGGAGAGGACCGAAGTCGATCGCAGGACCTCCTGCGTCTTCTGGCCGACCGAATGGAGCTGCCCCTCTTCCGCTGGTCCCGGGCACGGGGCCTCGTCCGGATCGACCGCGACGGCTCGATCTACGAGACCCGCGAGCTGGAGAAGGCGCTGCGCCACATCGCGGCAACGGAGCAGGCGGCGCTCTACCTGCTCGACGGGCTCGAGTCCGTGCTCCCCGGCAGTGCCCTCGTCCAGTCCAAGTTCACCGAGGCCCTGGATCGCATGGAGGCCCTTCGGGGCGCCCTCATCCACGCGGGCCCGAGCCCCGAGCTCCCCGCTTCACTGCGCTCCCGGGCCACGACCCTTCGACTCCCGGGCCCGTCCCGCGAGGAGCTGCGCGACCTGATCGCTCACATCTACCGGGACCTCTCGAAGCGCAAGCACGTCGAGATCTCGCTCTCGCGGGCCGAGATGGATCAGCTGGTGAACCATCTGCTCGGGCTGACCATGATGGAGTCCGAAAAGATCCTCACCCGGGCGATCCTCGAAGACGGCATGCTCTCGGCCGGGGACCTGGACGGGATCGCAGCGGCGAAACGTCGGATCGTCGAGCGCGACGGCCTGCTGGAGTACTATCCGGTCGAAGAGAGCTTCGCGCAGATCGCGGACCTCGAGAACCTGCGGGACTGGCTGCGTCGTCGGACCGCCCTGGTCCGGGACCCCGAGGGGGCCCGGGAGTTCGGGCTCACCTTTCCGAAGGGGATCCTCCTGGCGGGGGTGCCCGGTTGCGGCAAGAGCCTCTCCGCCCGGGCCATCGCGACGGAGTGGAGGCTCCCCCTTCTGAAACTGGATCCCTCGGCGCTGTACAACCGCTACGTGGGCGAGACCGAGTCCAACTTCCGCCGGGCCATGGAGCTCGCGGAACGGATGGCCCCGGTCGTTCTCTGGATCGACGAACTCGAAAAGGCATTCGCGTCGGGAGACCGTGAGGACGGTGGTGTGTCGCGTCGGGTGCTGGGCACCTTCCTGAACTGGATGCAGGAGCGGACCGCCGACGTCTTCGTGCTCGCCACGGCGAATGACGTGGACCGCCTCCCGGCCGAGCTGATGCGCAAGGGCCGCTTCGACGAGCTCTTCTTCGTGGACCTTCCCGACCAGCCGAGCCGCGAGGAGATCCTGCGGATCCACCTGCGTCGGCGCAACCAGGACCCTTCCGGGATCGACACCGCACTGATCGCCGAGAAGTCCAGGGGGTTCTCGGGGGCGGAGCTGGAGCAGGTCGTCGTATCGGCGCTCTACGCCGCCTTCGCCGACGGCGAGTCGGTCGACACCCGGCTGCTCATGCGGGAGGTCGGGGCAACCCGTCCCCTCAGCGTCACCGCGAGGGAGCGGATCGAGCGACTGCGGGCCTGGGCCAGGGAGCGGACCGTCTCGGCCAACTGAGGCTCAACCCTCGAGCAGGACCTCCTGGGGGATCACTCCCGACCCGAGACCCCGATCCGCGTCGATCATCTCCTCGAGCTTCTGGACGTCGCCGCGCTGGGTGAGGGCCCGAAAGGCATCGACGACCGCGGGATCGAAGTGGGAACCGCTGCACCGAAGCACCTCTTCGATCGCCTTCTTCTTCGCCACCGCGGCCTTGTAGGGTCGGATGTGGGTCAGCGAGTCGAAGACATCGGCCACCGCGACGAGCCGCCCGGAGAGCGGGATCTCCTCTCCCTTCAGCCCCAGATATCCTCCCCCGTCCCACTTTTCGTGATGGTACCGGGCGATCTCGCCGGCCAGCTGGAGGAGGGGAAACCGACTGCCGGTCAGGATCCGCTCCCCGATCTCGATGTGCGCCTTCATCGCCTCGTACTCGTCGTCGGTCAGCGGCCCGGGCTTCATCAGGATCGAGTCGGGAACGCCGATCTTTCCCAGATCGTGCAGGGTCGCGGCCCAGCGAAGGAGCTGGACCTCGGATTCCGGTCGCCCGAGCTCCCTCGCCAGAAGCGCGGTCAGCAGTCCCACACGGTCGGCGTGTCTCCCGGTGACGTCATCGCGATACTCGGCGGCGAGCGCCAGCCGGTTCAGGATCTCTCCCTGTGCCTCGGCCAGCTCCCGGGTCCGCTCTCGCACCCGCTCCTCGAGGGTCCGATTGTAGTCGCTGAGCTCCAGGTGAAGGAGGCGGGTCTCGAGCAGATTGCGAATCCGGAGGAGCACTTCGGTCACATCGAAGGGCTTGGTGATGAAATCCCTCGCCCCGGCTCTCAGCGCCCGCTCCCTGACCTCGGGGGCGAGGTCTCCCGTCAGCACCAGGACCGGCCGGTACTCGTGTTCCGAGATCTCGCCCCGGAGTTCCCGCAGCACATCGAACCCGTCGATGTGCGGCATCCGCAGGTCGAGGAGGAGGAGATCGGGCTGGAACTCCCGAAAGGCCTCCATGGCCCCTCTGGGATCGGTGATCCCCCGCACCTGTTCGTATCCCGAGCGGGTCAGGATGCGCCGAAGCACCTCGACATTCGTGCTTTCGTCGTCGAGGACCAGAATTCTGCACCCTTCCGGGGTTCTGGAATGCATGAACGCCCTATGAACCAGCGGGGAGTGGATGCGTCGGATTCGATGTGGGAGACGCTGTGGATTCCTGATACTATCCGCTCTCCGCCCGGCTGGAAAGCACTTCCTCTTCGGCCGGCCTGAGCGTCCCGTCTTCCGGATAGCGCCGGGCCGGGACGACGACGAAGAACCCGTCTTCGCCCTGAAGCTGGTAGAGAGGCAGGAGGATCCATCCGTTCAGGGGAGAGTGCACCGGCCCATTCCGGTCACGGGCCAGGACCTCTTCCTTTCGGATGGGGGCCAGGTTCCGGTACCCCGGCCGCATCTCGAACCGATCCTCCGGACGCACGGGATGCCGGTGGACGAGCTCGAGGATTGGGGGGAGCGTCCGGGTCAGCGACACCAGATCCCCCGTGGCCTCGGACTCGTCGAGGGCCCCGGAATCGACCAGTCCCATCAGGGTGGCCGCAAGCCGCAGAATCTGCTCGGTGCGTCGACTCGAATCGGGATCGGTGTGGGCCCCGGCCTCGAGCACGAGGTTTCCGACGCCCTGTCGATCGAGCCACTCCGAGATCGTCCCCGAGATCCTGCGCGCCAGGCCCAGGACTCTCGGCACCGGGAGCCGGTCGGCCATCGCGCGTCCCCATTCGGAGTCCCCGACCACGGTGAAGGGGGGACCCAGCCCCGACGTCGTGTGCACATCCATGAGCCGGACCGGACCTCGCGCGCGCCGCAGGATCGTGGCGAGCGAGCGGGTGAGCCCCCGTCGTTCCCGCCCCTCCCTGAGGTGGTCGACCTCGGCGGGCGAATACTTCCAGAGTCGGTTCAGGTCCCGGTCGAGATAGCGCCGTCCCCGGGCGAAGGCCGCCCGGTGGCCGATCAGCGCAACGACTTCGCCCCGACGCAGGCCCCCGGCCTCCTCGATCCGTCGGGCAAGCCGAAGCGCGCCCTCGACGCCCGCGGGCTCGTTGCCATGGATCGCGGTGAGGATGACGAGCGTCGGACCCGGCTCGGGCCCCTTGAGTGAGTAGAGAACACGGTCCCTCATGGAGCTCGAAGGCGCTCCTCCAACAGCTCGTACGCAATCGGCATGAAGTCCCGTTCGGTGACGAGCCCGACCAGCCGGTTGTCCTGAACCACGGGAAGGCAGGCCACCTGACGCGAGCGCATCAGCTCGATCGCCTCGAGCGTCGGGGTCTGCGGAGACACGGTGAGAATCTCGACCTCCATCACGTCCTTGACGGGGATCGGTCCATCCACCCCGCCCTCTCCCCGCTCGACCAGGCTGCGCAGGAGGGAGCGGTACGAGATCAACCCCACGAGCCGCTGCTCATGGTCCTCGACCGGGACGTGCCGAATGCCCTCGCGGTCCATCACGAAGGCGACCAGGTCGACGAGTTCGTCCTCGTTGACCGTCACCGGCCGGGTATTCATGTACTGCTCGACCCGCAGGTACGTGTGGGTCCACCCCCCGGACTCCTCGAGCCGGGCGAGCGCCCATTCATGGACCGGCGCTCCCCCGCGCTGGCGGTCCACCGACGCCGCGGTCAGCGCCGCGAGCTGCTCCGATCGGGTGCCCGACCCCGCCATCGACGTCGCGGAGTCGAGAAGCCAGCTGGCTCCGGTACAGCGCGCCTTCACCCGGGCCTCGATCACCCCGAGGTAGCGATCGATGTCCTCCTCGTGAATGTCGGTGGAGCGGAGACCCCTTCGGGCCAGGGGGATCATCACTTCGAGGAGGAGACGCGAGGCACTCCAGACCTCGCCGTCGACCCAGTGGAGACCGGCCCGAAGTCCGTCGCGGGCGGCCGCCAGGAAATTCCCCTTCGCCTCGTCGAAATCCATGAGCTCGGCGGGATCCCCGTACTCGTCGACGACGCCCAGAATGACACCGGTCCAGAGCGCCGCCCCCGCCACCTCGTCGATCACACTCGGTCCGGAGGGCAGGGCCCTGCACTCAATCCGCATGTGGGCCTCGCCGTCGTTGACCCCCAGGCATGGCCGGTTCCACCGGTAGATCGTCGAATTGTAGAGCTGGAGCGCCTCGAGCCCCGGCATCTCGCCCCGGTCGAGCATCTCGATCGGGTCTTCGGGGACAGGGCCCGCGAGGAGAACCCGGAAGCGCGAGAGGTCCTCGGCGAAGAGCTCGGTGACCGATTCCTTCACCCACCGGTCGCCGAAGCGCACCCGTGGCACGAGATCCCGCACATACGGGGTCGCGGCTCGGGTATCCAGCGATTGCTGGAAGAGCGCGATCCGGGTCTCGGCCCACAGGCGCCGACCGAAGAGGAGGGGGGAGTTCACCGAGGCCGCCAGCACGGGTGCCGTGACGAGTTGCGCCGCGTTGTACAGGGCGGGAAACTCCGAGGGGCTCACCTGCAGGTGCACCTGGCACGAGGTGTTGCACGCCTCGAGCATCACCGAGTCGTGCCGGATGATCAGCTCGTCGGTGCCCTCGATCCTGAGGTGGTACTCCCCCCCGCGCATGCGGGTCAGCGCCTCGTTCAGGGCCCGGTATCGAGGCTTCGGGGTGATCTGGTCCATCGTCAGATCGGACTTGGCGAGGGTCGGGAGGGTCCCGCACAGCACCACCTCGGCGCCCTCCGCGAGGGCCGCCTCCCGCGCCTGCGACACGTACCGGTTGAGTTCGGCTTCGACATTCGAGAACGCCCGCCCTTCGAGCCGCTCCGGGGGCAGATTGATCTCGAGGTTGAAGAGGGCCAGCTCGGGGGTGAAGGGCCCGCCCTTCAATCGTTCCAGGACCCGGGGCGCAACCGACGCGGGGCGCCATCCGTCGCCGACCAGGAAGAGCTCCTGTTCCGCCCCGAAGTGCCGGGGGCCATCGGTGATCAGTCCCTCGTCGAGCATCCGCTCGAGCGCCTGCAGGTCTCGAAGCACCGCGCGGGTGAAGAGCCGGATCGCTTCAGGTTTCAGTTCCTCGAATTGCTCTTCACCCATGGGGCGTTCCTTTCGGGATGATCCGGTCAGGGTCGACCGAGTCGAGTGGGGACGGCGATCCAGCTTCCGGCCTCGTCTCTCGCCTCGATGATTCGGGCGGCTGGCAGCTGAAAGTATCGTTCGAGCACCTTCACGTGAATGAGCCCGATTACTTCCTCATCCGAAAAATCGAGCCCGGCCCATTGCTGCGACGGCGTATCCCTGAACAGGCGAGCGGCACGCTCCAGCCGTGGACCCGCGGCTTCCGGACTCAGTTCGACATGGAATCGCGCCGGGCTCATGTCGAACCGGCGGGCCACGGCCATCCAGGTCCCCCCGCCCCTCCGATACGCGAGAATCGCGGTGGGAGCGATCCCCGTCTCCCGCGCCAGCAGGAGGAGGACCGGCAGTTCCTCGGGAGAAATCCGGTCCTCGAGAAGGATATGGGCCTCGGACTCCGCGACCTGAAAGTGCGCGGCGATCACACGCACATACGACTGGCGTTCCGGATCCTGCGCCGACAGGGGCGCCGAAGTCAGGAGCAGGGCCGGAAGCAGGAGCCATCCGACGCGCAGGTTGAATTGAAAGGTTCTCATGGGGTCTCCCGGATCTGGTTGGACCATCACACCATACATGGTACCGGCCGGTCCGGCGAGGGGATCCACGCAAACGGCCGCCTCACCCGGGCGGGTGAGGCGGCCGTGTCCTGCGAAACCCGGCGGGCAACGCCCGCCGAATCACTCCTTACATCTGGACGCCGTGGCTGCCGTCATCGGACACGATGAACGGGAGGATCATGCCGTTTGCGGCATGTCCGGTCACGTAGCAGATCAGAGCGTACTCACCGGCCGTCTCGGCCACGAAGGTGATCGTCTCGCTCTCGCCCGGCATCGTCGACTCGGTCATCGACGTCGGGTTGGAGCTCATTCCGCCCTCGAAGACCGGCTCCGGCGACGAATAGCTGGCCGGGTAGGTGGCCTGCGCCTCACCGATCCCGACCGAGTGGCCCATGCCGGGGTCCTGGTTCGAGAAGTTGATCGTCACCGTGAAGCCCTCGGGGACCGTGATCTCTCCGTCTCCGCCGTACAGGCCGTTGTAGTTCCAGTAGTTGTTCGCGTTCGACGACCCGGCAACCAGGTCGATCGTCACCGTCTGGGCGTCCTCGTCGACCTGGAACCAGTCCGCGTCCTGAGCGGCCGGGGCCTGGTCAGCAGCGGGGGCGTCCGTGTCGGGTGCGGGCTGATCGGCCGGCTCGTCGCCGCCGCAGGCCGCGAGTCCGAAAATGAGGGCCGCGGAAAGTGCCTTGATACGCATATTCTTCAAATCCTTGTCCTGAGTGGGTTTGCCATCTGCTCCAGACAGGTCGGGTCTCCGACGCCTGCCGGGAAGGCATGAGGGGTGCTCCCCTGCCGGGGGTGCGTCCTCGGTCCTGAGCGGGAGCATCGAAATCGTCCCGCCTTCTACAGCTTGGTAAAGTAAAGCGTTTCGCCGCCGGGTGGAAGGGTTTGATACGCGTCACGACGACGCGTACGCCGTGTTCTCCTCGATGTAGCCTTCGGTCAGGTCGCATCCCAGCGCTCGCCCCCCCGCCGAGCCGACCCCGAGGTCGATCCGGATCTCGACGGTGTCGAGGCCCAGTCGCTCCCGCAGGGTGGTCTCGTCGAAGTCCGCGCGCAGACCGTCGCGGATCACCGCCATTCCCTGCAGCTCGGCCTGCACCCGGTCGGGCTGGATCCGGCACTCGACACACTTCCCGACGGCCATGAGGATCCGGCCCACGTTCGGGTCCCGGCCGTAGATCATGGTCTTCACAAGGGGACTCTCGGCAACGGAACGAGCGATTCGCCGAGCCTCGACCTCGTCGACCGCGCCACCGACCGTCACACGGAGAAGCCGGGTCGCGCCCTCTCCGTCCCGGGCAATGGCCTCGGCCATCTGCTCCGACAGCCCAGCGAAGGCCTCGGCCAGCGTGGTGGGCGACACCGGTCCAGCGGCGCCCGAGGCCATCGCGACCACCATGTCCGAGGTGCTGGTGTCCGTGTCCACCGAGAGCACCTGAAAGGAATCGCGCGCCCCGGCCCACAGCATCTCCCTGAGCGCCGACGACGAGGCCTCGGCGTCGGTGAAGAAATAGACCAGCATGGTCGCCATATTCGGGGCGATCATCCCCGCCCCCTTCCCGACCACCGAGACCGTGGCCCCCTCGACTTCCAACGAAAAGGCCTTCGGTACCCGGTCGGTCGTCATGATGCCCCGGGCGCCGACCAGGGGGTCGGACCCCGCCTCGGCCGCCATTCCCCGAATTCCCGCCTCGACCCGCTCGATGGGAAGGGGCCGCCCGATGACACCGGTGGAGCCGACGAGAACGTGCGCGGGATCCACATCCAGTTCGGCGGCCGCGGCCGCGGCCATGCGGCGAGCGTCGTCGATCCCCCGCGCACCGGTCGCCACATTCGAGACGCCCGAATTGACGACGACCCCCCGCAGAAGCCCGCGTTTCAGTCGCTCCCGGGCGAGGAGGATGGGGGCCCCGGGAAAGTGGTTCCGGGTCAGGAGTCCCGCCGCGTTCGCCATGCGGTCGCAGTAGAAGAGGGCCAGGTCATCTCCAGCCGCCTTGATGCCGCAGTGTTTCGCCGCGCACCGGAAGCCGCTCGGCAACCGGGGGGTCTCATGTCGCGTCATCGAGCCTCTCAGGATTCTGTTCGATCGCCTCGAGATGGACCCGGACTCGACCGAGATAGCGGTTCAACTGCTCGACTTCGGCCTCGTTCAGATCCCCGAACGCTCCGTCCTCGGCGTCTTCGAAGGTGTCGTCCACCCGCTCCAGAAGGGATCGTCCCTGCGGTGTGATCCGAGCCACGACGCGTCGACGGTCCTCGGTGTCCCGCACCCGCTCGACCAGACCCTCGGCCTCGAGCCGGTCCAGGAGGCGCGTCACACCGGGCGTGCGCTCCACCATCCGGTTCGCGACCGTCAGGGTGGCCAGTCCGTCGAGGCCGGCACCCCGCAGGATCCGCAATACGTTGAACTGCTGCAAGGTGATCCCGAAGGGCTCAATGGCCCTCGTCAGCCGCCGCCGGAAGGCATCGGTCGTCTGAAGGAGGGAGACGGCTGCCGCCTGTTCGATCGATCGAAACGCACGAGGCCGACCCTGCTTATCGGAATTCATCATATAGATAATGATAAATCACAATATTGATCAGTCAAGCTTTGCCGCCTTATCATGTTTACGCATAATTCGTCCTCCCTTCCCTACCAGCGGTCCGCGGCGACCTCGGATTCGGCGGCGATGTACCCGAAGGCCGGCCACTGCTCCGGCCGGTCCAGGATCTGCTGCAGGTACGCCCGCCCGCTGTCCCGCTCCCCTTGGAGCAACTCGTGCATCGCCACCCCGTACAGCAACGTCACCGCCGAGAGTCCCTCTTCGGGGTCCAGCACGTCGTCGACGTCCCCCCGGAAGAGGAGGAGAAGGTCGCGATAGGAGCCGTTCTCGATCACCTCGGTGGATTCGTCGATGGGGGCCGCCGCCTGTCGGGCCGCATCCATGTCACCCAGCCGGGCCGCCGTCAGGTACAGCCAGTAGCGGGACGCAACCTGCAGGTCGGGGTTGTCCGAGACCTCGAGCGTCGCTTCCCACGAGCGCAGGGCCTCGTCGAAGTCCCCATCCAGATACTCCGCGAGCGCCCGGTGGTACCAGAGATTGAAGCCCAGCGTCGTCAGCGGAATCCCCAGCGGATTGGGGAGGCCGTCGGGCTCGATCTCGGCCATCCGGTCCCCCGCGATCTCGATCCCGAGACTCAGATCCGCCCGCGCCCCCTCGAAATCCCTCAGGGTGAGAAGACGATGTCCCCGATGCCGCAGGAAGCGGGCATCATCCGGAAACCGCTCCCACCCCTCGGTGAAGGTCTCGACCGCCGCACGGTACTCTCCCAGGTAGGCCTCGTGACGGCCCACCCAGATCCATGCCTCGGGATCGTCCGGGTTCTCGTCCCGCTCCCGA
The DNA here is from genome assembly GCA_007692605.1 of Gemmatimonadales bacterium. Lineage (GTDB taxonomy): Bacteria > Gemmatimonadota > Gemmatimonadetes > Longimicrobiales > Gaopeijiaceae > SLBA01. The sequence goes on from REBS01000148.1 coordinate 34,511, forward strand.
ACGGCCCGCTCCAGATTCTCCTCGCGCGTGGCCCGGAGCTCGTCGGAGAGCGGAGGGGGAAAGAGGACTTCCCCGAGCAGGGAACGGGTCTGGGCGCCCTCGGGAAGCTCCGCGGAGCCGGGCGCCTCGGGCTGGGCGACCGACATCCCCCTGGGATCATCCTCGGGCGTCGGGGCCCCATCCCCTCCACAGGCGGTGAGCAGCAGAAGGAGCAGCGAGGGAATCGTTCTCGAGAGCATCGGGCCTCCTGGGGTGACCACCTGTACAGCGGGGCCGCCATCGAAATCGATGACGGCCCCGCTTCGGAGTGCGCCCGAGAGGATTCGAACCTCTGACCTTCGGCTCCGGAGGCCGACGCTCTATCCAGCTGAGCTACGGGCGCGTACTGTGGGGCCTGACCCCGGCACGGTGCGCGGAATAAGCCGAGTTCTGTCCCCGTTTCCGGGGCTGGACCATTTCTCTTGGCTCCGTGTCGCCACGGCGCTCGTGCGGCCGACCCGGGACTCGAGTGGGGCGGGCCGCCCCTCGTCCCTGCTTGGCCTTGCTCCGGATGGGGTTTGCCATGCGATCCACTGTTGCCAGGGACCCGGTGCGCTCTTACCGCACCCTTTCACCCTTACCTGTGTCCCGTGAGGGACCATCGGCGGTCTGCTCTCTGTGGCACTTTCCGTCGGCTCTCGCCGCCCGGGCGTTACCCGGCATCCTGCCCTGCGGAGCTCGGACTTTCCTCCGCCGGGCGACCGAAGTCCCCAGCGGCGATCCAGACTCGCGCTCCTGCCGGAGCTGGATGCGGTTGGGCACCCGACCCCTACAGGCCCGGAAAGCTACAGCCGTGGGCGCTCGCGGTAAAGCCTCGGCTTGTCCGCGACCGTCGCGGACGGTAGACTGCCCGCGTCCTCCACCATGCTGACCGGCCGTCCTGCGGCCCCAACGGGAGCCCCCCGTGATCCTCTGGACCCTCCTGACCCTCCTCCTGATCCCGGCCGACACCGTCGCCGTGCGGTCCATCGAACTCGATGACTACGACCGCTGGCGCTCGGTCACCGAGACCGAGATCTCGAACGACGGCCGCTGGGTCACCTTCGCCTATCGCCAGCGTGAAACCGATGCCGTGCTCACCGTCCGGAACCTGGATTCGGGCGTCACGCACGAGATCGAGCGCGGCACGTCGAGCGCGATCTCGGACGATTCCCGCTTCCTGCGCTTCACCCTCGCTGCCCCGGTGGGCGAAGACGACGACCCACGGGAGGGGGGCGTGCTCGACCTCGACTCGGGGGAGCGATGGACGTGGTCGGATGTGGCCTCGATGGCCTTCAGCCCGGGATCCTCACACCTCGCGGTGCGCAAGCGGCCCGCCGATCGCGACGCAGATCATTCGGGATCCACCCTGATCCTGCGGGATCTGGACGGAGGCTCCGAGGAGGTCCTCGGCTACGTCAACCACTTCGCCTTCAACGAGGCGGGGACCCACCTGGCCTACACGGTCTCGGCACCCGATCGCGAGGGGAACGGGCTGATCCTCGTCACCCTGGACGACGGCTCCCGCCGGACCCTCGACAATGCCCGTGAGGAGTACCGCCGACTGACCTGGAGCGACAAGCGATCGGAGGGCAGCAGCCTGGCCGTGCTCCGGGGGCTCGAGGTCGAAGGCATGGTCGAGGAGTCGAATACCCTGGTGGCCTGGGCCGACCCCACCGGGCCGTCGCCGGTCGCCCGGGTCCTCTCCGACGTCGGAGACCAGCGGGTGATCAGCGAGAAGTCGGGACTGACCTGGAGCCGGGACCGGACGCTCCTCTACTTCGGCCTGCGGGACCAGCGCGCCGAGCCCCCGGAGTTCGAAGACGACGAGCGGGCCGACGTCGACATCTGGCACTGGGCCGACGACCGGATCCAGTCGGTCCAGATGGTCCAGGCCACCCGCGATCGGAACCGGACGGATACCGGGGTCCTGCTCGAGGACGGCCGCTTCGTCCAGATTTCGGACTCGACGCTGACCTCGGTGCGGATCGGCCCCCTGGGGCAGACGATCGTGGCCGAGGACGACCGGGCCTACATCCACGACTGGCAGCCCCGGCTCAGCGACCTGTACGTCGTGGATCCCCGGACGGGAGTGCGCACCCTCTTCCTCGAGGGTCATCTCCGCACCCTCGGCTTTTCTCCCGATGGCGAGCTCTTCCTGTACTGGGATGGAGAGGACGTCTGGAGCTACGCCCCGGCGTCGGACGAGCACCGGAATCTCACCGCCGCCACCCCGGCCTCCTTCATCAACGAGCAGTTCGACCGGTGGGGAGAGAAGCCCCCGCACGGGATCGCCGGGTGGGCGGCGGATGGACGGGGAGTCCTCCTCGAAACGCGCTTCGACCTCTGGCTCGTGCCCCTCGACGGGAGCGAGGGCCACTCGATCACCGGAGCCGACGCCGGGATCCGCTATCGCTACCTGCAACTGGATCCGGACGAGGAGTGGATCGACCTGGATGCGCCGATCTGGCTGACGAGCTTCGGGGAGCGCGACAAGCGGGCGGGCTTTGCGCGGTGGGATGGGGATCTCGACACCGTCCTCCACGAAGACCGGTGGTTCGGGCGGCCCATGAAGGCCGAGGATGCGGATCAGGTGATCTTCACGCAGGAGAGCTTTCGCGAGTCGACCGACCTGTGGACCGCCTCGCTCGGCTCCGGGCTCACGGATCGGGAGCGGCTGACCGACGCCAACCCGCACCAGGACGAGTTCCTGTGGGGGGAGCGGGTCCTCTTCGAGTTCGTGACCGTTCGGGGGGACACCCTGCAGGGGACCCTAGCGATCCCCGACGATTTCGTGGATGGGGAACGGCGCCCGATGCTCGTCAACTACTACGAGCAGAACTCGCAGAACCTGAACCGCTACCCCGGGGTCAGTTGGGCGCATCGCCCCCAGTTCGCCCGGTACCTGAGCCACGGCTACCTGGTCATGCAGCCCGATGTGGCCTTCCACACCGGCGACACCCATTCGCAGATGCTCGACGCCGTGGTGGCGGCCACCGAGGCGGTCATCGAGATGGGGTACGCGGATCCCGAGCGCGTGGGGCTGCAGGGGCACTCCTTCTCGGGCCAGGGCTCGGCCCACATCGCCACGCAGACCGACCGCTTCGCGGCGATCCTGGCGGGGGCGGCGGCCACGAACCTGGTGTCGGACTTCAACCAGCTCTGGAAGACCGCCGGGACCAACCAGCACCGCTACAACACCTACGGGCAGGGGCGCTTCACGACCAACCCCTTCGATGATCTGGAGCTCTACATCGGCCAGTCGGCGGTGCACCATGCCGCGTCGATGGATACCCCCCTGCTGATCCTGCATGGGACGGACGACGGATCGGTGGAGTGGCTGCAGGCGGTGGAGTTCTACAACGCCCTGCGTTTCCACGAGAAGCCGGTGATCCTGCTCTCGTACCCGGGAGAGGGCCATGGGCTGAGGGAGTGGCCGAACCAGCGGGACTTCCAGGTGCGCATGAACCAGTTCTTCGACCATCACCTTACCGGGTCCCCCGCGGCCGACTGGATGCTCCAGGGGGTTCCCTTCCTCGAGAAGCCGTATCACGTGCTCGAGGAGATCGGGGCCGGGTCATGAGTGCCCGGGTCGCCGTCATCACGGGAGCGAACCGGGGGATCGGCCGGGCCACCGCGCGGGGGCTGGCGCGGGCCGGCTTCGAGACCGTCCTACTCTGCCGGACCATGGATCGGGCCGAGCAGACCGTCGAGGAGCTCGCGGCCGAGACCCGGCTCGAGCGCTTCCTGCCGGCGGCAGCCGAGCTCTCGAACCCCGCCGAGATCGAGGCGGCGGCGGCCGGGATCCTGGACCAATTCAACCAGGTCCACCTGCTCGTGAACAACGCCGGGATCGTCAACCGCCGCCACGAGACCACGGCCGAGGGGATCGAGGAGACCCTTTCGGTGAACCACCTGGCCTACGTCCGCCTCACCTGTGCGCTCCTTCCGGGGCTTCTTCGGGCCCGGGGCACGCGGATCGTGAATCTCGCCTCGCAGGCGCACGCACGGGAGTTCAACCCCGCCGACTTCGAGGGGCCGTCGGGCTGGAAGGGGCACCGGGCCTACACCCAGTCCAAGTTCCTGAACCTGGTCTTCACCTTCGACGTGGCCCGCAGGCTCCAGGGGAGTCGGATCGCCGTGAATGCCGCGCACCCGGGGCTGGTCGCGACCGAGCTCCTGGAGGGCTTCGTCGGGCCCTCGCCCTTTCTCGCTCCGGTCCGGGCGCTCCTCCGCTTGATCGGGAAGAGCCCGGAATCCGGCGCGCGCACCCCCCTGCGGGTGGCGACCGACCCGATCCTGACCGGGATCACCGGAGAGTATTTCCGAAAGGGCGAGCGTGACGATCCACCCCCGGAGGCCCGCGACCGTTCGGTGCAGACGCAGGTCCGGGAGTGGACGGCGGAGCTGACGGGGCTGGATTGGGGCGAGGCGATCGAGGCCGCCCGGGGCTGATCAGCTCAGCATTCGTGCCAGCAGCTCGTGGAAGTGGTGGGTCCCCACCTCGCGTCGGGGCGAGAACCGCCCCTTCCGGTAGAGGCGCGAGCGGACCCCTCGCTGGACCGACTCGACGACCTCCTCGTCCTCCATCTCGACCCGGTGCAGATCCGCCCCCGCCCCCTCGCCCCGCAGCTCCTCCTTCCAGACCCACGAGTGGAAGGAGACCCGGGTCCGCTTCGCCCCCAGGGGTCGGACCACGTTCACCGAGAGCCCCCAGGGGTAGAAGTTCAGCATCAGGTTGGGGAAGAGCCAGAAGTAGAAGGCCACCACCGGCTCGCCCTCGTCGGGATGCCCCGCGGGCAGGTCGAAGCCCGGTTCGCCCTTGCTGCCCATCCCGAACTGGAGGTTGCCCCAGGCGAACCGCTCGGTCCGGTAGGTGTCGTAATCCAACGCACCGGTCAGCGACGCCCCGTGGACGAAGGGGATGTGGAACTCCTCGAGATAGTTGTCGCAGTAGAGTGCCCAGTTGGCGTCGATCAGGTAGTCGCGCGAGTGCGTCGGGTCGTACCGGAACTGGTCGAGGGGCATCCACCCGACCCGCTCCTGGACCGGCCCGATCCAGTCGGCGAAGGGCTGGGCGGGATCCAGCCCGGTGAACAGGAACGGGCCCCATCTCTCGAGCGGGAGGGCCGGCAGATCATCGTCTTCGGTGGGAAAGCCTTCGACCCCGTCGAACTCCGGCATGCTCTGGAAGCAGCCGTTCAGCCCGAACTTGCGGCCGTGGTAGCGGCAGCGCAGGAAGCGGACGTGTCCTTCGCCCTCGACCACCAGCGCCCCGCGGTGGGTACAGACGTTCGAGAGGCAGTGCAGGGCGCCGTCGTCGGTCCGGGTCAGGACGAGCGGCTCGTCGAGGCACCCCTCCATCAGGGTGAGCGGCTGGACGTGCCCGGGGGCGCGCACCGAGTCCGCGGGGGCCACGAGCTGCCAACTGCGGGCGAACACCCGCTCCTTCTGGCGCTCGTGCAGGGCCGGATCCCCATACGCCCATCCGGGCAGGGTGTGCGAGCGGTGGATGTCGGGGTCGATCTCGATGGGATCAGTCATACCCATCAAGTACACTCCCCGCGGCCGCGGGGCAACCGCCCGGCCGGGGAACCGGACCGCGCGTCCCCCTGTAGGACGTGGGACCACCTGTATCCCAAAGGAGCCCCATGCGCATTCTCGTCCTCGCCCTTCTCCTGGCCCCGGCAGCGGTCACCGCCCAGCAGTCGCCCACTCATGTCATCGAAGACGGGCAGGCGCAGGTGGTCGAAGCCTTCGCCGACTCCACCACCTGGGTCCGCCAGCAGCTCTGGGTCGAGACGAGCTTCGACAGCGACGGCGACGGCCGCCCCGACCGGATGCATGTGACGGTGGTCCGGCCGGCGACCACGGACCGGGTCCCGGTCATCTACGAGACCAGCCCCTACTTCGGGGGGTCCGCCAGCGTGTCGGACATTCTCTGGAACGTGGAGCACGAGATCGGCGAGGAGCCGCCGCCGCGGGGGGATCAGCCCTACGTCGAGCACCGCCCCGAGCGGGAGCGCATCTCGAACTCGCAGGTGAACACCTGGGTCCCCCGGGGCTTTGCGGTGGTCCACTCCGAGTCGCCGGGCACGGGTCTCTCCGAGGGGTGCCCCACCATGGGGGGCGAGAACGAGTCGCTCGCGCCGAAGGCGGTCGTCGACTGGCTGAACGGACGGGCCCGCGCCTTCACGTCGAGGGATGGCGACGAAGAGGTCACGGCCGAGTGGGCGACGGGCCGGGTCGGGATGACCGGGACCTCTTTCAACGGGACCCTCCCCCTGGCCGCGGCCACCACGGGGGTCGAGGGCCTCGAGGCGATCATCCCCATCGCCCCCAACACCTCGTACTGGCACTACTACCGGTCGCACGGGCTGGTCCGCTCCCCGGGCGGGTACCTGGGTGAGGACATCGATGGCCTCTACGACTACGTCTTCAGCGGCTATCCGGAGGTCCGCGACTACTGCAACAGCACCGTCCGCGCGGAGATGCTCGAGGAGATGGACCGGCTCAGCGGTAACTGGAGCGAGTTCTGGGCCTCGCGGGACTACGCCCTGCAGACCGACAGCCTGCGGGCCGCGGTGCTGATGGCCCACGCCTGGAACGACTGGAACGTCATGCCCGAGCACAGCGTCCGGGTCATCGATGCCCTGCGGGAGAGGGATGTCCCCCTGCAGATGTACTTCCACCAGGGAGGCCATGGCGGCGCCCCACCCCTCGAGATGATGAACCGCTGGTTCACCCGCTACCTCCTCGAGGTCGAGAACGGAGTCGAAGAGGACGCCCGCGCCTGGATCGTCCGCGAAGAGGATCCCCGCGACGAGCCGACGCCGTACGCGGACTATCCGCATCCCGACGCCGAGATGGTCTCCTGGTTCCCCTCCGGAATGCGGGGCCTGTCGATGGAGCCATCCCCCTCCGGCGCCCGCCAGACGGTCATCGACAACGTCGAGCTCTCGGGCGCGGAGCTGGCGCAGCTCGAGGACTCCGAGCACCGGCTCCTCTTCGCGACCGAGGAGCTGACCGAGCCCGTCCACATCTCGGGCACCGTCGAGCTGAGGGTCCGGATGACCGCCGACAGGCCCCGGGCCAACCTCTCGGTCTGGCTCGTGGCGCTCCCCTGGACCGAGGCCGAGGCGCGGCGGCCCAACTTCAGCGTGATCACCCGCGGCTGGGCCGATCCCACGAACCACCGGTCGCTCACCGAGACCGACCCGATCACCCCGGGCGAGTTCCGGGACCTGCACTTCACCCTGCAGCCGACCGACCAGGTGATTCCGGCCGGCCGGCAGATCGGTCTGATGATCTTCTCGAGTGACCGCGAGTTCACCCTGTGGCCCGAGCCGGGCACCGAGCTGACCTTCGAGCTGGATGGCATCCGGCTCGACCTGCCCATCGTGGGTGGCGGGCGGTAGTCGGGAATTCCGCCTGTATTGGATGAGGGTCCGAGAGACCTGCCCATTCAATCTGAACGGAGTTTTCATATGAAGCGCATCAATTTTCGACTCGGAGCCCTGGCACTCCTCCTCTCCTTCGGACTGATGGCGTGTGGGGACGACGGCCCCACGCAGTCCGGTGACACCCTGACCGAGGCCGAAGCGGAGTCGATGATGGGGGCACTGACCATGGCCGGAGGGCTGGGATTCTTCGGGATGGGGTTCTCGGCCGATGACGCCTCGGTGATGATGGAGACGATCCCGATCGACTACACCGCCGACTGCTCGGGGGGTGGATCCGTTTCCATCTCGGGAGAGATGACCATCACGGGTCAGGGCGAGAGCATCTCGATGAACCAGACGCTCACGCACAACTCCTGCACCGAGACGGCCCCTTCGGACGGCCGGAGCTGGACCTTCAACGGGAACCCGTCGATCAACACCCAGCTCTCGGGAAGTGTGTCGGAGACGAGCATCAACTTCCAGGGGAGCCAGACCGGCGCGATGAGCTGGAGCAGCGACGGGCTGAGCGGCAGCTGCCAGATGAACATCAACTACAGCGTCTCGGGATCAGCGACCGGGGGTGCGGTGACGGTGAGCATCTCGGGCTCGGTCTGCGGCCAGAACATCTCTAGCACCCAGACCGTTTCCGGCTAACGGGATACGTCCAGACGCAGGGACCCTCCACGCACCGAGAGGTCGTGGAGGGTCATCCCCTGGGCCACCGGACCGAGCTGCGCGAGGGGTAGCCTGAACTCGCCGGACTCCGGGTCCAGGAAGGGGATCCCTGCCCCCGCCTCGGTCCCGGCCAGGAGCCCCATCGCCACCCCGACCGGCAGGGGGATCCGGCCCATCCGGACCTCCTGCACCCGCAGGGACACGGCGTCACCCAGCGCCCGGGGGGCCAGCCCGAGCTGGATGCCCGTCGGCTCGCCCCTCATCCTCGAGGGGATCCCCTGTGCGTCCTCGGGGATCACGATGCGCGCGTCCAGGTAGAGGACATCCTCATCAAACCGGAACCGCGCCTGCGGCGGCCGATCTGCTTCGGGGAACCGCTCCGCCATCGCGTTTGCGAGGAGCTGGTTGAGATCCGCCTCGGTCAGTTCGATCGTGGTGCGCTCCCCGGTCCCCAGCTGCGCCTGCAGCGATTCGCGGACCTGTTGACCCCGCTGCGCGTCCGGCTCCGCCATCACCCACTCGGTGTCGGCCGGGGCCATCACCCGGGGGAGCATCATCCACCCGACCCCCAGCAGGGCGATGGGGACCAGGATCAGGACGAGGATCACCGCACCGAGGCACCCCAGGCAGCCAAAGATTCCCTTTCCACTTCCGGTGGGCTGTCGGACGTCCTCGGCCATCTGCATCTCCCCTGATCGTTAGCTTACATTCTCGCATCCCATGATGCAGGCATCGCCGACCCCCCGCAACCGGACGCGAATGGCTGGTTTCGTACGGACTTCGCTGATCCTCGGACTCACGCTGATCGGCGCCGCGCTCGAGTGGATCCCCGACACCCCATCCCCATGGATCCCGCTCGCGGTCGTCTACCTGGTCGGAGCGGGCCCGATCGCGCGCGAGTCGTGGGCCGCGCTGCGGCGCGGGCGCCTCTCGGTCGATGCCCTGATGGGGATCGCGGCGGTGGGGGCAGCGGTCGTGGGCCAGCCCCTCGAGGGGGCGATCCTGATCTTCCTCTTCACGCTGTCGAACGAGCTCGAGGGGATGGCGCTGGGGCGCACCCGGAGGGCGATCAGCTCGCTGATGGAGCTTCGCCCCGAAGAGGCGCGCCCCCTGAATTCGGATGGGAGCGAAGATCCCCCGGTCCCGGTCGAGGACCTGGCGCCGGGGACCCGGATCCGGGTCCGGCCCGGGGAGCGGATTCCGGTCGATGGGCGAGTGGTCGAGGGGAGGGGCGATGTCGACCAGTCCGCGATCACCGGCGAGGCGATCCCCATCCGCCGAACCGAAGGGGATGACGTCTTCGCCGCCACGATCCTCTCCGGGGGGAGCCTGATCGTCGAGGTCACCCGCCCCGCCTCGGAGTCACTCGTGGCCCGGATCATCGCGCTGGTCGAGGAGGCCCGCGAGAACCAGGCGCCGGCGCAGACCTTCATCGACCGCTTCGCGCACCCCTACACTCTCGTCGTCCTCCTGACGACCACCGCGGTCGCGATGGTGCCGCCCCTGCTCGGATGGGCCGGGTGGGAGGAGGCCTTCTACCGCGCGATGACCCTGCTCGTGGTCGCGAGCCCCTGCGCGCTGATCATCTCGACGCCGGCCGCCATCCTCTCGGGGATCGCGAACGGGGCCCGCAACGGGGTCCTCTTCAAGGGAGGGGGGATCCTCGACCTGCTGGGCCAGGTCGACACCGTCGCCTTCGACAAGACGGGAACGCTGACCCTGGGCCGGCCGGGGCTCGAGTCGATCCGGACGGAGATGGATCCCGACACCCTCCTCCAGTGGGCCGCCTCGCTCGAGGTGCCGGCCGAGCACCATCTCGCGACGGCGGTTCTGGACGCGGCCGAGGGTCTCACTCTCCTCCCCGTCCAGGACTTCGAGGCCATCCCCGGCGAGGGGATCCGGGGTCTCCTCCCGGAGAGGGTCTGGGTCGGCAACGAGGCCATGGCGGCCCGCCACGGGGTCGAGGTCCCCGACTCCCTTCGTGACTGGCGGGAGAGTGAAGGGGATCAGGGCCGGACGGTGATCCTGGTCGGGACCGACCGCGAGACGGTGGGGGCGATCAGCTTCGGGGACCAGCTTC
>REBS01000159.1 GCA_007692605.1 Gemmatimonadales bacterium
AGGGAGCCGGGGACGGGGTGAGGGTGCCGGTGGGTTCGGACATGCCACCGGTGGGGTCGCGGTCCGGACGGGTGTGGGCGGGCTCAAGGGGTTGCATCGCTCTCTCCTCCACTGCGGTTTGCCGACCCCCCGACCCGGTGTCTCCGGGTGCGCCTTTGAGGCCGGCCTTCACCCTCCTATGTCGCGGGGTGGCGGGTTGCTGACAGTCGGGTGGAGATTGGTTACTCCGCACCGTGGGCGGGCTGCCTGTCGGTGACGCCCCCGAGCCGCTCCATCTCGCTCACCAGGCGGTCGAACTCGTCGATCAGGTAGCCCGAGGAACCGCCCTTGCGATAGGCGTTCGCCAGGGCGCGGTAGTACCAGAGCGTCTTCGGCTTCTCGACCGAGAAGAGGTCCCAGACCTCCTCTCCGGCCTTCCGGAGGTCCCGCACGATGCAGCGGGCGTTGTGGACCTTGTCCGAAAGGGAGACCCGGTGGGGGATGGTGCCGCTGGCGATCTTCTCGATGTAGAGGCGCTTGCGGATGTCCCAATCGGGCTTCTCTCCCCCTTCGAAGTCGGGCGGGGTGTCGGTGCACGCCTGCACGAGTTTGCGCACGCGGGCATTGAACTTGTCCTCGATCTCAGCGGCCGAGATCTGGTCGCTGCAGTCCTCGAGGGCGTCGTGGAGCATGGCGGCGATGGCCTCGTCCTCGTCTCCCCCGTCTTCGATCACCAGGGCGGCAACCGCGAGGAGGTGGCTGGCGTAGGGAATTGGGTTCGGCGGTTGGAGACTCTCGGTGGTCTTTCTGGAGTGAAATCGGTGCAGCTCGCACGCCAGGCGCACCGCCCTGGGGAAGTCCTCGTTCAGCATCGGTTCGGATTGGGTGTCCGGCATTCGTCCTCCTTGTGGGGTTGGGTGCTGCGATCCGGCAGGGGGGCCGTCGGTCCGGCTCCCGGAACGCTCGGTGGAGTTTCCGGGAGGGAAGGGTGGCGCCCCGTCGGACGACTAAGAATAGCGTGGGGCTCCGACGGTTGCCGCGCGGGAGGGGATGGTCCCGGGATCGACGACGTATTCGAGCTCCCCCAGGTCCGCGGCGCAATCTGGCAGCCGGGACCAAGCGCAGGATGGCAGTCGTCACGTGGCGCATACTGGCAGTCGTCACTTTAGACCTGATCTCGAGGGTTGACTTATAGTACATCAAAATAGCATACTTCACCAATTGGTGTACTTACTGATCCAGGTGAACATATCATGCCGAACGCACCCTCCCCTTCCCCGACTGAGCGAGCCGTCCGGGCATTGGCACAGGTCCTCCCCGCGCGAGTGCGTCTCGAACGAGCCGGGGACGATCGCTCGGTGCGAGTGAACGGAACCCCTCTTGCACTTCTTTGGGTAGGGGAGGGCTGGCCATCGGACCTGCGGAGACACAGCGAGGAGGATCTCGAGAGTCACGTGCTGGCCGCTCGCCACTTCTCCAGCGGAGCACGGCGGATTCTGGGGAGGCGAGGTATTGCGTGGGTCGACGAGACCGGGGGCGCCGAAATCCTGGCCGGCCCTATTGTGGTATCCCGGAGTGGGGATCCGAAAGCCGCGCGGCGTCCGCAGATCCAACACTGGACCCCAGCGGTCACGTCTGTCGCCGAAGCGGTCCTCTGCGGGGTGTCGCCCACGGTGAAATCTACCGTCGAGGCTACCGGCCTTTCCTACGGCGGAGCGGGGAATGCGCTCCGTTTCCTCACCGAGGAGGGTCTTCTCGAGCAGGACGTGGAGCGGGGCCCACGCTCTGGTCGCCGACTCGAGGATCCGCACCGACTGCTCGACGTTTACGCGGAAGCCGTTTCGGGAGGCGGGTCCGGGCCGGAGATTCACCTGGGCGTGATCTGGGACGAAGTGGTCGAGGGGATGGCCCGGGTTGGAGAAACCCTAACCGCGCATGCGATCTCCTGGGCGTGCACTTCGGCCCTCGGGGCTCAGGTGCTCGCGCCCCATCTGACCGCGGTGGCGAGTGCCGAGGTCTACGTGGATGCGACCACGCCTGAGGAACTCCGCGGGGTCGCCAAGCTCCTGGACCTCCGGCCCGTAGAAGGCGGGCGACTCACCCTGCGGCCCTTTCCGACGAAGGTTACGATGGCATTCTCCACCACCCGCGACGGCCTCGTGATCGCACCGTGGCCTAGGGTGTTCGCCGATGTCCGTTCAAGCGGAGTCAGGGGTGAGGACGCCGCCGAACATCTGCGCGAGGTTCACCTTGAGTCCTGAAGAGCGTCGCAGTCGCTCCGCCCGAGCGGCGGCAGAGAAGGCCCTCGTGCGCATCGCTCACCACTATGGAGAGCGCCCCTCGTTCGTCCTGCTCGGCGGCCTCGTTCCCGACCTGCTCTGTTCTCAGAGTGCGGTGCGCCATCTGGGCACCACGGACGTGGATGTTCAGGTGGACCTGGAAATCGCTGCGGGGGCGGCCAACACGAAGCGGCTCGAGCGGGCGTTGCTCAATGCGGAGTTCCACCCTGACTCGGCCCGCGTGTGGCGCTGGAGGTCCGCGGACGAAGGTGTCCGCACCGTCGTGAAGTTCGAGCTCTTGGCCGACCTGGATGATCTTCCCGCGCACCAGGAGGTGCGCTTTGACGATTGCGAGAACCTCGGAGCCATCAACCTGAAGGGGACCGGATTCGCTTCCAGAGACGTGGAAGAAGTCGAACTCACTGCCATGGTGGGGGAGGACCTGCGTCGTGTGAAAATTCAAGTCACCGGTATCGCAGGGTTCCTTCTTGCCAAGACGGCTGCGGCCCGGTCTCGTCGGCTACCGAAGGATTGGTACGACATCGCGTACGTGCTCCGACACAACGATCTCGGCGGTCCCGCGGCTGCTGCGGATTTCGTCATTGCCCGGTTCCCGGACGACCTCACTGGGGCCGTACTGACCAGCCTTCTGGAACTCGAGGCCAACTTTTCTCGACCGGGCGACCAGGGGCCAGCCGGCTACGCCGCTCAGATGGGGGACATGAACCGTGCACTCGACGCGCCTCAGCTTCGCGCCGAAGCGGTGACCGTGGTTTCGACGTTCCTGGAGCGGCTGAGGGAGAGGGGAGCAATCTGACGTCCGAGTCGGGTTCGGATTGGGTGTCCGGCATTCGTCCTCCTTGTGGGGTTGGGTGCTGCGATC
>REBS01000085.1 GCA_007692605.1 Gemmatimonadales bacterium
CTGGAGGCGGACTTCGCCCAGCACTTCCTCTCCCCCTGCTTCATCCGGTGGCAATACCTGTACCGCGTGGAGGCTCGCGACGACGATGGATTCGACCTGCATTTCTGTCCCTCCGACACGGACCGGGCCTCGCTGAGGGGCCGGCTGCGATTCTCGCCCGACACCCTGCTGACCCTCGCCGAGTGGGAGTTCGTGACCCCCGACCCCGACGAGAGCGCCGGAGGGTGGGCAAGCTTCCCGGGGATGCTCTCGAATGGTCCCCCCCGCCTGCTTCCCGTGGAATCCCTCACCTGGAAGACCCTTCCCGACGGGACGATCCAGCGAAGGGCCCAATGGTACGAACAATGGCTCCTGACTCCCGGGGATTCCGTGCCCTTCCTCCCGTCGCGCTGACCCTGCGGTGGAATCCCGGTTCGGCCCGTGATAGCTTAGAGGTTCCATCGAGGGCTCCCGTACGGCGGGAGACCATGCCGACGTCCCATCCATTTCCGATTGCGAGGAGGGTCTTCAGTGGCAACGACCCGGACCCGTGAATCCGACCGAACCGTGTCCGATCCCGAGATCGAGGCAGTCCGAGTCCCCGCCCGTCTCAACCCCGGGATCCCCCTTGAACTCGGCTGGGTACGGGACCTGCGCCTGAACCGGAGCGCGGTGGAGCGCAGGGCCTCGACTCTCGGAGCCCGCCGCAGCGTGAAGAAGGACTGGCAGGCGGCCTGGCTCCTGAAGGCGATCTCGCTCATGGATCTCACCACCCTCTCGGGCGATGACACCGCCGGCCGCGTGCGAAGACTCTGCGCCAAGGCGAGGCGCCCCCTTCGAGCCGATCTGATCGAGGCGCTCGGGATCGAGTCCCTTCAGCTCACGACGGGCGCCGTCTGCGTCTATCACACCTTCGTTCCCGTCGCCGTGGAGGCCCTCGATGGCACCGGAATTCCGGTGGCGGCCGTCTCCACCGGCTTTCCCCACGGCCTCTCTCCCCTGCGACTGCGCGTCGCCGAAATCGAGGCCTCGGTGAAGGCGGGTGCGACCGAGATCGATGTCGTGATCACGCGTTCGCACGTCCTGACGGGAAACTGGAGTGCCCTGTATCACGAGGTCCGCGCATTTCGTGAAGCCTGCGAAGACGCCCACCTCAAGGTCATTCTCGCCACCGGCGAACTCGGGACCCTCACCCGGATCGCCCAGGCGAGCATGGTCAGCATGATGGCGGGTGCCGACTTCATCAAGACGTCGACGGGCAAGGAGTCGATCAACGCCACCCTGCCGACGGGAATCGCGATGGCCCGGCAGATCCGAAGCTACCGGGGCCGGACCGGCTTCGAAGTCGGGCTCAAGGCCGCGGGCGGGATCGGAACCGCCAAGCAAGCGCTGCAATGGCTGATCCTGGTGCGTGAGGAGCTCGGCCCCGGATGGATGGATCCGCACCTCTTCCGGTTCGGGGCGTCCTCGCTCCTCGCCGACATCGAGCGGCAGCTCGAGCATCACGTCACCGGCCGCTACTCCGCCCTTCACCGTCATCCCCTCGCGTAGGCCCCATGACCACGATTGCCCGCATCTTCGAAACGATGGAGTACGGCCCGGCGCCCGAGAGCACCGAACGGGCCGAACAGTGGCTCAAGGACCACGCCGGGGGCTTCGATCACTTCATCGGCGGTCGGTGGTCCCCCCCCTCGAACGAGGAGCGCTTCGACAGCGTGAATCCGGCCAACGGTCGGGTGCTCGGATCGATCAGCCATGGCTCACCCGAGGATGTGGACCGAGCGGTCCGGGCCGCCGAAGCGGCCCAGGAGGAGTGGTGGGCCGGGGGACCGCACCGCAGAGCGCGGGTCCTCTACGCGATCGCGCGCTCGATCCAGCGGCACGCGCGCCTCTTCGCGGTCCTCGAATCGATGGACAATGGAAAGCCGATCCGCGAATCCCGGGATCTGGACATTCCCCTGGTGGCCCGCCATTTCTATCACCATGCGGGGTGGGCCCAGCTGCTGGAGCGCGAGTTTCCCGGGATGCGGCCACACGGAGTCGTCGGGCAGGTCATCCCGTGGAACTTCCCGCTCCTCATGCTGGCCTGGAAGGTGGCTCCCGCGCTCGCGGCCGGGAACACCCTCGTCCTGAAGCCGGCCGAGTACACTTCACTCACGGCGCTGCTCTTCGCGGAGCTCTGCGACGAGGCCGGCGTCCCCCCCGGGGTCGTGAACGTGGTCACCGGCGATGGACGCACGGGTGCCGCGCTCGTGGCGCACCCTACGGTTCGCAAGGTGGCCTTCACCGGCTCCACCGAGGTCGGTCGCGAGATCCGCCGGGCGACCGCGGGTCAGGGCAAGAAGCTGTCGCTGGAACTGGGTGGAAAATCACCCTTCATCGTCTACGAGGACGCCGATCTCGATTCGGTCGTCGAGGGCGTGGTCGACGCGATCTGGTTCAACCAGGGCCACGTCTGCTGCGCCGGATCCCGCATTCTGGTTCAGGAGGGAGTGGCGGAACTTCTCGAGGAGAAGCTCCGGGCCCGAATGGAGACCCTGCGCATGGGCAACCCCCTGGACAAGGGCGTGGACATGGGCGCGATCGTCGCCCCCGTCCAGCTCGACACGATCCGGGAGCTCGTCGAGCGAGGCCGAAGCGAGGGCGCCGAGATCTGGCATCCCTCGTGGGCGGTCCCCGAAGAGGGTCTCTTCTACCCGCCCACCCTCTGCACCGGGGTGGAGCCGGCGGGAACCCTGGCCCAGGTCGAGATCTTCGGGCCGGTCGTGGCCATGATGACCTTCCGCACTCACCAGGAATCGATCGCGCTGGCCAACAACACCCGCTACGGGCTGGCGGCCTCGATCTGGACCGAGAATCTGAACCTCGCCCTCGAGGTCGCTCCCGCGGTGAAGGCCGGGACCGTGTGGATCAACTGCACGAACCTGTTCGACGCGGCATCGGGCTTCGGAGGGTATCGCGAGAGTGGCTTCGGCCGTGAAGGGGGCCGCGAAGGAATGTACGAGTACCTGCGGCTGGACCCGGATCCCGGAGAGGCCGATCCGGCCGATCGCCCGGCCGAGCATCGTCCACGGTCGTCGGTGACCGACGGCATGGGCGGCCCGACCGGGGATTCCGAAAACGGCCCCCGCTCGGCCGGGGAGCGTCGTCCGATCGACCGCACGCCCAAGCTGTACATCGGTGGGCGTCAGAAGCGGCCGGACGGGGGGTACACCCTTTCGGTCCTCGATCCCGACGGGCAACGGGTCGGCGAGGTCCCGCGAGGCAACCGCAAGGATGTCCGGGACGCCGTCGAGGCCGCGGTCAAGGCCCAACCCTCCTGGGGCGCCTCCCCGGCCCACCTGCGGGCACAGATCCTCTATTACCTGGCCGAGAACCTCGAGGCCCGCGACGAAGCGCTCGTGGCTCTCCTCTCGGACGCCGCAGGCCTCCCGGCCGAGGCGGCCGCCCTGGAAGTCCGTCTCTCGGTGGAGCGCCTCTTCGAGTACGCCGCGCTCGCCGACAAGTACGACGGACGGGTCCACGCGACCCCCTTCCGCAACGTCACGGTGGCGATGGTCGAGCCCCTCGGCGTGCTTGCCGTCGCCGCCCCCGAGGAAGCCCCCCTGCTCGGGCTGATCTCGGCGATCGCGCCTGCCATCGCCATGGGCAACACGGTCATCGCGCTGCCCTCCGAGCACTTCCCCCTGGTGGCGCAAGCGCTCTATCAGCTCCTGGACACCTCGGACGTCCCCGCCGGGGTGGTGAACCTGCTCACCGGACCCCGCGCCGAACTCGTCCAGGTGCTGGCAGCGCACGACGCGGTCGACGGGATCTGGAGCTTCGGATCTGCCGAGGAGGCCTCCATGGTCGAACGGGAGTCCGCGGGCAACCTCAAGCGGTGCTGGAGTCCGGCGCTCGGCGGAGAAGACTGGCTGGACGCCCCTCGAGGGGCCGGAGAGCGCTTCCTGCGCGAGGCGACCCAGGTGAAGAACATCTGGATTCCCTACGGCGCCTGAGCCCGGGGATGTCGAGAATCAGCGCCGGATGAAGGACTGCTCCAGCGGCTGCACGATCACCAGCGTCACGCGCTCCCCCGGCCCGACCGAGGCGGGCCGTGTCGTCACCCTCCGACCGGAGATCGGGTCGAGCTGGAAGCGAAGGTCCTGGAGGTCGCTCCACGGGATCGACGTGCGCCGGGCCGAACGGCTGTTGATCATTCCGAGGTCGTAGCGATCCCTGGGGCTGCGCGCTTCGATGCGGATATCCTCCATCGTCGTATTTTCGATGAACACGATGAGGCTCCGGTCGGCCGAGGGCGCGAAGGGGTCTCCCCGAAAGGCCTGTGGGCCGAAGGAGGTGCAGCCTGCGAGCAGGACTGTCGCAAGGAGCAAACTCAGAAGCTGTTTCAATCAGACCTCCAGCGAGACCGAAATACCGGATTCAGCCCGAGATCCGCGCAATCGCTTCGATCTCGACATCCACCGCTCGGGGGAGGGCCGCGGCCTCGACACAGGCGCGGGCCGGACGATGATCCCCGAAGTACTCCGCATATACCTCGTTCATCGCCGAGAAGTTCGCCATGTCCGAGAGAAAGACCGTCGTCTTGACCACCGTATCGAGCGCGCCGCCGGCCTCGTTGAGGACCGCTTCCAGGTTCCGGAACACCCGATGGGTCTGCGCGACGATCCCACCCGGCTCCAGCTCCCCGGTGGACGGGTCCAGCGGAATCTGTCCGGAAACGTAGATCCATCCGTCGCTCACGATGGCCTGCGAGTACGGGCCGATGGCGGCGGGGGCAAGGTCGGTGGCGACGGGTTCGATGTGTGGCATGGGGATTCTCGGTCGATGGGTTCGAAGGGCGATCTGCCGTCGCAGACCGGTCGGGCCGGGGTCGTCCCACGACGCGCCCGGCCCTGCAAAGTAGGGGATCTCGGGGGCGTTGGGCACCCTCGTCGGGAGGTGCGGGGGGCGCGGACCCGATCCGAGGGTCGATCCCGACAGGGCCCCGCGATCAGCTCGGACGCCGCTCTCCACTCCACAGGAGGCGTCCGCGGCCGGGGAGCGGGAGGGCGCGGAGGGAGGAATCCGCCGAATCGGGCCCCAGCAGAAGGCGGTCCTGCAGATTGACGGAGACGCAGACGTGGTTGGGCAGGATTCGCACGCGGTCCCCGACCGCCGGGGACCAGTCGGATCCCTCGAGGTCGATGACCCCATGCTCCTCGGAAAGCGAGCCGACCGCCAGCTGCGGTGGATCCATGAGGACCGCGAAGCCCTGTCCCTCGCCCCGAAAGGCCTCCTTGGAAAGCGCCTTCGATCCCGCATCCACGACGGCCCGGACACCGGGCACCACGCTGACGACGGACGCCTCGACCCAGTAGGCGACCTCTTCGGGCGAGGCCACGCCGAGCTGGACCATGTCGCGGTCGTGAAAGATGCAGGTCCCCGCCCGGACCTCGGTCACCCCCTCGAAGTGGTGGCTCTCCCAGAGGGTCGGGGTGGATCCACCGCTCACGATCTCCGCCGGCAGGCCGTCGGACTCGAGCACCGAAAGAAACCCCAGGAGGCGATCCGAGGTACGTCGGATCCGTCGGTCACGCTCCTCGCCGGTCGTGCGAATGTGCCCGGGGTAGAACAGAACGCCGTCGAAGGTCAGGCTGGGCGACGACTCCGCGGCTCGGGCGAGAGCGACCGCGGCGCTCCCGTCGGGCACGCCGACCCGTCCCATTCCGGCATCGACCTCGACGAGAATCCCCACCTCGCGGCCCGCCGAGTGGGCGGCGGCCTCGAGGATTCGCAGCGACTCGACCGAGTCGAGTGCCACCCGCAGCCGCACGCTGGGAGCGATGCGCACGACACGTTCGGCCTTCCGGCCGACCGGGGGGTGCGCCAGCACGAGATCGGAGGCCACCGTCGCCATGACTTCGGCCTCTCGGGGGGTGGCCACGGTGAGTCCGCATGCCCCGGCCTCAAGCTGAAGTCGGGCCAGCCAGGGGCTCTTGTGCGTCTTCACGTGCGGCCGCCAGTCGAGCCGATGGGCGCTCATGTACTCCATGACCCTGGCCAGGTTTGCCCGGACGCGATCCATGTCGACCCAGCCGGCGGGGGTCTCGGGGGGGCCCTCACGAACGACTGTCGGAGAAAACCGGTCGTCGGGCGATACCTTCGGACGCGCCGTCGGAGGAGGGTCGTCGGGACGCACGGGTTCGGGGAGTTCGGTCATGGCTGGGACTCACTTCATGGGGGGCGACAGGACGCTTCGGAGAGGATCATGGCGCGGCCGCCCCCGGTCCGCAACGGGGGCACCCCGGAACTCCGGCGGGGCGCGAGGGATTTCGAAATCAGCCGCACGTGCTCTCCGGTCTTTGCAGGGGTCGGGGCAGGGGTGGAGCCCATCGCTTCCGCCCCCGGGTCCTACGGCAGAATGATCCAGGACCCATGACTGCACGTACGGGTAATGAAGGTGGGCTGACTCCCCTCCTCCCCCCCGGTGATTGCGATCCCGGAGGGTTCGCAACCACTGATCAAGGGATTCAACATGTCCAGCAGGAGCCCCCGACGGTTCACCATGATTCACCGCCTGGGTCGTTGGCTCGTCCCCGTGCTCGGCCTCATTTTTCTACTTCCCGCAACGGCCGACGCGCAGTACTTCGGCCGGAACAAGGTCCAGTACGACGACTTCGACTTCCGGGTTCTCACCACCCCGCACTTCGATATTCATTACTACTCGGCCCAGCGAGAGGCCATCGAGGACCTGAGCCGGATGTCCGAGCGGTGGTACGAGCGCCTGGCTCGCCTCTTCCAGCACGAATTCGAGGCCCGCAAGCCGCTGATCTTCTACGCCGACCACCCGGATTTCCAGCAGACCAACACGATCGGCGGCATGGTCGGCGAGGGGACGGGGGGAGTCACCGAAGGCTTGAAGAATCGGGTGGTGATGCCGATCTCGAGTTCGTACGCGTCCACTGACCACGTACTCGGCCACGAGCTGGTGCACGCCTTCCAGTTCAACATCGCCCAGTCGAGGCGAGGGGGCGGGATGCAGGGGCTGATGACCCTCCCGCTCTGGATGGTCGAGGGGATGGCAGAGTACCTCTCGCTGGGTCGCGAGGACCCCCTCACGGGCATGTGGCTGCGAGACGCCCTGCGGCGGGACGATTTCCCGACGCTCATCCAGCTGACCCGTGAGACCCGCTTCTTCCCGTACCGGTTCGGACAGGCGTTCTGGACCTACGTGGGTGCGGAGTATGGCGACGACGCCGTGATCCGCCTCTTCCGGTCGTCGCTCCGGATCGGCTGGCAGCCCGCGATCCAGCAGGTGCTCGGGGTCAGCCATGACTCGCTCTCGGTGCACTGGAAGGCCGCGGCCGAGAGCCATTATGCCGCCCGCATGGAGGACAAGACGCCCCCGGGCGAGGCCGGTACCCTCCTGCTGGCACCCTCGACCGGCGCCGGAGCCCAGAATGTCGCGCCCTCGATTTCACCCGACGGCTCGAAGATGGTCTTCATGTCGGAGAAGGACCTCTTCTCCTTCGACCTCTTCCTGGCCGATGCGCAGACCGGAGAGGTGATCCGGAAGCTCTCGAGCGCGATTGCGGACCCCCACTTCGATGCGCTGCGCTTCATCGATTCCTCGGGAGCGTGGTCGCCGGACGGGGAGCGGATCGCCTTCGTCGTCTTCGCCAACGGCCGCAACGAGATCGTGATCGTCGACACGGACCGAGGCGACGTGCAGCAGCGGGTCCGGGTGAGCCGGGAGATCGGCGAGATCACCGGCCCGAGCTTCTCGCCCGATGGCACTCGTCTGGTCTTTTCGGGCCAATCACGTGGCGCCACCGACTTGTACCTGGTGGATCTCGCGACCGAGGATGTCACGGCACTCACACGGGACAAGCACGCGGCTCTGCAGCCGGTCTTCTCACCCGATGGGAACCGGATCGCCTTCGTGAGTGATCGGGGGCCGGAAACCGACTTCCAGCGCCTGGTCTTCTCGGACAAGCGGATCGCCCTCTTCGATCTCACCGACCATTCGATCGAGACCCTCGAGATCTTCGGAAATGTCCGCCACAGCAACCCGCAGTTCACCGTGGATGGCCGCGGACTCTATTTCCTTTCCGATCCCGACGGCTTCAGCGACATCTACCGCATGGAGCTCGAGTCCGGAGAGCTTCAGCGCGTGACGAACCTGGCCACGGGTGTCAGCGGGATCACCACGATGTCTCCGGCGATGTCGGTCGCCCGCGAGACCGGAACGGTGGTGTTCTCGGTCTTCGACGAGTTCGAGTTCCATGTGTACTCGGTGGATTCCCGTGACCTTCCCGCGGCCCCGACCGTAGTCGCCGACATGGACCGTGAGGGCCGCATGCTCCCCCTGGGTGATGCTCCCGCACCGTCGCGGGTCGTCGCCTACCTGGACGATCCGGAAACCGCGCTCGCACCCGAAGGCGTCTACGCCGAAGAGACCAGCCGGGACTACGACCGATCGCTGTCGCTCGATCTGATCACGCAGCCGTCGGTCTCGGTGGGGACCGATCGGTTCGGCAACTACGTGGGGGGCTCCATCCTGGCGCTCTTCTCGGACATGCTCGGAAACCGGAATCTCGGGGTCGCCGTGCAGGCTCAGGGGTCGCTCAAGGACCTGGGCGGGCAGTTCATGTACCAGAACCTCGAGAGTCGATGGGACTGGGGCGTGGGGGCGGGTAGAATCCCCAACCTCTTCGTCGTCGCCGGTCTGGGCCAGGGGGAGCAGGGGCCAGAGTTCATCCGCCAGTGGGTGCGACTCTATCAGACCCAGGCCTTCGGACTGGCCTCGTACGCACTGAACCAGACCCGCCGCTTCGACTTTGCGGCCGGGGTGAACCGGTACTCGTACGATATCGAGGAGGAGGTCTTCGTCCTGGGTCCCGGCCAGCAGGTGATCGACTACCAGCGACGGGATCGCGATGATCTCACGCCCGACCCAATCAACCTCGCCGAGGCCACCGCCGCGTACGTGGGGGACAATTCCTTCATGGGCTTCACCTCGCCGATCCGCGGCGGGCGGTTCCGCTACGAAATCGGACAGACGATGGGGACCGTCGGGTTCACGAGTCTGAATCTCGACCACCGGCGCTATTTCAGCCCATCGACCAACCTGACGATCGCCGTGCGGGGGCTTCACCTCGGGCGGTACGGATCCGATGTGGACGATCGGAGCAGCGAGGGCGTGCTCCGTCCCTACTTCCTGGGCTGGCAGTCGCTCGTACGCGGATACGCGGCTCATTCCTTCGAGCAGCAGGAATGCCAGATGCAGTCCATGCTGCCGGAGCAGTCGGGGACCTGCCCCGTATTCGACCGCCTGCAGGGCAACCGGATCGGGGTGCTGAACCTCGAAGCCCGCATCCCCCTGATCGGCACCGACCGGTACGGGCTGCTCGACTTCGGCTTCATCCCCACCGAGATCTCGTTCTTCAACGACATCGGCCTCGCATGGGACTCGACGCGCGAGCCCACGCTCGAGTTCAGCCGGACCTCGGCGGAGCGGATCCCGGTCATGAGCACGGGGGTCAGCGCCCGCTTCAACGTTCTCGGCGCGATCATCATGGAGCTCTACTACGCCTATCCGTGGCAGCGTCCGGGTAAGGGCGGACACTGGGGATTCCAGATGATGCCGGGCTGGTAAGCCCACCGCCGCACCGGAGGCTCCACCGGAAGACACGACGCCCCGTCACCTGCGATACGTCAGGTGGCGGGGCGTTCGGTATCTCGGCCATTGATGGGTCGGCCACAGGGCCCGACCCGTCGCCTCATCTCAGAAGATACGGAGTCGAACGTAGCGTCCGGGGTTTTCGCGAATGTCCTCGGCCAGTTCGAGGAAGGCGGCCGCCGCGCGGTTCATGTTCTCGTAGAGCTGATCATCGTTCGAGAGCCGGCCCAGGGTCCCCTCTCCGGATTCGATACGGGCCAGGATCGACTCGAGTGAAATCGACGCCTGCCCGAGCGTCTCGCCGGTCTCCTGGAGCCGAGCCATCGTCGAATCTGCGCGCGCCAGGGTCCGTTCGAGCTCCGGTCCCGAGACCGATCCCTCGATCGCCTCGGCCGAGCTCCGGAGGCTGGCCGTCAGCCCTTCGATCTCGGCACGCTGCGTGTCGAGCATCGCGTTCAGGTCGGAGACCAGGCGCCTGGCATCGAGCGCAGTCCCCTGCACCGCGTCGACGGTCGTGTCCGAGGTGAGACGCTGCAGCCGGTCCATGATCTCACCGATGTCGGCGCCCATCATGTCCGCCAGGTCCTCGAGCCCCCCGGTGGCCGGCCGTCCCTCGATGAATCCGTTCCGAGCCACCGCCACACCCGACGTTCCCGGCACGATCTCGACGGTCCGGCCCCCGAGCAGACCCATTCCCGTGATCTGCGCGTACGAGTCCTGGGGGATCTCCCACTCCCCGTTGATCTCGAGGGTCATGTCGACCCGATTCCCCTCGGTGTCGAGTTCGAAGCGGTGGACCCGGCCGATGTTCACGCCCCGCATCTGAACGGGGTCCCCACGACGAACACCACCCGCATCCTCGACCTGTGTCGTGACCATGTATCGCCCGCGGAAGGTGGCCGGGTCCGTCAGGAGGAAGAGGAGGACGATCGTGGCGAAGAAGCCCAGGATGACGAACATCCCGATCCGGGCCTCCCTCCCCCCCGTGGAGGCGGGTGTGGCGCGTTCGAGTTCGTCCTCACCCGGCCCCCTGCCCTTCCGATCTGCGGTTTCCTCTCGGTCCGTCATGTAATCTCCATCTGGTCCAGGGCGGCCTCGGCCGCCGCTCGGTCTGCGAATGCGCGCACTACGGGATCCTCCGACGATCGGAAAGCGTCGGGGGCTCCGATGAACCTCAGACGGCCTCCTTCCAGCATGGCCACCCGATCACACATCAGGAGGCCCCCCTCGATGTCGTGGGTGACGACGATCGAGGTCACGTTGAGCTCGGATGAGAGTCGGGCAATCAGACGCTCGACCGCGGCCGTGTTCACCGGATCGAGCCCGGTGGTCGGCTCATCCCACAAGAGGATCTTCGGGCGCCCCACGATCGCTCGGGCGATTCCGACCCGCTTGCGCATGCCTCCGGACAGTTCGGCCGGGATCTTCCTGAGAATGTCGCGCGGCTCCAGATTCACGAGCTCCAGGGCCTCCCAGATCTTGCGGGTCCGCTCACGCCCCGGGAGCCGGGCCAGCACCTCTTCCGCGATCCCCATCTCGACATTCTCCCACACGTTCAGGGAGTCGAAGAGCGCCGAGTTCTGAAAGACGTATCCCACCTTCCTGCGGACCCCCGCAAGGGCAGCCTTTCCGGAGCCGTACACCCAGTCCCCATCGACCGCGACATTCCCATGATCCAGAGCGATCAGCCCGATCGTCGTCTTCAGGAGAACGCTCTTTCCGGTACCCGAAGGTCCGAAAATGGCGAACATCTCCCCTTCCTCGACCTCGAAGGAGACGCCCTGTAGCACGGGTACATCGAAGGCCTTGTGAACCGACCGAAAGCGGATCATCTCCGCACCCCTTCCCCGCGCCGGAATCGTGGCATCACTGGAGCAGAAGCGGGGGGAAGAAGGCGTCGAGGATCAGAATCGTCAGGGTCATGAACATCACCGAGGCCGTCGTCGTGCGACCGACCCCCGAAGCACCCCCACTCGTCCGAAGCCCCATGTGGATCGAGATCAGGGGGATCGCCAGCCCGAAGGTTACGGCCTTGGTCATGGAATAGAACATGTCCCAATTGTGCCAGAAGAGCCGGGCTCCGTAGAGAAACGACTCGTATCCCAGTCCCAGGGTGAGGCGCGCCGCGACCATCCCCGCGGTAACACCCACGAGGTTCGCCACCGCGACCAGCACCGGGAGCACGATGATCCCGGCAAGGATCCGGGGAGCGGCCAGAATGGCGACGGGATCCCGGCCGAGCGCCTCGAAGGCGTCGATCTGCTCGGAGACCTTCATCGTTCCGAGCTCCGCGGTGATGCGGGCTCCCACCCGGCCCACCAGGACGATCGCGGTCAGCACGGGTCCGAGCTCCAGCACCACCGACGAGGTCACGACGGACCCCAGGATATAGAGAGGAACCGACCCCTGGAACTGGTAGCCTCCCTGCTGGCTGGTCACGATTCCGGCCAGGACCGCGGTCACCAGAACGATCGGGAGACTCTGAGCCCCCATGATGTAGATCTGGTTGAGGATCGACCGGAACGAGACCTGGAGTCCGACCAGCGCCCGCACGGAACGGGCCAGAAGAAGACCGAGTTGACCGGCGTGCTCGGCCACGAGCGCACTCGTCCGGCCGATCGCGGCCAGCGGCCGACCGATCAGAGGAATCCCGGATTGCGAAGTGGTGGAGGTGGCGGACAACGGAGTGCAAGCCTCGGGGGGATCATGTGTGCTCCCGCGGTCACCGGACCGGGCGACGGGCGGGGGGCGGAACCTGCGAAGTCTCACCAATCAGGGGTGCGCACGCAAGCGCCGGCACCGTGAAATCAGCCGGGGAGCACCGCATCGATGGCTCCACTGCCGGACTCGGGCTGTGGTCGGCGTTCCGGGAGCGCGCCTCGCCCATCCGAGCCCGGGGGGCCGGCGGGGTCGAAGTCCACGTAGAAGGTCGACCCCTGACCGACTCGGCTTCGGGCACCGAGTTCTAAGCCCATCAGCTCGCAGAGCGACCGCGAGATCGCGAGCCCAAGACCGGTGCCGCCAAAGCTGCGCGCCTGGGAGCCGTCGATCTGGTGAAAGGGAGAGAAGACCTCTTCGAGCTCCGCCTCCGGAATCCCGATTCCGGTGTCTTCGACCTCGACCCGCAGGGGCCGCCCGGAGTCCTCGGCGCTCACGACTCGAATCGTGACCCCGCCCTCCTGCGTGAACTTGAGTGCGTTTCCGACCAGATTCAGCAGCACCTGCCGCAGCCGGCGGTGATCCGCGATCGCGGGGCGGAGGTTGGCCGGGACCTCGGTCGTGAGCTCCAGCGACCGGCGACGTGCCTGGAGGTCCAGCATGCGAACCACCTCCTCGGTGAGCTCGTCGAGGGGAACCGGTTCCCGGACGACCTCCATTCGCTGGGCATCGATCTTCGACAGGTCGAGAATGTCCTCGATCAGCGCGAGCAGGTGCTCTCCATTCGTCTGGATCCGTCGGAGATAGTCGAGCTCCCGCTCCGGGAGGCTCTCCGACTGTCGCTTCAACAGGATGTTCGCGAACCCGATCACTGAATTGAGCGGGGTTCTGAGTTCATGACTCATGTTCGCGAGAAAGGAACTCTTGGCCCGGGAATTGGCTTCCGCCTCCTCCAGGGCACGCCGCAGCATCCGCTCGGCCCGCTTCTGGTTCGTCACGTCGCGGATCACCAGAACCCGGGCCGGATCTCCCTGGTAGAGCGAATCGACCACCGAAAGCTCCGCAGGGAAGAGCGTGCCGTCATAGCGCCGCCCCTCGACCTCGAGGGTGTCGGGACCCGAAGGATCCCGGCCCCGGCCGGAGCCCAGGAGAAAGCTTTCGGCGCGGGTCCGATGCTCCGGCGCCACCAGATTCAGGACGGGATCCCCGACCATCTGCGAGACACTCACCCGCAGCAGCTGGGCGGCCCGTGGATTGGCATCGAGAATCAGGCCCCGCCGGTAGAAGAGCACGCCTTCGAAGGTGGCCTCGGCCAGCCGTCGGAAGCGCTCCTCACTCTCCTTCACCTGCACGATGGCCGTCTCCATCGCCTTTCTGGCATCCTCTCCCTCGCTCCGCGCGCGCTCCGTCTGGTCCAGCGCGCTCTCGAGCTCGATCTGCCGAACTCGGTGCTGGGTGCGGAGCTGCTCCATTCGGGTGAGGTTGGCTCGTCGAATCTTGAGTACGGTGCCCGACAGGACGGTGGCGATCGCGAGGGTGATCCCGAAGTGGAGCCAGTCGGGATCCGGGAGATTTGGAGCCGCAACGGCCAGCCACGAGATCAGTGAGGCTCCCACCACGACCGCGAACCATCCCCAGTCCAGGAAGAAGAGGCCGACCCCCAGGACCAGAAGGACAATGGTGGTCGTCTCCCTCGGAACGCCTCCCAGGAAGAGATGAAGGACCGAGAGCGCCAGGACCAGGAGCGCCAGCGCGGTAGCCGCAGGATGCCCTCCCCCCGAGGGAATCGGCGCGATGCGCAGCGCGATGAACCCCGTCCCCATGAGCCCCGCCCCGACCGCACAGGCGAGGGCGAGCTGGGAAGAGGCGGCATAGTCCAGGAGAAACAGATGCGCCGGCACGAGGGCCGCGTAGACCAGCGTCAGCGCGACCAGCACGGGAGGAAGTGCCTCGGCGACGTTGCGGTCGAGCGATGCGTTCACCCCCTCCGAGCCATACCCCGCACCTTGTCCCGGACTCTCCATACGCTCTGCCATTCGGTCGGCCCCCGCGCCGGTGATCAAGGAGCCTGAGGCGCCATCTTCAGGAAGTCGATCCCCGAGGCCTGCTGCCCGACTTCGGCGGACGCGACCCGTTCGAAGGTGGCCAGGTCGAAGACGTCGACCTTTCCGGGCTCGGCTCCGATGCCCTCGACGCTCACGAAGGCGTATCGATCGTCGGGGGAAAGGACCACGCCGTGCACGACGTTCGTCGAGGTCGGCGTCGTCGCCAGCGAGGTGCCCGTCTGAAGGTCGAAGAACTCCA
>REBS01000041.1 GCA_007692605.1 Gemmatimonadales bacterium
CTACGAACGCCGGTTGCGCGTCGCGGTTGCCGCGGGAGAGCTCCACGACTTCCTCGTGCAGAGCGAGTCCCTGATCGAGTATGCCCCGGCGCTCGGGGGTGGGGTTTCCGCCGATCCGGTGCTCGAAGCCGTTCCCATGAATGTCGAGACCCGTCGTGGGCTGGAGGCCCATCTCGACCGGCTCTTCCACGCCCTCGATGACACCCGCCGGGGGGTTCCGCCGGCGCTGGGCGGTCTGAGGACCGAGCTCTTCAACCGCCTGCGGGAGCCCGTCTGATCACGAGTCGGGTGACCGGGTGGCCGATCCGGCCGGGGCGATCGCGGAGGATCACCCGGGCTCCGAGGCGCAGGGCGGTGTCCTCCCACTGGCCCCCCCGTCGATAGTGGATCGGCGCGGCCGTCCCCATCGAACCATCGCCACGCTTTTCGTTCACCCATCGATCGAGCAACGCGAGGAGCCGGGAGCCGAGGGGGGTGCTCGGGGTCGACTCGAGGATCACCACCCGATCCGCCGTGACCCGCAGCGCCTCGGCCAGCACCCGGTCGGGGTCCGCCGTATGGTGAAGGACGAAGCAGAGAACCACCGCGTCGAAGGCCCCGTCTCCGAAGGGCAGCCTCTCTCCCTCGGCCCGGACTCGCCGGGTGTCGCGGGTGCCGATCACCATCGGGTCGGCGACCCAGGTGCTCGCGGATCGATCGGGGGCCCGCCGCTCGAGCGCCCGGGCGACCCCGCCCTCTCCTCCACCCACGTCGAGCCACCGGTTTCCCGCCAGGTGCGGTCCGATCCATCCGGCCTTTCGTCGGGCCGCGATCCGGCGTAGGGGGCGGAAGGCGAACTCCCGGTACTGGTGGCCGGCGAAGAGGAGCCATCCTCCCCAGAAAAGGGCGACGAGGGGCGCATGGGGCACCCCCGTATAGGTGAGATAGGTGGGGAGTGAGGCCGCCGAGGCCCAGAGCCAGGCCGGTCGGAGGGTGTCGGTGAAGGGGAGGAAGGCCAGCACCCAGATCAGGTACCAGGGGTGCACCGTCGTGGCCAGAACGAGATAGAGGCTGAAGACGAGGACGGCGGCGCGAGAAACGTCGTCGACGCCCCGTGCCCGGTGACGGGTCACGACGAACAGTGCGCCCACCAGGAAGGCCACCCCCATCGCGCTCCCCAGCCCCGTGGACGTCGCACCCGGAAGAGCCTCGAGCGCGCCCTTGAGCAGGTAGTAGAGGCCGGCATTGAACTCGAAGAGGCCGGTGTACAGCCGTGCCGAGCGGGCGATGCCCGGCAGGTCGGCCGGACGGAGGAAGGGAAGGGAGAGAAGCCCCATGGCCAGGAGCACCCCGACGGGGGCGCGGAGCCTCCGAAGGACCTCCCTGAACCTGCGACGGGGGCCGTCGGCCGGTGGGCCCAGGGCTCGCCACACGAGGGGTGCCAGGACCAGGGGGACGCCCTTCGAGAGGACCGCGAGTCCCCACCCCGCCCAACTGAGCCAGGCTCCCGAAGGTCCTGGCGCTCGGGTCAGTCCGTAGAGTAGGAGGCCGATGCCGAGAACGAGTCCGCCCTCGGTGTGCCCGCCCCCGGCGATGGTGACCAGGGCGAGGGGGTTCCAGGCGTAGAGCGCGAGTGGGGCGGGGGGACGTCGCAGACGGCGGAGTGTCGCGTACATGAGCAGAACGCCCAGCGTCTCCAGCAGAAGGAAGCCGCCCTTGATGGCCCAGGCCGCGGCCGGCCATCCCCAGAGCCGGTAGGCGATCGCGCCGGGCAGGAAGATCCACTGCGAGAGGGGAGGGTAGATCGAGGTGTAGCCCGGGGAGTTCATCTCCCGGAAGAGGTCGGTCCCGTGCAGGTGCGAGAGCGCGGGGTCGGCGGGCACGAGGGTGTATGGTCGCACACCCTCGAGGGTCAGGAGCCCGTCCCAGACGTAGCGGTAGAGGTCGTCGGAGAGGTCGGGGAGGGGGAGCAGGAAGATGACCCTCAGCAGGAGGGCTCCTCCGATCAGGACCCCGGGCCGCGCGAGCCAGGTGCGGTGCGAGAGCCAGAGGTGCGCGAGGGCTCCGAAGGTCAGGGCCCAGGGCAGGAGCGCTGGCACGAGTGACGCCCTCTGCGGACCGAGGAACGCCAGGGCGGCCGCGGACCCGAAGAGCAGGAGTGTGGGCGGGAGGGGAGAACGATTCCGGGGCACGGCGGACGATACCCCCCGCCGGGGTTGGGGGCAAGTCGGGGTCACCGGGTGTCCGGAATCGAGGACACCTTCGGTCGATGAGAAGGAGGGGGCAAGGCTATGGGGTGGAGGAAAGATTCGCTGGGTGCCGCTGTCGCAGAGGGGTTTCCCGGGGGCGGGAGGCTTCGCGGAAGCAGAGGGGACCGGCTCGGCACGCTCGTTGCCCTTTACCGGATCGAGGCGCTCTGACGCTGCATTCGAACCCCGTACGGCGGAATTCATCCTGCGCAGGAGGCGATCATGGGACGGTTGAACTGGATGCTGGTGGGCGCTATGGCGTTCGCCCTGGGAAGCCCCGTCACGGCAGAGGCCCAGGTGAGCGCCGGCGTCGTGCTCGATCGCGATGGGCTGCGGGTGCTGCAGGTTGCGATCGGCCAGGTCTACCGGGCGCCGGTGCGCGAGGTGCAGCGCTACGGACCCTCGCGGATCCACTCGGACGAGCTGCCCGTGGTCTACTTCATCGCGAGGGAGGCGAGGGTGAGTCCGGAGGCCGTGCTCGCGCTACGGGACCGCGGGTGGAGCTGGATGGACGTGAGTCGACACCTCGGACTCTCGCCGAACGTCTTCGTGCGGCACCTGCCCCGACAGGGACCGCCGTACGGGAAGGCGCACGGGTACTGGGCCCGGCAGGACCGGCACCTGCACCGGCTCAGCGATCGACAGATCGTGGACTACGTGAATCTTGCCTTCTGGAGCGACTACCATCGCCAGCCCGTTCAGCGGGTGATCACGGTCCGGGAGCAGCGGGGGGGCTGGAGCAGCCTGACGCAGGGGGTGTTCCTGCAGGGAAGCTCGGCCGGGCCCCCGGGTCTGCAGCGGCAGGGAGCCGCGGGCCCCGGTCGCGGGCAGGCCGGACCGGGGCGTGGGCGGGGTGGGCCCCCCGGGCATGCGGGTCGGG
>REBS01000157.1 GCA_007692605.1 Gemmatimonadales bacterium
TTCCGGATCGGCTCCTGATCCGCAGAGATGTGGAGGTGGTCGATGGCGGGAGTCTGGGTACCCTGGACTTCGAGGGATCCGAAGCCTTCGACCCGGCCTTCGCCACCGTGAATGTGGGCGGAGCGACCGGGGGTACGAACTCCCTCCTGATGGGGTACTTTTCGGGGTCCCAGTGCCTGGGGACCAATGTCTCCCTAGGGCTGGCGTCGGGTGCATCCACCGCTGAGCTCCCGGGGGTCCCCGAGGCACTGCAGCGCGACGGGGACTTCCACCAGTACACCGCCACCGGGACCGAGAACGGCTCGTCACGTGTCGCCACCGAGTTCCACCGGACGCTCGCGAGCCGGACCATCGACCTTCCTCCCGCGATCGACCCGACGGTCTCCGAGCTGGACGGCACCGGTCGACGGGTGTCGGCCGAGGTCCCGATCCCTTCCGCCTTCCGTGACGGGGACTTCGGGATGCTGATGGTCCAGGTCATCGGTGAGGGTCGGAGCAACAATACCGCGGTGAGTCTCGGCCGGATCGCGGGGAGCACGGGAACGGTCGCCACCGAGGACCTCTCCGATGCACCGGGCTGGTCGAACGAGTGGACGGTCCCCTCCGACGGGAGCACGCAGTGGGTGGTCCAGGTCACGGCAACCTATGCCCCGGGGGGAACCGTCGCGGACTTCTGCAACGATGGCGCGAGGTCCCTCGTGGCATCACAGACGGAGGGCGGCTAGCCGACCGGATCACGGCACCCGATCCCTCGCCCTGAGCCCCGGGCTCCTCCGAATCCTGCGGGTCATCGGAGCCCCCGCCGGGCCTCTCCGCATTTGCATTGGACGCTCGCGGGACCTACTGTGAACGGTTGTTCCCCCCAGTGTTCCCGGTATCGACGGCGGAGTCCGCGTTCATGTCCGAAAATCTGATCGCCCTGCAGAACAAGTTCCTGGGTCGCGGCACCACCGTGTACGACAAGCTGTCGGTGATCCACGACGCGAAGGGCTGCATCGAGGACTCCGACATCGCCGCCCTGGCGAAGCAGTACAACCTGCCCCCCGCCCACATCCGCTCGACGGCGAAGTTCTACGAGGAGCTCGGGCAGAAGCGCCCGGCGGATCACACGGTCAAGGTCTGCATCGGCGAGGCCTGCCGCGCGGCACCCGGGGGAGGCTGCGACGCGCTCGAGGGCCGGCTTTCGGACGCGCTGGGCACGGGGGTCGACCAGGTCTCGGAGCATGGGGTGCGGCTCGAGCATGTGGCGTGCCTGGGCTACTGCGGACTCGGCCCCAACGCGATGGTCGACGACCTGCCGGTCTCTCTCGCCGGCGGCGATGCGGTGGATCGGGTCGCGGCACACCTGCACGACGGGGCGCCCCTGGGGCTCGAGGAGCCGACGAACCCGGTATACCTGCCCGACGAGGGCGAGCCCCGGATCCTCCTGCGGCACTTCGACCCCGACGAGCCGCAGGCCGTCGTGCCACTGGAGGCGGCCCGCCGGGCCGGAGTCTACGAATCGCTCCGGAAAGCCCTCCACGAGATGACCCCCGACGAGGTGATCGCGCAGGTCGAGGCCAGCCGGCTGCGGGGTCGGGGCGGCGCGGGCTTCCCCACCGGACTCAAGCTTCGCACGGTGGCCAACGCCGAGGTGCACGACGGGAGCGGCCAGCGGTACGTGGTGGACAACTGCGACGAGGGCGATGCGGGCTCGTACATCGACAAGGAGCTGCTGGAGCGCGACCCGCACACCCAGCTCGAGGGGCTCCTGATCGCCGCCTACGCCTGCGGAGCGCGCGACGCCTACATCTACCTTCGCTACGAGTATCCGCGCGCGATGGAGATCATGCGCCGGGCGATCGACGAGGCTCGGGGCGCGGGGCTCATCGGGGAGGGCATCCTGGGCTCCGACTTCGACTGCGAGGTCCACCTGGTGAAGGGCCAGGGGGCCTACATCTGCGGCGAGGAGACCAGCCTGCTGCGCTCCCTCGAGGGTGTGCCGGGGCTCGTGAGCTTCAAGCCTCCGTACCCGGCCGAGAAGGGGCTGAACGGGTATCCGACGGCGGTGAACAACACCGAGACCCTCCACAACCTGCCCTGGGTCATCGAGCACGGGGGCGAGGCGTACGCTCGCTTCGGGCACGAGAAGTCGCGCGGTACCAAGCTGGTGAGCCTGAACACCGCGGTGAAGCGCCCGGGGCTGTACGAGGTCGAGCTCGGGATCACCCTGCGGGAGCTGATCGACGGGCTGGCCGGCGGGATGGCGAACGACAAGGCCTTCAAGGCCATCCAGATCGGCGGTCCCCTGGGCGGGATCCTGGCCGAGGAGCACCTCGACACGCCCCTCGCCTTCGAGGAACTCGCCGCGGTCGGGGGGATCCTGGGGCACGCGGGGATCGTAGTATATGACGAGGATCAGGACCTGATGGAGATCTGCCGGGGGCTCATGCACTTCTGCGCGGTCGAGAGCTGCGGCAAGTGCTTCCCCTGCCGGATCGGCTCGGTGCGCGGCACGGAGCTCTTCGATCAGATGCTCGACCCCGCGAAGGGCGGGGTCACCGATGAACGTCTCGACCTGCTGACGGACCTGTGCGAGGCGATGGAGCTGGGATCGCTGTGTGCCCTGGGCACCATGGCCCCGCTCCCGATCCAGACCATGCGCCGCTACTTCCCCGACGAGGTGGATCGCCACCGCGTCGCGGGCGGCAACGGCTCCACCCCGGAGGTACGATCATGATCGCGACCGCAGACGGCATCCCGAATCCGGTCACGGTGACGGTCAACGGTTCCGAGCTGACGGTCCGCGAGGGCACGACCGTCCTCGAGGCGCTCCGATCGGCGGGCAGCGACGTTCCGACCCTCTGCTATTCGGATCAGATGAAGCCCTATGGGGCGTGCCGGACCTGCCTGGTCGAGGTCGAGGGCCGCAAGCCGGTGGCGTCGTGTCACACGCCGGTCGCCGAGGGGGCGAGCTACCGGACGCACTCGCCGAAGCTGACCCGCCTGCGCCGCAACATCACCGAGCTGATCGTCTCCGACCACCCGCTCGATTGCCTGGACTGCACCGCGAACGGTCGCTGCGACCTGCAGGACCTGGCCCAGGACGTGGGGCTGCGAACGCCCCGCTACGAGAACCCCCGCACCCACAACCCTCCGCGCGACGACACGCACCCCTTCATCAAGCTCGAGATGGACAAGTGCATCGGGTGTGCACTCTGCGTGCGGGCCTGCGACGAGGTGCAGGGCTCGTTCATCCTGGGGATGGAGGGTCGGGGCTACGACACCCGCGTGATCGCGGGCAACGACACCGGCTTCGAAGAGGCCCAGTGCGTGAGCTGCGGGCAGTGCGTGCTGGTGTGTCCGGTGGCGGCGCTCGAGGAGCCGGGGACGCGCGAGCATGGCCTCCCCGATCGACAGATCACCACCACCTGCTCGTACTGCGGGGTGGGCTGCTCGCTCAATGTGAATGTGAAGGACGGGCGGGTGATCAACATCGAGCCCAACGCTGAGGGGTCCGCGAACCTGGGGCATGCCTGCGTGAAGGGCCGGTTCGCGCATCAGTTCGCCCACTCCGAGGATCGCCTGACGAGCCCCCTGATCCGGAATGCGGACGGGAGCTTTCGCGAGGCGAGCTGGGACGAGGCGCTGGATCTGATCACGACGAAGTTCACCGAGATCCGAGACCGCCACGGGCCCGAGGGCTACGCGAGCATCAGCTCGTCGCGCTGCACCAACGAAGAGAACTACCTGATGCAGAAGTTTGCCCGGGTGGTGATGGGGACGAACTCGATCGACAACTGCTCCCGGGTGTGCCACTCGCCCTCGGCCTACGGGCTGGGGCAGGCGCTGGGAACCGGGGCGGGCACCAATCCCTTCGAGGATGTCCATCTCTCCGATCTGATCGTCCTGGTGGGAGCGAATCCCACCGAGGCCCACCCGGTCTTCGGGTCGCGCATCAAGCAGGCGGTCCTGAAGGGGTGCAAGCTGATCGTGCTCGACCCGCGCAACATCGAGCTGGCGCGGATGGCCGATCTGCACCTGCCCCTGCGGCCCGGCTCGAATGTGGCGGTGATCAACGCGATGCAGCACGTGCTGATCGAGGAGGGGCTGATCGACACCGACTTCATCGAGCGGCACGCCACCGGCTACGAGGAGATGCGCGTCGAGCTCGAGGGGTGCACCCCCGAGTGGGCGGCCGAGATCTCGGGCGTCGATCCCGAACTGATCCGCAGGGCCGCGCGCATGTATGGTGCGGCCGAGGCGGCGCAGTTCCTGTGGGGGCTGGGGGTCACCGAGGCCGGGCACGGTTCCAATTCCGTCTTCGGGATGATCAACATGGCGGTCATGACCGGCAACATCGGTCGACCCGGTGCGGGGACGAGCCCGATCCGGGGGCAGAACAACGTGCAGGGGGCCTCGGACGTGGGGGCGCTTCCGGACGTGTTCAGCGACTACCGGAAGGTGACCGACGAGCAGGCGCGCGCCGACCACCGGCGGGTGTGGGGGATCGAGCCGCCGACGAACCACGGGCTCCGGATTCCCGACATGTTCGACGCTGCGATCGCCGGGACCCTCAAGGGGATGTACGTGCTCGCCGAAGACGTCGCACAGTCCGATCCCAACACGAATCATGTGACCGCGGCGCTGGAGTCGCTGGACTTCCTGGTGGTCCAGGAGATCTTCATGAACCCGACGGCCGAGTTCGCCGATGTGGTCCTCCCCGGCACGACCTTCCTCGAGAAGTCGGGGACCTTCGTGAACAGCGACCGACGGATCCAGCGGGTGCGTCCGGTGATCGACCCGCTCCCCGGCACCATGATCGACGGTGACATCGTGAATACGATCGCCCGACGGATGGGGGTCGACCTGGGGGCCGACGACGGGCCCGGCACCCCGGTGAACCCGGCGAAGGTGATGGACGAGATCGCCGAGCTTTCGCCGAAGTGGGGCGGGGTGAGCTACGACCGCCTCGAGGAGCACGGCTTCCTGCAGTGGCCCTGCTGGGACCCGGACCATCCGGGGACCCCGGTGGTGCACGCGGGCGGCGAGACGCTCCGGCCCGACGGCAAGGCCCAGCTCACCCGCACCCCCTGGCAGGAGCCCGGGGAGCTCCCCGACGACGAGTACCCGATGATGCTCACCACCGGGCGGCAGCTCTTCCACTACAACGTGGGGACCATGACCCGCCGCACCGATATCGTGAAGCTCGACCAGGCTCAGGAGGAGACGCTCCGGATCCACCCGCGCGATGCCCGCCGCCTCGACATTCGCCACGGCGAGATGGTCGAGGTGACCAGCCGACGCGGTTCGGTGAAGGTGCGTGCCGAGCTCACCAAGGCCACGAACCGGGGCACCGTGTTCATGACCTTCCACTTTCCCGAGTCGCGCACCAACCTGCTGATCGGTGCGGCGGTCGACGAGTTCACCGGCTGCCCCGAGTACAAGGTGTGCGCGGTGCGGATCGAGAAGGTCGAGGCCACCCCCGAAGCCGACGAGCGCTCCGAGGGCCGTGACCACTCCCCTTCTCCCGCCGAAGTGACCGTCTGAATCGGCGGGCATTCGACCCCCAACAATCCGGATCTTCATGCTGACCGACATCCAGATCGCGCAGGCTGCCGACGTACGTCCGATTGCCGAGATCGCCGAGAAGCTCGGCCTTTCGCACGGCGACATCCATCCCCACGGGCATACGAAAGCGAAGGTGCCCCTGGAGGCCTTTCAGGGGCGATCAGGAAGTCCGGGCAAGCTGGTCCTCGTGACCGGCATGAACCCGACCCCGGCGGGCGAGGGGAAGTCGACGATCTCGGTGGGGCTGGCCGACGCGCTCACCCTGCGGGATCGCAATCCGGTGGTCTGCCTGCGCGAGCCGAGCCTGGGCCCCGTCTTCGGAATGAAGGGCGGGGCGGCCGGGGGCGGGTACTCGCAGGTGGTGCCGATGGACGAGATCAACCTCCATTTCACCGGCGACTTTCACGCGATCAGCTCGGCGAACGCGCTCCTGGCCGCGATGCTCGACAACCACCTTCACCGCCCGAACACCCTCGGGATCGACTCGCGCCGCGTGGTCTGGAAGCGGGCGGTCGACATGAACGACCGGGCGCTCCGCTCGATCGTGATCGGGCTCGGGGGGGCGACCCAGGGATTCCCCCGCGAAGACGGCTTCAACATCACCGCGGCCTCGGAGGTCATGGCGATCCTCTGCCTGGCCGACGGGATCACCGATCTGGAGCGGCGCCTGGGCAATGCGGTCGTGGCCTACAATGGCGATGGTGAGGCCATTCGCGCGCGGGACCTGAACGCCCAGGGGGCCATGACACTCCTGCTCAAGGACGCGATCGCCCCGAACCTGGTGCAGACGCTCGGGGGGACCCCGGCCTTCATCCACGGCGGCCCCTTTGCCAACATCGCGCACGGGTGCAACTCGGTGCTGGCCACGCAGGCGGGGCTGGCGCTCGGCGATGTGGTGGTGACCGAGGCCGGATTCGGGGCCGACCTGGGAGCCGAGAAGTTCTTCGACATCAAGTGCCGCGCGGCGGGGCTGCGGCCCGATGCGGTGGTGATCGCCGCGACGGTGCGCGCGCTCAAGATGAATGGCGGCCGGCCGAAGTCGGAGCTCGCCACCGAGGACCTCGACGCCCTGGCCCGCGGGTTTCCGAACCTGGCCCGCCACGTCGAGAACGTGCGCAAGTTCGGGGTGGAGCCGGTGGTGGCCCTGAACCGCTTCCCCCAGGACACCGACGCCGAAGTGGAGGCGGCCGTCGAGGCCTGCCGTGCACTCGGGGTCGCCGCGATCCCCTCGGACCCCTACACCCGGACCGGAGTCGGCTGCCTGGACCTGGCCGACGCCGTGTGGGACATGCTCTCGAATGGAGCGCCGGACTTTCGGCCCCTGTATCCCGACGACATGCCCCTTCTGGACAAGATCCGCACGATCGCGCGCGAGATCTACCGGGCCGAGGGCGTCGATGTGCTCCCCGCAGCCCGCAGGCAGCTCGAGGACTGCGAGGCGCTGGGGCTCGGCGAGGCCCCCGTCTGCATGGCGAAGACCCAGTACTCCTTCTCGGACGATGCTACCCTGCTGGGGGCCCCCGAGGGCTTCCGGATCACGGTGCGCGAGGTGTCACCCTCGGCGGGGGCCGGTTTCGTGGTGGTCAAGACCGGGAGCATGATGACGATGCCCGGCCTGCCCGTCACCCCCGGCGCCGAAGGGATGCGCGTCGACGAAGACGGGACGATCACGGGGCTGGCGTAGCGGGCTGGTGCAGTGGGTTGGTGCAACGGGGTGGTGAAGCGGGCTGGTGTAGTGGGTTGGTGAGGCGGTCTGGGGAACCGGTCTGGCGTAGCGGTCTGGGGAATCGGGATGGTGTAGCGGAACTGGGCGCACCGTCGGGGGGGCCTCGGCTCACCGTTTCGCGGCAGAGCCTGCCTCGTCGAGGATCAGCAAGTCGCCGCCCGAATGCCCCACCGCCGGGCTCTGGCGTTGTCCAAACCCTACAACCGGGGCACCCTCGACGGTGCCTGGAGGGTTGGGGGTTCTATACGTCGCGAAAGCTTCAAGGATGTGGGCCCTCTTGGAACGTCTGAAGGATTCGTGACAAATATTGCCCCCAATCCTCCAGGCGGCCAGGAATTCAGCTTGCCTGTAGGGTTCGTGCCCGGGCGGGCGTTCGAACGGCGCTGCCGGGCATCTCTCGGATGGCCGAGTCCGAGCAGCCCTCGACGATGGTTCGTGCCAGGGCGGGCGTTCGGAAGGCGCCGCCGGCCATCGTTCGGGTGGCCGAGTCGGAGCAGCCCTCGATCAGCCCTCGATCATGGGCGGTGGATTCGGTAGCGCACCACGTAGGGCGTGTCCAGATCGTCGGTGACCACGGCGTACAGGTGGTCCCCGCGAAAGTGCGTGCGGGGGTAGGAGATCCGGAGCCCCGGGTCGACCGCGACCGGTCCCAGGAACCGTCCCTCCGGATCGAAGACGTGCAGCTCCCGGGGGGCGTCGGACGCCCGGCTGGGCTCCACCCACAGGCGCCCCTGGTCATCGACCACGAAGGTGGTGAAGGCGGGGCGGTGCGAGGGCGGGGTCATGTCTCCCTCCACCTGGGGCGACCTCTGGCTGAACTGTGCGATCTGCTCCCTCATGACCCGGACCACCGAGTCCCCCTCGGCCCGACTCACCGGGACGGGGTCGTGGGGGCGCCGGACCACGCGCCTGACTTCCCCGTCGACATCCCGAGCCGTGAAGTGGAAGGCATCGCTCACCGCGGTCCAGACCATCCCCCGGGGGTCGAAGTACCAGTGCAGGCGTGGGCCGAAGGGCGGAGCCATGGTCATGAGTCCGGACCCGTCTCCGGCCGTCACCCGAATGCGCGGCGTGTCGTCTTCGGGGAGGGCGATGGTGTCCACCGCCACCCCCTCGTCATTCAATCGGACGAGCCCGCCGGGGGCCACGTCGTGGAGGCGACCGTCGTGGTCGAAGCCGCCGGGCCACGGGATGGCGAAGTAGCCGATCGGCCGAGGGTGGGTGGTGCGGAAGTCCCCGTTCGACTCGAAGACCGAGTACCGACCGTTCCCCGGATCCACGACCCACACGCTCCCGTCTTCGGGGTGAATCGCCAGGCCGTTGGCATTCGCGATCTCTCCGGGCCCGCCGCCCTGCCCTCCCACCGTGCGCAGGTGCGCGCCGTCGGCGTCGAAGATCCGGATCTCGCGGGCCTGGGAGTCGAGCACCAGGATCCGCCCCTCGTCGTCGGCCGCCAGCCCCTGGACCTGCCCGAAGAGCTCGGGGCCCTCGCCGGTGGCGGTCCCGATGCGGAGCTCCTCTTCGAGCTCCCACCGATCGCCCGGGGGGAGGATGCCCTCGCGGGGGCTGGTCACCTGGATGGCTCCCGAGGCGAGGGTGTCCACCTGGACCGAGGCCATCCCGGCATCGTCGGTGCCACAGCCGGGAGCGAGCGCCAGGACGAGGCCGGCGAGTGCGAGGGAAAGGGGTCGTCTGTGCATGGTCAGTTCCGATCAAGGCGGTGAAGTCGGACCCGTTCGACGCCGAGCGGGTCGCGACGCAATCCGAGGACATTATCGTTCCCGATGTCCAGAATTTCCAGTGACTCGGAAACCTCCGGGCACGGCAGGTCGATCTC
Source organism: Gemmatimonadales bacterium (assembly GCA_007692605.1). GTDB lineage: Bacteria > Gemmatimonadota > Gemmatimonadetes > Longimicrobiales > Gaopeijiaceae > SLBA01. Next base: position 9,114 of record REBS01000157.1, read on the forward strand.
GGCCACCTGGGCCTCGACATCGAGCGCCTCGATCTCCGGTTGGATCCGGACCTCCCCGGACGATGGCCCCGGTAGCCAAGGCTGCCCCAGGGGATCCGCCACCCCCTCGGTGGGGCCGTCGAAGAAGGTTTGGACCACGCGCTCCAGGGTGGAGCGCCCCTTGCCCCGGCCAGAGGGATTGTCGTATCCTATATGCAGAGCTTGCGAGCTCGGGGTGATTTGCGGCGTATTGCGACCCGGGAAACCGAACCGCTAAAAAGTCCTGTCCCCGGCGTGCACTCTCGCGTGGGGATTTTTTTGTGCCCCTCCGGGAACGCCGCCGCACTGCCGGGGGCCTTCCAGAAGGCCGGTACGACCATGTCCGACGTTCCTCCCACCTCCTCGCTCGAGGAGGCCTCCCGCCAGCGCATCCTGGTCCTCGATGGCGCGATGGGCACGATGCTCCAGGGCCACGACCTGGTCGAGGCCGACTACCGGGGCGAGCGCTTCCGGGACCACGACGCCGACCTGAAGGGGAACCACGACCTCCTCTCGCTCACCCGTCCCGAGATCATCGAGGGGATTCACCGCGCCTACTTCGACGCGGGGGCCGACATCGTCGAGACGAACACCTTCTCGGCGACCCGCATCGCCCAGGCGGACTACGGAACCGAGGGCGTCGTGCGCGAGATGAACGAGGCGTCGGCCCGCATCGCCCGCCGGGCCGCCGACGCGGTCGAGGCCCTCGATCCATCGCGTCCCCGCTTCGTCTGCGGGATCCTGGGGCCGACCAACCGTACGGCCTCGCTCTCGCCCAAGGTCGAGGACCCCGGTTTCCGCAACATCAGCTTCGCCGAGCTGGCCGAGGCCTACCGCGAGCAGGTGCACGGGCTCCTGGACGGCGGCGCGGACCTCTTCATGGTCGAGACCATCTTCGACACCCTGAACGCCAAGGCGGCGCTCTTTGCGCTCGACGAGGTCTTCCGGGCTCGCGACACCCGCCGGCCGATCATGATCTCGGGGACCCTCACCGACGCGTCGGGCCGCACCCTCTCGGGCCAGACCGTCGAGGCCTTCCTGAACTCGGTCCGCCACGCCCGCCCCTTCTCGATCGGGCTGAACTGCGCACTGGGGCCGCACCAGCTCCGCCCCTATGTGGCTGAGCTCTCGCGGCTCGCCGAGTTTGCGGTGTCGTGCCACCCCAATGCCGGCCTCCCCAACGAGTTCGGAGGCTACGACCTGGGGCCCGACGAGATGGCCGACCACATCGGCCGCTGGGCGCGCGAGGGCTGGCTGAACGTGGCGGGCGGCTGTTGCGGCACCTCGCCGGAGCACATCGGGGCGATCGCCCGGGCGGTCGAAGGGGTCTCTCCCCGTATTCCATCCGAGCGTCCGACCCGATGTCGGCTGAGTGGGCTCGAGCCCCTCAACATCGGGCCCGAACTGAACTTCGTGAATGTCGGGGAGCGCACGAATGTCACCGGCTCCCGCCGCTTCCGCCGCCTCATCGAGGAGGACCGCTACGACGAGGCGCTCGACGTCGCCCGCACGCAGGTCGAGGGAGGCGCACAGATCCTCGACGTGAACATGGACGAGGGCCTCCTCGACTCCGAGGCCGCCATGGTCCGCTTCCTGAACCTGGTCGCCGCCGAGCCCGACATCGCCCGCATCCCCATCATGCTCGACTCCTCGCGCTGGGAGGTCCTGGAAGCGGGCCTCCAGCGGATCCAGGGCAAGGGCGTGGTGAACTCGATCTCGCTCAAGGATGGCGAAGATCTGTTCCGTGAACGGGCCCGGCGGGTCCTGCGCTACGGGGCCGCCGTGGTGGTCATGGCCTTCGACGAAGAGGGCCAGGCCGAAACCACCGAGAGGAAGGTGGCCATCTGCACCCGGGCGTGGCGGATCCTGACCGAGGAGGTCGGATTCCCCCCCGAGGACATCATCTTCGATCCCAACGTCTTCGCCATCGCCACCGGGATCCCCGAGCACGACGGCTACGGGGTGGCCTTCATCGAGGCGGTGCGGGAGATCAAGGAGGCCCTTCCGCACTCGCTCACCTCGGGGGGCATCTCCAACCTCTCTTTCTCCTTCCGGGGGAGCCCCCGACTGCGCGAGGCGATCCACGCCGTCTTCCTGTATCACGCGATCCGGGCCGGCCTGGACCTGGGGATCGTGAACGCCGGAGCGCTCCCGGTACTCGACGATCTGTCGGACGAGCTGCGCAACGCGATCGAGGACGCCCTCTTCCAGCGTACCGACAACGCTACGGAACGCCTTACCGAACTCGCCGACGAGTACCGAGGCAAGGAGACGGCGAGGGTCGAGGACCTGGGCTGGCGGGACGCGGAAGCCGAAGGTCGCCTCACCCACGCCCTGGTCCACGGAATCGACGAATACGTCGAGGCCGATGTGGAAGAGGCCCGACAGGTCGCCGACCGCGCCATCGAGGTCATCGAGGGCCCCCTCATGGCCGGGATGAACCGGGTGGGGGACCTCTTCGGATCCGGGCAGATGTTCCTGCCGCAGGTGGTCAAGAGCGCCCGCGTCATGAAGAAGGCCGTGGCCCACCTCATTCCCTGGATCGAGGCCGAGACCGAGGCGGCGCGGGCGGCGGGCGAGACGGTGCGCGAATCGACGGGGAAGGGGACCGTGCTCATGGCCACCGTGAAGGGCGACGTGCACGACATCGGCAAGAACATCGTGGGCGTGGTTCTGCAGTGCAACGGATACCGGGTGGTGGACCTGGGGGTCATGGTGCCGGCGGATCGGATCCTCGATGCGGCCCGCACCGAGGGGGCCGACGTGATCGGGCTCTCGGGGCTCATCACCCCCTCGCTCGACGAGATGGTGCATGTGGCCGGCGAGCTCGAGAGGGAGGGCTTCCGGGTGCCGCTGCTCATCGGGGGCGCCACCACCTCGCGCACCCACACCGCCGTCAAGATCGAGGAGGCCTACTCCGGTCCCGTGATCCACGTCGACGACGCCTCGAGGGCCGTGGGGGTGATCGGGCGACTTCTGAGCGATCGCGACGCCCCCGGCTTCCTGGCCCGTACCCGCGAGGAGTACGCCGAGCTTCGCGTACGGCATCGGGGCCGCGGGGAGCGCTCCCCCCTCCTGTCGCTCGAAAAGGCCCGCCGGAATCCCTTCCCCATCGACTGGGATCGCTACGAGCCCCCCACCCCGCGCGCGCCCGGCCGGCACGTAATCGCCGATCCCCCCCTCGAGGAGCTGCGCGAGTACATCGACTGGACCCCGTTCTTCCAGGCGTGGGAGCTGAAGGGGCGGTATCCCGACATCCTCTCGGACCCCGACACCGGGCCGGCCGCCTCGAATCTCTTCGCCGACGGCGAAGCCCTCCTCGACGAGATCATCAGGGAGGGCTGGCTCCGGGCGAAGGGGTGCGCGGTTCTCCTTCCCGCGCGGGCCGTGGGCGACGACATCGAGCTCTTTGAGTCCGAGGATCGCCAGCGTGTGCGGGCGCGGATCCACACCCTCCGGCAGCAGTTTGCCAAGGGGACGGACCGCCCGAACCTGGCGCTGGCGGACTTCGTGGCCCCCGCGGGCTCGGGGCGCGAGGACTGGGCCGGGGCCTTCGCCGTCACGGCCGGTCTGGGGCTCGACGAGATGGTGCGGCGGTACGAGGCCGAGCACGACGACTACCGCAGCATCCTGGCCCGTTCCCTGGCGGATCGACTCGCGGAGGCCTTCGCGGAGCGCCTCCATCAGCGGGTGCGTCGAGAGTTCTGGGGCTACGAGACCGGCGAGGCCCACGCCAACGACGACCTCATCGCCGAGCGGTACCGCGGGATCCGGCCGGCGCCCGGCTACCCGGCGTGTCCGGACCACTCCGAGAAGCGCACCCTCATGGAGCTGGTCGGCGCCGAGGAACTGGGGATCGAGCTGACCGAGAGCTGCGCCATGCTGCCCACCGCGTCGGTGAGCGGCTGGTACCTGTCGCACCCCGACAGCTTCTACTTCGGGGTGGGGCGGGTAGGACACGACCAGCTCGAAGACTACGCGCGCCGCAAGGACATGCCGATCGACGAGGCCACGCGGTGGCTGCGCCCGAACCTCGACGACCGGGTCGCGGTGTCATGAGTGACCTTCGCGCACGACTCACCGATGGCGAGGTCCACCTCCTCGACGGGGCCATGGGCACGGTCCTGTACGAGCGGGGGGTCTTCGTAAATGTCTGCTACGACGAGTTGAACGTCAGCCGGCCCGCCCTCGTCGAAGATGTGCACCGGCAGTACGCCGAGGCCGGGGCCCGGATTCTCGAGACCAATACCTTCGGGGCGAACCCCGTGAAGCTGTCGAGCTTCGGACTCGAGGCCCGGACCGTCGAGATCAACCGGGCGGCCGCGGCCCGGGCACGAGCGGGGATCGCGGGGGCCCGCCTGCCCCCCGGCGTGTCGTCCTCGTCGCTGCACGTGGTGGGGGCGATCGGCCCCCTGGGGATCCGCATCGAGCCCTGGGGGCCGACCGCCGAGGCCGAGGCCTGCGGCTACTTCGCCCGCCAGGTCGAGGGGCTGCTGGCCGGGGGCGTCGATGGGTTCATCCTCGAGACCTTCCAGGATCTGCGCGAGCTGGCTCAGGCGCTGCGCGCCGTGCGGGACGCCTGCGATCTGCCGGCGATCGCCCAGGTCACCATCGAGTCGGGGGGCCGGACGAGCTACGGCACGGGAGCGGCCGAGATCGCGCGGAGGCTCGAGGACCTGGGGGCCGACGCGGCCGGGCTGAACTGCTCGGTGGGCCCCGCCGAGATCCTGGACGCTATCGAGGCGATGGCGGCGGTGACCGATCTCCCCCTCTCGGCGGTGCCCAACGCGGGGCTCCCGCGAACGGTGGGCGACCGCAAGATGTACATGGCGAGCCCCGAGTACATGGCCCGCTACGCCCGCCGTATGGTCGAGGCGGGGGCCCGCCTGATCGGTGGGTGCTGCGGGACGACCCCGGAGCACATCCGCCGGATGGCCGAGACGCTTGCCGCCGAGGGGGATCCGGGTGGTGACGCGCGGGGCGCCCGGCCGGACCGGTCTCCTGCGCGGGGCGCGGCCGAGCCCGTCGTCGAGCCCTTCCCCCTCGGAGAGCGCTCGCCCCTCGGGCGCCGGCTGGCCGACGGGACCTTCATCGCGGCACTCGAACTGGTCCCCCCGACAGGGTGGGATCCGGAGCCCCTCCTGGACGAGGCGCGCCGCGCCCGCCTGGCGGGGGTCGACGTGGTCACGATTCCCGATGCCCCGCGGGGCCGGGCCCGCATGGCCGCTCTCCCCGCAGCCACCCTCGTCGAACGGGAGACCGGGCTCGACGTGGTGGCCCACTACGCCTGTCGCGACCGGCACATGGTCGGGATGATCTCGGACCTCCTGGGCGCGGCCTCGGGTGGGGTTCGAAACGTGCTCATCGTCACCGGAGATCCCTCGCCCGCCGGCCCCTACCCCGATCGCACCGCCGCCCTCGACATCGACTCGATCGGGCTCACCAATGTGCTG
>REBS01000017.1 GCA_007692605.1 Gemmatimonadales bacterium
AAAGTGCAACTCCTGAAATCAGCCCATTTGTCCGAAAGGGTCTGAAGCACTACAGTCACCCGGTTCACGAGCCAGTACTCGCTCCCGTCGGGCGTCACCCATGACCCGTGCGCGTCGTGCCCGTGGGACTCCCCCTGGTGCACCGGCGTGTGGGTCTCGGTGTCGACCGCATACCAGACGCCCACATCGGCGTCACCACCGACCAGGTACATGTGCCCCCCGTCGGGCGAGAGGATCGTGCCGCAGTTGGCCCGGACCTCGTCGGGGCCGAACACCTCGATCAACTCCATGGACTCGAGATCGACCACGACGACCCCGCCTTCATCCAGGCCGGGCCCGAGGGTGACGTACCCGATCCGCCCATCCGCCGTGAAGTCCATGCAGACGGCGCCCCCCGTTTCAAAAAAGTCGTCGGAACGCTCCGCGAAGAGCGGATCCTCGGCCAGGAGCAGTTCACGTCCCAGCGTGAAGGACTCGTTCTCGAGATCCACCTCGATCTCGACGAGCTTCCCGTCCCAGGCGACATCGCCGGCCCCGATGACCGAGACGAGGACCCGCCGATCGTCCGGGGCGACTGCGGCGTGATGGGTCCGGGGGCCCGTATCGAGGAGCGCCACCACCTCGCGGTCCTGGGCGCGGATCACGGCCGTGTTTCCGGTGGCGGGATTTGCGACGAAAGCATAGCGGTGGTCCGATGTGAACTCGATCATGTGCGGGACTTCCGCCCCCCGGGCCCCCAGATCGATCGTCGCGGTTTCGTTGAGCTCGGGGTCGAAGATGTGGATGATGTGCGTCCCCTGGTCCATCGCCCAGATCTCGAAGGTGGCCTCGACGGCTGCGCCTTCAGGGCCCACGTCGGCACCCTCTGGAGTTGCTTCGCCGTCGGCGCAGGCCACGAGGAGCCCGAAGCAGACGAGGGCGGAGACGGCAAGGGCGCGTAACGTGCGGAAACGAGAGCGGCCGGGAACGGCGGGGATCGACGGCTGATTCGAAGCCATGAGTCTTCTCCCTGTCGGAAGGGTGGAGCCGCGTCCGTCCAGGACGCACACTCGAAATATTCGGGAGGGAGGCCCCTACGGGCAAGTTTGACAGGAGGGCTTCCCGCCCGGACTCAGATAGGCCGAGGATCCGGTCGCCCACGAGCCAGACGATGCGGTCGCCCACGAGCCCGACGATGCGGTCGTCCACGAGCCCGACGGTGCGGTCGCCCACGAGCCCGACGAGGTGGTCGCCCACGAGCCCGACGGTGCGGTCGTCCGCGGGCCCGACGAGGTGGTCGTGCACGAGCCCGCCGATGACCGGAAAGTGCGCAAACGTCGCAGCGGAGGAGGCGTTTGTGCTATTTCCGGTAATAATCGCCGGAACTATCGCATGGATGGTCGGGGCTACTCGATCCGTGCGCGCTTTTCGGCAATAATCACCGGAAATCGAGCATCGGTCCACTTTTCGGGGACGTTTGAGGGATTTCCGGCCACCCGGCGGGAGTCGAATCCTCTGGCCTTCGACCAGCCTCCCGACCCGCCCCTGTCGGCGGCCCGTGGGCCCCCCGGGGCTCCTTTTAGAACGAGGCCCGCAGGGTCAGCGCCAGGCGACGGGGTTCGAGGATGTTGTTGTAGACGTTCGAAAAGGCCGTGACGTCGGAGTTGTTGCGGAGCGCGTAGGGGCGATAGTCCACGAAGCTCTGGTCCAGAAGGTTCTCGACCGTCGCATTCACCGTGAAGCGCTCGTTCATCCTCCAGGACGCACCCAGATCCATGAGGGCGTAGGCCTTGAAATCTCCCAGGGCCTCGCTGGCGCCCTGGGCACTGCCACCCAGATGCGGCTCGTGGAAGGAGTCGGGGCGGTGACGGGAGCTACGGTACTGTCCTCCGAGACGAGCCTCGACCGATGGCGAGAGCTGCCAGGTGAGCCGGGTGTTCAGCATGTGCGACGGCACCCCGAAAAGGGGATCTCCCTCGTTGAGTCCCGCGGCGGCGCCGGTGGTCACCTCGCTGTGCGTGTGGGTGTAGTCGGCACGAACGCTCCAATCGTCTCCGAAGTGGCTTCGGACCGAGAGCTCCAGCCCCCTGAGGAGCGCCTCGCCGATGTTCGCGGTCTGGCCTCCCGTGGCGGCCACGGGGCGCTCAATGCGGTCCGTGAGCTCCGTGCGGAAGACCGCCAGCGAAGCCGAGAGTCCGCTGCCCTGGTCCATCTCGACTCCCGCCTCCCAGTTCGTGCTGAGCTCGGGCCGCAGATCGGGGTTCCCGAAGAGGGGGTCGCGACCGTTGTTCCCGAAGCCTATGATCCCGTCCTCGAGCTGCTCGAGGGCTGGAGCCCGGTATCCACGGGCGACACCACCCTTCACGGCCCAGCGGTCGGACCACGCCCAGACGGCATAGCCCCGGGGCGAGACCTGCGACCCGAAGGTGGAGTGACGGTCCAGCCGTGCACCCCCGGTCAGGGTGAGGCGGTCCGTGGTCCGCCACTCGTTTTCGGCGAAGAGCCCGAGCTGATCGCTCCGGAAGGTGCGATCGGGAATCCCATCCGTCATCTGCGCGTCGAGGAACTGGCCGCCGAAGCTGACGGTGTGGCTCCCGAGCAGCGCCACGTAGCGGGTATCCAGCGTCACGGTGCGGGCTTCCAGGACCCGGGGCATGCCCCTGCGTCCGGATTCCTCGGTGGCGGCGCCGGTCGGGATCGTCCGTCCGGTGGTCTCGGTCGTGTTCAGGGAGATGGAGCTGTCCCAGAACCCGCGTCCCAGGGCCCAGCGGTGGCTACCGAACAGCTGCTCCCGATTGAAGCCCAGCTCCTGGTCATAGCCCTGGAGGCGGTCGGGAAACGCCGGCGTCCCCGGCTCGGCCGCCCTGTTGATCTGTCCCAGCTGCCCGAACTCGTTGTCGTACGTCTGCCTGGTGAGGTCGGCACCGAGGCGCACCTCGTGGGCATCCGATGGGGTCCAGCCCACCTGAACGCCACCGGTGCGGATCGTTCCCCGGGTGGGCAGCTGGCCCATGGTCCGCTGCCGATCGATACTCTCGTCCCGCCCGGGAAACTC
>REBS01000092.1 GCA_007692605.1 Gemmatimonadales bacterium
GAACGAGGTCGAGGCGGTGCCCTCTCCCCCCATGAGTGCGACCCGGGGCAGTCGAATCGCCGCCTGGTCGTTGGTTCCCAGGTCGGGTCCCGTGGTGCTGTACCCGGTGGCGATGGGGGTGACCAGCCCGCCGAGCCCGGCCTCGGTGATCCGACGATCGAGCTCGTCGTTTCGCCCCTGCGGGAAGAAGAGGGTCCCCCGCGGGTAGTGCGTCCCCTCGAGCGAGAAGGTGTCCGCCATGGCGTAGGCGCGTCCCCCCTCCTCGAGGAAGTGGACGAGGCCCCGGGTGTTCCCGAAGGACGGTGGCAGGAGATACCCGTAGCGTCCGGTCGAAGGGATCGGGGCCCCCATCCGCTCCCGGGGCGAGGTCACCGACCGCCACTCTCCCCCCGACGCACCCGAGGCGTAGTGAGCTTCGACCCCGTACGCGTAGGGAAGCGCCCAGGCGGTGATGTCGTACGACGAGGTCCCGTCGAGCGGGTTATCGGGCCGCAGGAGTGCCCCCGCGAGGCGCCCGCGCGACTGGCGGGCTCGAACCCGGTGGGTTCCCGCCGGGAAGGCGCTCCTCGCCTCGTACCCGGGATACGCCGCCAGCGAGAGCTCGCTCTCGGACACCAGCTCCTCGACCTCGATCCCGTGCCGCAGGAGGAGGGCCACGAGGGCGTCCAGCCGGGCCGGGTCGTCGCCGGGGACCAGGTACCAGTCGTCGAGTCCCTCGTCGATGTCCCGGTGAAAGGCCGCGAAGCCTTCGAGGAGCTCGGACTTCCCCTCCATCGTGGTGATCAGGGTGGCATGACCGGTGGTGCGGTGCCCGAAGGCCCGGTCGCGCAGGGTAAGCACCGTGCCGTCGGGCCGCTCCACCTGGCGCCCTCCGAAGCCCCCCCCGCCCTGCTCGTAGGTCATCCCGATCGCGCCCACGAGCGACGGCCACGAGTCCCCGTACCCGGGGTAGAAGAGGTCAAAGTTCTGCCCCGTGTAGTAGAGGAGGCCCTCGGCGTCCATCGCCCGGGCGTTTCCGGCCCCGAAGCGCTCTCCCCACTCGAGGATGTGGTCCGGGAAGATCGTGTTGATGGGCGTGGCCGCCGGAAAGAAGAAGTACGAGGAGCGATAGCCCATCTCGTGAAAATCGACGTGGACCTGGGGATTCCACTGCATCCATCGCTCCGAGCGCTGCCGGCTCTCGATCTGTGTCAGCCACGCCCAGTCCCGGTTCAGGTCGAAGAGGTAGTGGTTGGATCGCCCCCCGGGCCACGGCTCCCGCCGCTCCCTCAGCTCAAGGTTCGTGTTGTTCCGGGACTGGGCGGTCGAGGTATAGAAGTTCACATACCGGTCCCGCCCGTCGGGGTTCGCGGACGGGTCCATCACGACGATCACCGAATCCAGGACGCCCGCGAGCGCCGCATCTCCGGATGCCAGATCCCAGGCCGTCCAGATCGCCGCTTCGGGCGAGGAGCTCTCGTTGCCGTGCACCCCGTAGGTGAAGTACACGACCGCCGGGTTCGTGCGGGCGATCTCGGCCGCACGCTCCGCCGTGGTCGAGGGATCGGTCAGCTCCCGATTCCGCGCGAGGATCCCCTCGAGGTCCGCCTGATAGTCGGGTCGGGCGATCACCACCTGAAGCAGGGGCCGTCGCTGGTAGGTCAACCCGTAGTCATCGAGGGTCACCAGCTCCGAGGCCTCGGCCAGTGCCCGCATGTAGCGCTCGATTCCCCGCATGTCGGTGAAGTGCTCCCCGATCTCGTATCCCAGGACCTCGGCGGGTGTGGGGACGGACTGCGCCTCGACGCCGAGGGGGAACACGGGCAGCAGGAGCAGGGCGAGGAGGCCCCCGATGGGGCGGAGCACAGCAGTCATGGACGCATTCCGGGCAAACGGGAGTGGAGCGCCGGCGGACCCGTCCGCCGACCGGTATGGTATAGAACGCTCGGAAGGTACCGGGAGGCGCGATCCCGGGGCAACCGGGCAGCGCGATCGTTTGACGACGCGCCCCCGTGGCCGCGAGCTTTCGACCGATCCCGTCCTTCGACTCCCGAGACTTTCGACCCCCAGGTTCATGCACCGTCGACTTTGGCCGCTCGCCCTCACCCTCGCCGTACTCGTCGCCGGCTGCGATTCGGGGTTTCCCGCCTCCGGCTCCTCGGGCACGATCTCCGAAGACGCCTTCGTCGAAGCGATGGTGGAGCTGCGGCGTGCGGCCGTCGAGGAAGAGGACAACCGGATCCGTCCGGAGCGACGCGACCAGATCCTGCAGGCACGAGGGCTGTCGAACGACGACCTGATCCGGTACGTCGACGTGCACGGTGCCAACGTCCCGCTCATGAACCGGGTGTGGACCCGGATCGAGGCTCGACTCACCGGTCAGGACCCCGAGGATTTCGAGCTGGATGCCGAAGACTTCGACACGATCCCCGGCCTCGAGCCCGATCCGCTGAACCCCGAGGAGCCGCCGACCGAGGCGCTGCCCGGGGGCGGTGGTCCGCCTCCCCCCCCGCCGACCGGTCTCTGATCGCCGGGAACGGACTCGGGGTCAGAAGACCCGGAAGCTCATCCCGATCGCGAGCGCCTTGCGGTCTCCGAGGCTCCCCGCGAAGCGAACCGCCCAGCCCGGGTCGAAGGAGATGTCGACCCCCAGGTCCACCGAGAGGTTGAGGTTCAGGTCGCTCCCGTCGCCGAAGAAGGCATCGAGGGTGACCCGGGGAGCCACGTACGGGTTGAACCACACGCCGTCGGCCTGGACGGAGCGACCGAAGGAGAGGGCCAGCGGGAAGCTGAGGATGACGTCATCGGCGACCCCCAGCCCCGCCCCCACGACCCAGCTCATGTTCACGGGAAACTCGTTCGAAGCCTGCACGATCAGCCCCGAGATGTCGACGCCGCCGTAGACGCTCACGTTGTCGCGCCGATCTTCGGCGATCCCCAGCCGGTAGCCGACGCCCGCCCCGCTCGAGGGTCGCCAGGTCGAGAGGACCCCGATCCCACTCCCCGGGGATGGGTCCACCAGGTAGACGCCCCAGCCGGCCGGCGTCTCGGGGGAGACCATCAGGGGGGCGTCCCACACCACCTGCGCCTCGGCATCGGGGGCCGAGATCGAGGCGATCAGTCCAACGGCCAACAGCGCGGTCATGACGTTGCGCATCGCGAAACCCTCCTAAAGGGGTCTGAGCTGGTTCGGGCATGGCCCTCGACTGCCGAGAGACCACCTGCGTTCCATTGTCCTCACTCGGACACTATGAAGACACCGTCGGGCCCGGAAGGGGTCCGAAAAGGGTCCGGAAAGGGTCCGGAAAAGGTCCGGAAAGGGTCCGGAATCATTCCCACTCGATCGTGGCCGGAGGCTTCGACGAGATGTCGTACGTCACCCGGTTCACCCCTGCGACCTCGTTGATCAGCCGGGTCGACATCCGGTGCAGGACATCGTGGGGGAAGGGATACCAGTCGGCGGTCATCCCGTCCCGGGAGGTCACGGCCCTCAGCGCCACCACGTTCTCGTAGGTCCGGCCATCGCCCATCACCCCGACGGACTTGACCGGAAGGAGGACGGCGAAGGCCTGCCAGATCTCGTCATAGAGTCCGGCCTCTCGGATCTCCTCGAGATAGATCGCGTCCGCCTCGCGAAGCACCGTGAGCCGCTCCTCGGAGACCGCACCGAGCAGGCGAATCGCCAGCCCGGGTCCGGGGAAGGGATGCCGGCCCACGAAGTCCTCGGGCAATCCGAGCTCTCGCCCCACGTTGCGGACCTCATCCTTGAAGAGCTCCCGCAGCGGCTCGATGAGCTCGAACTTCATATCGTCGGGGAGCCCACCCACATTGTGGTGCGTCTTGATCGTCACCGAGGGTCCACCCGTGGACACGGACTCGATCACATCGGGATACAGCGTGCCCTGGACGAGGAACCGGGCATCGTCCCCCTCCGACTCGGCGGTGCGCTCGAAGACCCGGATGAAGGTGTTTCCGATCCGTCTGCGCTTCTCCTCGGGATCGGCCACCCCCTCGAGCGTCGCGAGGAATTCCTCTCGGGCGTCGACCACGATCAGGCGGATGCCCATGTGCTTGCGGAAGGTTCGCTCGACGCTCTCCCGCTCCCCTTTTCGCAGGAGCCCGTTGTCGACGAAGATGCAAGTGAGCCGGTCTCCGATCGCCCGATGCACCAGGGCCGCGGCCACCGAGGAATCGACCCCGCCCGAGAGACCGCAGATCACGTGGTGGTCTCCGGCGGTCTCGCGGATCGCCGCGACCGCCTCGTCGACGAAGGCCCCGGGGGTCCAGGTCGGACGGCACCCGGCGATCTCGAAGAGGAAGTTCGAGAGGATCTCCTCTCCCCGGATCGTGTGCGCCACCTCGGGATGGAACTGGACCCCGTAGATCTCGCGATCCTCGGCCCGGAAGGCGGCCACCGGGAGCGTCGAGGTGGACGCCATGGCCCGGTACCCCTTGGGCGGACGGTCCACATGATCTCCGTGCGAGCACCAGATCCGCGTGGGCTCGTCGCGATCGAAGCCCGCGAAGAGCGCCTCGGGCTCGGCCACCGTGAGTTCGGCCCGACCGTACTCGCGCTGCCCGTTGTGCACCGTGGCCCCCTCGAGGTGCGCGATGAGCTGCATGCCGTAGCAGATCCCCAGCACCGGGATCCCTTCGGTGAGCAGAGCGGGGTCCAGGGAGGGCACCTCGGCGTCGTAGACCGACGCGGGCCCCCCCGAGAGGATGATCCCGCTCGGCGCCCACTCCCGGATCCACTCGAGCGACCGATCGGGGGGGTGGATCTCGCAGAACACGCGCTCCTCGCGGATGCGACGGGCGATCAGCTGGGTGTACTGCGACCCGAAGTCGAGGATCAGGATGCGGTCGTGCTGTTCGGTATGGCTCATCGGGTACGGCTCTCGGGTCGAGGGTTGGGATCGGGGGTCGGCAAGGATCAGTAGGCCTTGGCCCAGACCACCTCCATCTTCGACGGCGCGTCCCCCCCGATGCAGCGCTCCGGAGGGGTCTCGGACCGGAAGGCCGGATCCGGAATGCAGCGCAGGGTGGCCTTCGTCGTCTCCTGAATGCGGCGCTCCACCTCGGGGTCTCCACTCCATCCGGTGTAGACGAAGCCTCCTCCCGGGGCATCGACGAGCGCCTGCAGCTCCTCGATCGAATTCACACCCCGATGGGAGCGGGCCTCGCGAGACTCGACGGCGCGCTCCAGCAGGTAGCGCTGGAATTCCTCGAGCCGGCCGGGAATCGAGGCGAGCGCCTCGTTCTCGTCGAGGAAGGCCTTGCGGTCCGCTCCCTCGGGGGTGACCCGACGGACCAGGACCACCTGGTTCTTCGCCAGGTCCCGGGGTCCGATCTCGATCCGCAGCGGCACGCCCTTGCGCTCCCACTCCCAGAACTTGGCGCCGGGGTTCAGGTGATCCCGGTCGTCGACGCGGACCCGGACCCCCGCCTCCTGGAGGCGGGACCGGATCTGGTGGGCCCGCTCGACCACCGCGGTCCGCTCCTCCTCCTTCCGGAAGATCGGCACCACCACGACCTGCACCGGGGCCAGGCGAGGCGGAAGAACGAGCCCGTCGTCATCGCCGTGCGTCATCACGAGTCCCCCGACGAGGCGCGTGGAGACCCCCCACGAGGTGTTCCAGGCGAAGGCCTCGACCCCTTCCTCGTTCTGGAAGGTGAGCTCGAACTGTTTCGAGAAATTCTGTCCGAGGTTGTGAGAGGTTCCGGCCTGCAGCGCCTTGCCATCCTGCATCATCGCCTCGCAGGTGTACGTGCGCAGGGCGCCGGCGAACTTCTCGGACTCGGACTTGAGCCCGGTGACCACGGGCATCGCGATCCAGTCCTGCATGAACTGCCGGTAGACCTCGAGCATTCGCCGGGTCTCCTCTTCCGCCTCGGGCTCCGACGCGTGCGCCGTGTGACCCTCCTGCCAGAGGAACTCCGACGTGCGCAGGAAGAGACGGGTGCGCAGCTCCCAGCGCATCACGTTCGCCCACTGGTTCATGAGGATGGGCAGGTCCCGGTACGACTGCACCCACTTGGCGAACATCGAGTAGATCACCGTCTCCGAGGTCGGACGGATCACCAACGGCTCCTCGAGCTCCTTGCCCCCGGCGTGCGTGACCACGGCGAGTTCGGGCTTGAACCCCTCGACGTGCTCCTTCTCGCGCTCGATGAAGGACATCGGGATGAGCAGGGGGAAATAGGCGTTCTCGTGCCCTGTCGCCTTGAACATGTCGTCCAGCGCCCGCTGCATGTTCTCCCAGATCCCGTACCCCCAGGGCCGGATCACCATGCTCCCGCGCACGGGGGAGTGATCGGCCAGCTCGGCCCTCAACACGAGTTCGTTGTACCATGCGCTGAAGTCCTCGGCGCGGGGGGTCAGCGTTCTATCGTCAGCCATTACGGTCTTCCTGATCGGGATTCAATGGATGTAAAGAGGGTGGAGCGGGTCAATCGGGTCATGTCGGAGGCCGCCCCGAGGGTTCGGAGTCGGGAGGCCCATCTTCGCGGTCCTCCCTCGCGCGGCGCCTCTTCCCGTCTCCACGGAGTTCCCGGCCGAAGACGAAGAGGCCCGGCACGGCGAGCAGGAGGATCGAGAGGACCGCCCAGGTGGCCCGAAAGGGGAGCTCGGTCCCCACGCTCAACAGGAAGGCCACCGCCGCGCCCCCGAGCAGCGCCACGAGGACCGCGAAGGACAGGATGAGCCACTCCAGCACATCCAGCCGGCGGATGGCCCGATCCATCTCTTCGCGGGTGCCCTCGTATTCCACGGGATCCGAGTCGTCCGGATACGCCATCCGCTCATTCGCCTCCCAGGAGGCGCCGCAGCGAGACCGAGGTCTCGTTCCCGTCCGCCATGGTCCGCATCACGGCCTCTCCGCGTTCGATTTCGTCGGGGCCGAGGATCACCGCCTGACGCGCGCCCTCGGATGCGGCGGCCTTGAACTGCTTTCCGACCGACATCCCGCGCAGGGGCAGGATCACCGACTGGCCCTGGGTGCGCAGGTGCGCCGCCACACGACGCGCGAGTCCCCGGTCGGCGTCGTCGATCGAGATCAGGAAGAAGTCCACGCCGCGATCGTACTCGGGGTTCAGGCCCTCCTCGGCCAGCAGCTCGGAGAGGACCACATCGCCCATCCCGAAGCCGACGGCGGGAAGCGACTCCCCTCCGACCCTCTCGAGAAGGTTGTCGTAGCGCCCGCCCCCGCAGAGCGCACGGAGCTCCCCACCCCGGTCGAAGATCTCGAACACCGGGCCCGTGTAGTAGGCGAGGCCCCTAACGATCGTGAGGTCGAACTCGACGTACGGTCCGAAGCCCAGCTCCTCGATGACGCCCAGAAAGGCCTCCATGGCCTCGAGGCCCTCCACCACCGCGGGATCGTCACCGAACGACGCCCGTACCGGATCCAGCCCGGGCTCGTCGAAGAGGCTGCGGACCTGTCCGGCCGCCTCGGGGGTCAGCCCGACCTCGTCGACCAGTCGCTCGATGGTCCGCTCCCGGGGCTCGCGTTCCACCTTGTCGACGATCGCATAGGCGGTGAGCAGGGCCGATTCGGGCACCCCCGCGCTGCGCAGGAGGGCGGCCAGGAGGCGGCGGTCCGAGACCCGTGCGCGGATCCGGTCCGGACCCAGTCCGAGGGCGCGAAGCGCGGTGAGCGCCACGCCCAGGACCTCGGCGTCGGCGTCGATCGAATCCTCTCCGACGAGGTCGACGTTCCATTGATAATGTTCGCGGAGCCGACCCCTCTGGGTCCGCTCGTACCGGAAGAGCTGGGGAATCGAGAACCAGCGTATGGGCTTGGGCATCGAGCGGCTGCGGTCCGCCAGGATCCTCGCCAGCGAGGGAGTCATCTCGGGCCGGAGGGCCACCTCGCGTCCCCCCTTGTCGGTGAAGGCGTACAGCTGCTCGACGATCTCCTCGCCGCTCTTCTCGACGTACAGGTCGAGCGTCTCGAGGGGGGGGCCGTCGTACTCCTGATACCCGAAGGCCACCGCTGCCCGGCGGAAGGCCTCGAAGAGACGAGAACGAAGCTGCAATTCCTCGGGAGGAAAATCGCGAAACCCGCGCAGGGTCTTGAATTTCTGGGGCTTTGACATGGGCGAATCTATTCGAATTCGTCGGAAGGGGGCAAGGCTTCCGGGGGGACCAGGTCGCGGATCCGGAGGGCTGATCCGACCGTGTAGGCCGAACCGGTCACCAGCACGGTTCCCCCGCCACGGGTGAGTTCGCTGGCGCGCTGGAGCGCCCCGGCGAGATCGTCGATGACGAGCAGGTCCAGCTCCGGCAGGCGGGCCACCGCTTCGTCCGGATCCCACCGCCGCTCGACCGGCACCCCGGGAGGCACGGTGAGCAGGATGAGATCGACCGCGCCCGAGAGCTCGCCGAGCATGGCCTCCCAGTCCTTGTCCGCCAGGATCCCGACCACCGCGACCACCGGAGACCGGTCGGTGAGCACCGGGAGCGCCCGGGCGAGGGAGATCATGCCGTCGGCGTTGTGCGCCACATCGAAGAGCCACCGTCGCGGCGGAGCGTCGACGAGCTGGAGCCGGCCCGGGATGCGGACCGCCTCGACCCCCTCGCGGACGGCACGGGCCGACGGGAGGAGCCGGGGCGGGAGGCTCTCGAGCGACTGCACCGCCAGGGCGACGTTCTCGAGCTGGTGGTCACCGAAGAGGGGGGCGCGAAGGGACAGCGTTCCCCAGCGCCGGGTGGTGAGCTTCAGGTGAAGGCCGTTCCGGTCCCACCCTCCGGTCGGCACCCGGACGCGGGTCAGGGGCGCCCCGAGGGCGGCGGACTCCTCGGTGAGAACCCTCAGGGCCCCCGGATCGCGGGCCGTGGTGTAGGCGGGGACCCCGGCCTTCAGGATTCCGGCCTTCTCGCGGGCGATCTCTTCGACGGTATCACCCAGCCAGTCGCGATGCTCCAGCGAGATGTTCGTGATTGCGGTCAGGACCGGCGAGACCACGTTCGTCGCGTCGAGGCGGCCTCCCAGGCCCACCTCGATCACGGCGACATCGACCTCGCCCCGGGCGAAGGCCAGGAAGGCGAGCGCGGTGCAGGCCTCGAAATACGAAGGCTGAAAGCGGATGACCGCGGAGCGAAGTTCGGCCGCGAGCTCCTCGAGGAGGGGATCCGGAAGGGGCCGACCGTCGATCAGGATCCGCTCTCGAAAGGATACGAGATGGGGCGACGTGTAGAGCCCGACCCGGAATCCGGCCGCCTTCATGACGGACGCCCAGATCCGGGCGACCGACCCCTTCCCGTTGCTGCCCCCCACGTGGAGGGCGGGGACGCTCCGGTGGGGCGCGCCCACCGAGGCCAGGATCCGGTCCATCCGACCGAGTCCCCAGTGAACGGAGCCGGTCAGGGGGGGAAAGAGGCGGGCCGCCAGCGGATCATCCGACGGCGGCCCGAAGCCCCCTCTTCCCTTCCCCTGTCTGCCGGAAGGCTCCGGAGGGCTCAACCCCGGACGTCCCTTCCGGACTCGCCGGGTGCGCTCGCCGGCGACGTGGAGCTCTCGACGGGGCCCCGGGCGAAACCGGGACCGTCGTGCACGAACATGTGGCGGATGAGGCGGGCGACGGTCACCTTCATCTCCCGACGGTCGACCACCCGGTCCACCATTCCATGGGAGAGGAGAAACTCGGCGCGCTGGAATCCCTCGGGGAGCTCCTGCTTGATGGTCTCCTCGATCACCCGGGGTCCCGCGAACCCGATCAGCGCCCCGGGCTCCGCGAGGTTCACGTCGCCGAGCATCGCGAACGAGGCGGTCACCCCCCCGGTGGTGGGGTGGGTCAGGATCGAGATGAAGGGAATTCCCGCTTCGTGGAGGCGCGCCAGGACCGCCGAGGTCTTGGCCATCTGCATCAGGGAATAGATGCCCTCCATCATCCGGGCCCCTCCCGACGCCGACACCAGGACGAGAGGTCGCTCCTCCTCGAGCGCCAGCCGTCCGATTCGGGCGATCTTCTCTCCCACGACCGACCCCATGGAGCCACCTATGAAGGAGAAGTCCATGATCGCGAGCGCGATCGGCTGCTCCTCGAGGAGGGCCCGACCGGTCACGACCGCGTCTCCGCGTCCCGTCTTCTTTTCGGCGGCCTCGAGCCGCTGGGCATACCCCTTCAGGTCGGTGAACTCGAGGGGATCGGCGCTCCGCAGCGCGGTCTCGGTCTCGACGAAGCTCCCCTCGTCAGAGAGGATCCGCAGGTAGTCGGCGACCCCCACCCGGACGTGGTGTCCGCAGTCCGGACAGACGTGCAGATTCTGCGCGAGCTTCTCCCGGTAGAGGATCTCCCCGCAGCCCTCGCACTTCACGAAGACATCGGACGGGAGGTCTCGGCGATCCCCTGCTTTCAGGGGCTTCTTTGGTTTTCGGAACCAGGCCATGGAACTGCCTTTGCCAGAGGAGGCTAGTCTTCCTGTGCCATGCGCACCGCGAGGCCGGTCATGACCCAGCAGGTGAGCAGGAAGGTTCCTCCGTAACTCACGAACGGAAGCGGGATTCCCGTGATCGGCACAATTCCGACGGTCATTCCCACATTGATGAAGACATGGACGAGCCACGCCCCGAAGATACCGAAGAGCACCAGCCCGGCAAAGGGATCCGACACCTTCTCGGCCATGAGCACCAGGCGGTAAAGGAGGGCCGCAAAGAGAGCGATCGCGATAAAGGCGCCCACGAACCCGAGCTCCTCGCCGATCACGCTGAAGATGAAGTCCGTGTGCTGTTCGGGGAGGAAATCGAGCCGCTTCTGGGTCCCCTGGGTGAACCCCTTCCCGGTGAGGCCTCCACTGCCGATCGCCACCTTGGACTGGATCAGGTTCCACCCGGCGCCCCGAGGGTCCATGCCCGGATCCAGGAAGACGAGCAGTCGATTCCGCTGGTACTCCGCGAGTGAGCTCCAGACAGGCAGGGCGATGGTACCCGCCGCCAGGTTCGCGAGCACGACCCCCGCCGATTCGATCAGGTAGAGCCGATACCGAAAGAGGTAGACCGCGAGGACCAGCGCGACGAAGTACACCGACCACACGATCGTGTTGAAGGCGAGGATCAGCGCCAGGCCGGGGCTGGCCAGGAAGAAGAGGTGCAGGAGCGGCGTGCCGGACCAGAAGAGCACCGCGAACAGGATTCCGACGAAGGCCAGGGCGGTCCCGAGGTCGGGCTGCAGGACCACGAGGCCGAGGAGCACCCCCACGATCGCCGAAGGGGCCACGAGGTCCCGCACGCCGGCCGGGGGCGACTCCCGCGAGGAGAGGAACCAGGCGATCCCCAGAACGGCCGCGATCTTGGCGAACTCCGAAGGCTGGAAGCGGATCGGGCCTACCTGAATCCACCGGCCCACGCTCTCGGCAGGTCCCGCCCCGGTGCCGATCACCAGTACCGCCGCGAGGAGCACCACCGCGGCCAGGTAGGAGGGCAGTGCCGCCCACTCGATCCACCGCCCACGGATCCGACTCACGAAGGTGAAGGCCGCGAGCGAGAGGGCGAGCCAGACGAGCTGTCGGCGCCATGCACCGGTGACCACGGGGCTCGGGACATTGAGCACCCCGGCCGAGTAGATCATCGCGATCCCGAAGAGCGAGAGCGCCAGCGCCAGACCGACGAGGACCGGGTCCCCGGCCCACCTGCGAAAGAGCGTCAAGGGTCGTCCGGCGTGGATCGGTTCGGGGTGGGATCGGTTCCCGAAACGGGCGGAGAGGCGCCCGCGTCGGGGTCGGTCAGGTCGGAGGGGTCGTCGGGAGCCTCGGCTGGCGGGACGCCCTGGCGCTCCTGGTTCTGTCTGGCCCAGGCCCAGGGGGCGGGGATCCCCGCGTCGAGGTGCTCCCCGAGCGTCTGGATCGTATCCACGGGAATCCCGTACTTGCGCCGAAGGTGGAAATCGGCGGCCTTGGCAGCGATCGGGGCCGCGACCGAGGACCCGGAGTCCCCCTCCTCGACCAGGACCACGACCACGATCTCGGGTGCCGACCCGAAGGGACCCGCCATCCCGGCGAACCATGCGTGCGGGAGGCGATCACCCGTGACGTCGTGCTGTGCCGTTCCCGTCTTGCCGATCAGCTCCCAGTGCTCGAGGGTCGAACGAAATGCGGTCCCCGATGCCGTCACCTGGCGCAGGCTTTCCTGGAGCGAGGCGGTCGAGGCCTCGGTGAGCTCCAGCGACCAGGCCGGCTGGAGTTCCTCGCCTTCGACCGGACGGCGGAGCCGGGGAGCGGGGGCGCCCTCTCCCCGTGCGAGGGCCAGGTAGAATTGCGCCATCTTGAGGGGAGTCTGGTCGTTCGGCCCCTGCCCGATCGCGATCGAGAGCACCTCGTTCTCGGCGGCCCGGTAGTTCCACCTGCGTTGCCACCAGTCGAGGCCATCGGGGAACTGGCCCGACATCTCCCTGGGCAGGTCGACCCCGCACGGCTCGCCGAAGCCGAGGCGGGTCCCCTCGTCGACGAGTCGTTCGAGTCCGATCCGCACCCCCACCTGGTAGAAATAGACGTTGCACGACTGCGCCACGGCGCCCGCCAGGTCCTGGTATCCGTGACCGTTGGGGTTCCAGCAGCGCCTGGTCACGTTCTGAAAGCGGAACGAGCCCGTGCAGGGAACCGGCATGACCTCGTTCGGCTCCAGGACCCCCAGCTCCATCGCGATCGCCGCGGTGGCCAGCTTCCACGTCGAGGCCGGAGGGTACCGGCCCATCACCGCCCGGTTGAAGAGCGGCTCCGAGGGATCCGTGTCCAGGGCCTGCCAGCGATCTCGCGAGATGCCGCCGACGAACTCCGTCGGGTCGTAGGAAGGCGCCGAATAGAGGGCGAGAATCCCCCCGTCTTCGCTGTTGAGCGCGACCACGGCCCCCCGCATCGAGTCCGGGAAGATCTCGTGAATGTAGTTCTGCAGCGCCAGGTCGAGATGCAGGTGCAGGTCCTCGCCCGGAATGGCGGGGGCCGCGGCGTAGCCCTCGAAGGAGCCCACGACCCGACGCAGCGCGTCGACTTCGACGTACCGGATCCCCTGCTCTCCCTGGAGCAGCTCCTCGTACTGCCGCTCCAACCCGTCCTTGCCCAGGATCATGCCCCGCTCGTACCCCGCGAAGCGGGGGCTCTCGAGCTCCTGCGGTGAGACCTCTCCCACGTACCCCAGGACATGTCCGAGGGCCGGCCCGTGGATGTAGCGCCTGCGCGGGCGGGTCTCGAGGAAGGCGCCCGGAAACTCGGGGCGCAGCTCCGCCATCGCCGCCACCTCCTGGTCCGTCAGGTTCGCCCTGACCAGGAGGGGGAACCGGCGATTCGCCCGGAAGGTCTCGAGCAGCTCGTCGACCCGCTCGTCCGAAAGGGACAGATACGGTTGCAGCCGGGTCAGCGAGATCGCGATGGAGTCGACCTCGGCCGGAAAGAGCGAGAGGGAGTACGACGGCACATTGTCCGAAATGATCTCGCCGTACCGGTCGAACACGGTGCCCCTGGGTGCCGGAATCGGCAGGACGCGCAGACGGTTGGACTCCGACTGAAGTGCCCAGGCGGTGCCGCGCACGACCTGGGCCCGGAAGAAGGACGCCAGAAGGATGAGCATGAGGATCCCGAGCGCGGCAGCCGCCAGGCGGGCTCGGACGCGACGTTCGTTCGGATGGGCTGCCCTCATGGCATTCTCCGCGGCTGCAATCGGTACCCGGACACTCTCGTTCCCCCTGCTGCGATCGAGCGTTCCGGCGTGAGGTCGTGCGCGGGTCGGAACGCCGTACTCATCCCCCGGACTCCCGGATGACCCCGGTCAGAATCAGGAAGATCACACCGACCCCTGCCGCGTACATCGCGGCGATCGGCCCCTGGACCAGGAGCACCTCGCCCGCGCTTCCCCGCAGGGACTCTCCGGCGAAAACCCAATGTAATGCATATCGAAGCCAACTCCCGATCGCCAGATAGCCCAGGAAGAATCCCGCGGACTCGGCCACGAAGAGGTCGCGGGAGCGTGCGCCCAGGATCCCGAGGAGGGTCAGCGTCAGGGTGTTGGCCCCGAAAGCGAGGATCGAGAACGCGTCTTCGAGGAGTCCGAAGCAGAAGCCGATCGCGGCGGCCTTTCCGGCCCGGAGTTCGCGGGCCAGGAGGAGGAGGGCGACGGTGAGCAGGTCCGGCGCCCAGATCCCGATCCCGAGACCCACCTGAAGAAAGAAATGAACGGTGGGAAGAAGGAGAGCGATCGCCCAGAAGAGGAAGGATCGACTCATCGCAGCCCCGAAGGGTCGAGGGAGTCGGGGAGGTCGACAGGCGGGGGGAGGATCACCGGCGCCCCTTCGTCTCCGTCAGCCCCCCGATCGAGTCCATCCACCGGAGGATCTTCCGCCGGAAGGCTGTCGGGGAGAGGCTCATCGGACCACAGGTGAGTCCACTCGCTCACCGGCTCCCCCTCGCCCCCCGTGATCACGAGCACGTGCGTCACACTCCCCGGTTGAATGGCGGGCTGAATCCAGTAGCCCCTCCGCCAGCCCGCCTCCGCCTCGGCGAGAGAGAGGATGCGTCCCACCTCGATCCCGCGGGGGTTGAACGGCCCCAGTCCCGAGGTGATGACCGGCATGCCCTCCGCGAGCGAGGTGTTGAAGGGGATCCCGTTCAGGAGGAGGCGGTCCTCTTCGCGGAAGGCGCCGAAGCGGGGCTCGACCACCCCGAAGGCCTCGCCGTCGGCGGTCATGACGTGGACCCGGAAATCCGGATGGCTCCAGTCCATGGCAAGCGAGGTGCCGGGCCCGACCTCTCGGATGCTCCCGACGAGCCCCTCGGCCACCACGACCGGGTCGTTCACCTGCACCCCGTCCTGGGTGCCGACGTCGAGAAGAAACATGCTCTCGGATCCTCGAGTGCCCGAGCGGATCACACTCGCCGACACGAAGGTGGGACCGGCCCGCTCCCGGAGCTCGAGTAGCCCGCGCAGCTGGACGTTCTCGATGAGCAGGGTCCGTTGCGAGGCCAGGACGGCCGAGGTGGAGTCGAGTCGGGCCTGGAGCTGGTTAATCTCGGCGGCACGAATTCGTGTCTGGTTCAGGGATTCCTGCGTCCACAGGAAGGGCGCGAGCACGGTGGACCGGAGGGCTCCGGAGATGCCCTGCTGAAGCTGAACGGGGAGCACGAAAAGAGTCACCGCCAGGAGCAGAAACCCGAGCGAAAGGGTGAGCTCCCGGCGACGTCCGCTCTCGCCGTTCTCTACGTCGAATGAAGCCATACCCGAAGGGGTCCGGAGCCGGGCGCGGAGGGGGTGGGGGTGGACCGAAACTCCCGGTCCGCGCCCCGGGCAGTCACGTTACGAGCACATTCCGATACTTCTGCAGATCATCGAGGATCCGTCCTGCCCCGCGCACCACACAGGTCAGCGGCTCCTCGTCGACATGGATCGGCAGGTTGGTCTCGAGCGAGAGGAGTCGGTCGAGCCCCCGGATCATCGCCCCCCCTCCGGTCATCACGATTCCGCGGTCGACAATGTCCGACGACAGTTCAGGGGGGGTGATCTCGAGGGCCCGCCGGACCGCCTCGACGATCGCCTGGATCGGCTCCTGAATGCACTCCCTGACCTCCTCGGAGCTCACCGAGACCGTCTTCGGAATCCCCGAGACCAGGTCGCGACCCTTCACATCCATCGATCGCTCCTCGCCCCCCTCCCAGGCGGAACCGATCTGGATCTTGACCGCCTCGGCGGTCGGCTCTCCGATCAGGAGATTGTAGTTCTTGCGCAGGAAGGTGACGATCGCGGAATCCAGCTCGTCACCCCCGACACGGATCGAAGTGTTGGAGACGATTCCCGAGAGCGCGATCACCGCGATCTCGGTCGTCCCGCCACCGATATCGATCACCATGTTTCCGGTCGGGGTCTCGATCGGGAGCCCGACCCCGATCGCCGCCGCCGTGGGCTCCGCCACCATGTAGACCGCCTTTGCCCCGGCCGCCATGGCGGACGAACGCACCGCGCGACGCTCCAGCTCGGTGATTCCCGAGGGCACTCCGACCACGACCCGGGGCTTGATCCGGAAGATTCGCTTCGAAGTAACCTGTTTGAGGAAGTGCCGGAGCATCATCTCGGTCACATCCACGTCGGCGATCACCCCGTCCTTGAGCGGGCGTACCGCCTCGATGTTTTCGGGAGTCCTTCCCAGCATCCGTTTCGCCTCGAGTCCGATCCCGAGGATTCTTCGGGACCCCTTCTCGACGGCCACGACCGAGGGCTCGTTCAGGACGATTCCCTCGCCCTTCACGTAGACCAGAGTATTCGCCGTTCCGAGATCCACCGCAATGTCGTTGACGGGGACGAGAGAACCGGAGTTGAACCATTTCGAGAAGGCTGACAAGGCTGAAACCCGTGGGGGGCCGGAGGAGGAGCGCGAAGCGTCGTGTTCTTGAACAGTGAAACCGGCACTCGCTCTCCCCGGCGAAGCCCATGTCGGCGGGAAGAACGAGCGCCCTCGATTCTAAAGGCAGGAACGTGTGTTTGCAAGACACGTTCCCGGCCGTGTGGGGGTCGGCCGCCCCGATCCTGGATCTCTCGAAGACCCCGGCAACACGAGGCTCCGATCCCCCGGTGTCAGCGCGTGCCCGTGCTCCCGAACCCGTCTTGTCCCCGCTCGGAAGCGGAAATATTTTCGACTTCTTCGAGCCTGGGAACCGAAAAGCGGGAAAAGATCAACTGGGCGATTCGCTCCCCCCGCTCGATCTGCACCGCCTCCTCTCCCAGGTTGAGGAGGATCACCCGCAGCTCCCCACGGTAGTCCGGGTCGATCGTCCCGGGGCTGTTCGGAATCGTGACCCCATGGCGGAGGGCGAGTCCCGAGCGCGGCCGAATCTGGCACTCGAGCCCCGACGGCATCTCCATCTCGAGCCCCGAGGCGACCAGTTTCCGTGCCCCGGGCTCGAGGATGAAGGTCTCTTCGGAGGACCGCAGGTCGAACCCCGCCGAACCCTCGGTGGCACGAGCCGGAAGGGGCAGGTCGGGATTCGACTCGAGGCGCCGGAATCGCACGACTCCCTCCCCGCCCCCACCGGGACCCGACGAGTTGGCAGGGCGTTCGCTCACGGTCCCAGGACCGTCTCGGCCGCTCGAAACTCCATATCGAACGCCTCGGCCACCCCTTCGTACGTGACCTCTCCGTGGACCACGTTCAGTCCCATTCGAAGGGCCGGGTCCTCGAGACACGCCGTCTTCCAGCCCTTGTTGGCCAGGGTGATGGCGTAGGGGAGAGTCGCGTTCGTGAGCGCCAGGGTGCTCGTACGGGCCACCGCACCCGGCATGTTGGCCACGGCGTAGTGGATGACCCCATCGACCTCGTAGATCGGATTCTCGTGCGTCGTGGGGTAGATCGTCTCCACGCAGCCTCCCTGGTCGACCGCGACATCCACGATCACCGAGCCGGGCAGCATTCGCTTCAGGTCTTCGCGCTTGACCAGCGACGGTGCCTTCTTCCCCGGCAGGAGCACCCCTCCGATGAGCAGGTCGGCCTGTTCGATCTGCTCCAGGATATTGTACCGATTGGAGTAGAGGAGATTCACGTTGGCCGGCATCACGTCGGAAAGGTACCGGAGACGCGGCAGCGAGATGTCGAGCAGGGTGACACGGGCGCCGAACCCCGCCGCCATCTTCGCGGCATTGGTGCCGACCACTCCTCCGCCGAGAATCACCACATGGGCGGGCAGAACGCCGGGAACACCGCCCAGTAGGAGGCCTCGCCCACCGTAGAACCGCTCCAGGTACTTGGCACCCTCGAGGATGGAGAGGCGGCCCGCGACCTCGGACATCGGA
The DNA here is from genome assembly GCA_007692605.1 of Gemmatimonadales bacterium. Classification (GTDB taxonomy): domain Bacteria; phylum Gemmatimonadota; class Gemmatimonadetes; order Longimicrobiales; family Gaopeijiaceae; genus SLBA01. The sequence continues at coordinate 17,742 of REBS01000092.1, forward strand.
GTGAGCAGCGGGAGCTCGCCATTGGAGAGCTGGACGGTCTCATACGCGACGGCGATCGACCCGGAGTCCATGAGCGCCCGGGTGAGCGGTTCCGACGCCGCGAAGTGAAAGTACGTGAAGAGGAGTTGGTCTTCGCGGATCAGCGGCCATTCCTGCTCGATCGGCTCCTTGACCTTGACGATCATTTCCGCCGTGGCCCAGACCTCCTCGGCCGTGTCGAGGATGGTAGCCCCGGCTTCGAGGTAGAGTTCATCGGGGAACCCGCTGCCTTCACCGGCCCCGCCTTCGATGACGACCTCGTGTCCGTGCTGAACGAGGGCCGCAGCCCCGGCAGGCACGAGAGCCACCCGATATTCGTTCGCCTTGATCTCCTTCGGTACGCCGATCCGCATATCTCGATGATCCGTTGGGGAAATGCTCGTGCGAACGCGGCACCCGAGTGTGCTCGACCGGCCGGAATTCGCATATGGGATACCTCGACAACAAGGGCGAAATCTCGCCTCTTTCCCAAGGGGGTCAACCCTTGTACCACCTTTTCCCGACTCTCCCTCCGACCCCGGGGGGGTCTCAGGCCGGTCCCAGCCGGAGTACCGCCTGGACCTCGGGGTTCAGATACGTGCGGGCAACCTCTGCGACCTCGTCTCTCGAGACCGTCTCGATCCGATTGAGGAGCTGATCGAGCGTCAGGTACGGCTGGTCGTAGAGGGCGAAGCCGGCCAGGCGGAAGAGCCGGGCCGACGTGGACTCCAGCGACAACATCACCTGGCCCTTGACCTGATCCTTCACCTCGCGCAGTTCGTCGAGCGGGAGGCCTTCGTTGGAGATCACCGCCATCTCCTCGCGGATCGCGTCGATCGCCCGCTCGGTCCATTCGGGGCGCGTTCCCACGTAGACGCCCGATACCCCGGCCCGCGAATAGAAGGACTGGAACGAGTACACCGTGTAGGCGAGTGCCAGCTCTTCCCGAATCCGCTGAAAAAGTCGTGAACTCATCCCTCCACCGAACGCCGACGAGAGAAGCACGAGGGGGATCCTCTCCGGGGCCGACCGCGGAGGGGTCCTGGCTCCGAAAACGATATGCGTCTGGGCGGATGTGCGCTCGACGTGCCTGTGGGCACCCGACCCCTGATCGGGAAGCTCGGGGATCACGGCACCCGTACCCCGTTCCAGGTGACCGAACTTCGCCTCGACGGTCTCGAGAATTCGCTCGTGTTCGAGATGTCCGGCCGCCGCGACGATGAGTTCTCCGCCCCGGTAGCGTTCCCGATGGATCCGTTGCAGGGTTTCGACCTCGAGTCCCCCGACCGATTCGCGACTCCCGAGAATCGACCGGCCGTAGGGATGACGCCCCCAGAGGAGGTCGCCATGGAGCTCGAAGACCAGGTCGTCTGGAGTGTCTTCGACCGTGCTGATCTCCTCGAGAACAACCTCGCGCTCGAGTTCCAGGTCTTCTTTTCGAAGAACCGGGTTCAGGACCAGGTCCGACAGGACGTCCAGGGCGACCGGAAGGTGCTCGCTCAACACACGGGCCTGATACGAGGTGTGTTCTCTCGACGTGAAGGCGTCGAGCGAGCCACCGAGGCGTTCCAGCGCCATCGCGATCTCCCGGGGGTTCCGCTCACCCGTCCCCTTGAACACCATGTGCTCGAGCAGGTGGCTCGCGCCGGATTCTTCGGGCCGTTCATGGACGGATCCCTGCCGCACCCAGACCCCGAGAGACACGGAGCGCACTCCCGGAATCGACTCGGTCAGGACCCGGATTCCATTCGGGAGCGTGGAGCTGCGCATCCGTCCTCCGACGATGCCGTTCCCTCCGGTCCCCCCGTCGGATCCTGCCGCCACGAACCCGGTCATGGAGCGACTCCCCCTGCTCTGAAACGGGAAAACGCCAGAGCCGGGGATATTCCCCGACTCCGGCGCCACCCGACGATTCCGGAGTCGATCATCCGCGACTGGCGGCCTCAACTTCGGCGACCTGCTCCCCTTCCTCCTCGATCGCCGCTCGACGCGAGAGGCGCAGCCGGCCCTTCTCGTCGATGGCGAGGAGCTTGACCCGGGTGATATCCCCCCGGTTCAGCACGTCTTCGGTCTTCTCGACGCGGCCGTCGGCCAGCTCCGAGATATGGCAGAGCCCTTCGACTCCCGGAAGGATTTCGATGAACGCTCCGAAGGTGGTCGTGTTCTTGACCGGCCCCTCGTAGACCCGGCCCACTTCGGGATCCTGCACGATCGCCTCGATCATTTCGCGAGCCCGATCCGCGGCTTCACCGGAGACCGCCGCGATCTTGACGACCCCGGAGTCCTCGATATCGATCTTGGCCCCGGTCTCGTCCTGAATTGCGCGAATCGTCTTCCCCTTCGGTCCGATGATCTCACCGAGCTTCTCGGGATTCACCTGCATCGAGGTGATCCGAGGCGCGTGCGGCGACAGTTCGTCCTTGGGAGCGTCGAGCGTGGAATCCATCACATCGAGAATGTGAAGGCGCGCCGTCCGGGCCCGACCCAGTGCGTCGATCAGCACCTCACGGGTGATGCCGTCGACCTTGATGTCCATCTGGATCGATGTGACGCCCTTCCGGGTGCCGGCGATCTTGAAGTCCATGTCCCCCAGCGCGTCTTCGACCCCCAGGATGTCGGTCAGCACCGCGGTCCGATCGCCTTCCTTGATCAGCCCCATGGCCACACCGGCAACGGCGGCCTTGAGCGGGACCCCGGCGGCCATCAGCGCCAGCGAGGTTCCACAGACCGAAGCCATCGACGAGGATCCGTTCGACTCGAGGACGTCGGAAACGACCCGAATCGTGTACGGGAAGTCGTCATAGTCCGGCAGGAGCGGCTGAATCGCGCGCTCGGCCAGGGCACCGTGTCCGATTTCCCGACGCGAGGTCCCGCGCATCGGGCGAGCCTCACCGACACAGAAGGGAGGGAAGTTGTAGTGCAGCATGAAGGACTTGCTGATCTCCTCCTGCACGTCGATCGAATCGATCCGCTGTTCGTCGCGCGAGGTTCCGAGCGTCGCGACCGCGAGCGCCTGGGTCTGCCCACGGGTGAACAGGGCCGAACCATGCGTCCGGGGAAGGATTCCGATCTCGCAGGTGATCTCGCGCACGGTATCCATGTCCCGACCGTCGGAGCGGATCCCATCGTCCAGGATCTGCTTGCGCATCGCGGCCTTCTCGAGTCCGCGCATGATATCACCGACTTCACCCGAAGCATCGGACCATTCCTCGTCCGAGAGCTCCTCTTCGAGCGCACCCTCGAGCTCCTCGCGAACGTTGGAGAGCGCCTCCTTGCGAGCCGTCTTGTCCGCGATCGACATGGCCTCGCGGACGCGAGTCCCCACCATGCCCTCGATGCGATCCGTGAGCTCGCTGGAGGAGGTCTGCGGCTCCCACTCCATCGTGGGCTGACGCAGGCCTTCCAGAAGCTCCGCCTGGATCTCGATGAGCTGGCGAATGCCCTCGTGGGCAATCTCGAGCCCTTCGGCGATCTCTTCCTCGGAAACCTCGACCGCTCCACCCTCGACCATCAGGAGGGCATCGTTTGACCCGGTCACGACAATGTCGAGATCGGAGTACTCGAGCTGCTGGAAGGTCGGGTTCAGCACCCATGTTCCCCGAATCCGACCGATCCGGACGGATGCGACCATGGTGTCGAAGGGCACCTTCGACATGTTCAACGCCACCGACGCGCCCAGGAGCGCGAGGGTGTCGGCGTCATTTTCCTGGTCCGCCGAGAGGATGTTGCAGACGACCTGGGTTTCGTTCATGAAACCCTCGGGGAAGAGCGGCCGGATCGGCCGGTCGATCTGACGGGCGGAGAGGATCTCCTTCTCGCCCGGACGCCCCTCACGCTTGAAGAACCCACCGGGGATCTTCCCGGCCGCGTATGTCTTTTCCCGGTATTCGACCGTCAGTGGGAAAAACGGGAGGTGGGTCGGTCGATTCTGCACCGCGGCGGTGCAGAGGACCGTGGTCTCACCGAACTGGACCAGGCAGGAGCCCGGTGCCAGTCGAGCCATGCGGCCCGTCTCGAGGATGAGGGTGCGGCCCGCAAATTCACGTTCGATTCTTTTCATCATCTCTTCTTCTTCTTGTTTCCCGCAGAATCAGGAGAACCTTCGATCTCGGGAGACCATCTCCCGAGCAAGGTTCATGAACAAGGCTCCCCGGGTCGGGACTCGGGCCGGTGCGACCGCCGTGTCCCGGGGACCCCGATGGGGCCGACGGGAGATCCGGCAGGATGTGGTGAGGTCGACCGTGTCCGGTCCCTGGAGGGTAGAGCCCAAAACAAAGGCACGGCGACCCGATCGGGCCGCCGTGCCGGCTGACGCTACTTTCGCAGCCCCAGGTCTTCGATCAGACTGCGATACTGAGTCAGATCACTCCGCTTCAGGTATTCGAGCAGCCTGCGTCGGCGACCGACCATCCGGAGAAGTCCTCGCCGGCTGTGGTGGTCACCCTTGTGATCCGAAAAATGGTCACGCAGCTCATTGATCCGCTGGGTAAGCAGAGCAATCTGAACCGCAGTGCTGCCCCGGTCCTTCTCGTGGAGCTGGTATTTTTCAACGATCGCGTTTTTTTCGTCCTTCGTCATGGTCATGGCTTGACCGGTGCCTCCGCAAGAGTCTTCGCTGCAGGGGAAGCCAACCTCTGTCGGCGTCTGTTCCCTAACGTATTCAAGCCTTGAAAAGTAAGGCCGAAAACCCGGGCGGACAAGGCCAAACGGCTCAAACGCCTCCCGAACCCGACGACGCGTCCGAGAAGGGAGCCTCGCCCGCCTCGGAGAGGACCGCCCGAGCCTCCTCTACGTCTTTCTCCATTTGCCGGATCAGGGCCCGGGCGCCGCTGAATGGAAGTACCGGACGAAGGTGCTGGATCAGATCGACCCGAATCTCCTCTCCGTAGATCTCGGCATCGAAGTCCATCAGGTGGAGCTCGATCGATGGAGGAGACCCGCGGAAGGTGGGCCGGGGCCCCAGGTGGAGGGCTCCGTCGAAGGTACCGGCCCTGAGGACGCCCCTGACCGCATAGATCCCGGCGGGGGGAAGGAGCTTCCTGGAATACCCGACCCGGAGATTCGCAGTGGGGAAGCCCAGCTGCGCTCCGCGCCCCTCGCCCCGAACCACCACGCCACGGAAGGAATACGGCCGTCCCAGCCCGCTCCCTGCGAGGTCGATTCGCCCCTCGGAGACCGCCTTGCGGATCCGCGTCGACGAGACCGGCTCCTCACCGACCTCGATCGGATCCACCACATCGACCGCGAACCCGCGCCTGGCACCGATTCGGCGCAGGGTATCGGCGTCGCCGCTTCGTCCCCGACCGAACCCATGGTCGTACCCGATCACAAGTTCCGAGACCCGGAGCCGATCGACCAGGACCGCATCGACGAACTCCTCGGGAGACAGCTTCGAAAGCTCCTTGGTGAATCGAAGAAAGACGGCCCAGTCCAGTCCGCTCTCCGCCAGGATCTCCTTCTTCTCGTCCGGGGTGGTCAGCAGACGAGGGGCGATCTCCGGCCGCACGATCGTGAGCGGGTGCGGGTGGAAGGTGAGAAGCACCGCGCGTCCCCCCGATGCCGCGGCCCGTGCCCGAATCTCGTCCAGGACCGCCCTGTGCCCGCGGTGCACGCCATCGAAGGTGCCCACGGTGACGACGGTCCCCCGCCCATCGGACGGGATGCCCGGTGGATACCTGAACTGCGGGGTACCGGCGCTCATTCACCACCTCGCAATCCCGACGAGAACACCTTGGAGGGGCGCAGCCGATCCCCTTCCCTGCGACCGACACAGACCAACTCGTCCCGGCTCACGACCACCGCCGGACGACCTTCATCGAGACCTTCCGAACCCGACACCTCTTCGATGTCCGGACTCTGGCCGTGGATCAGACGGGTGGTGATCGCCTCGTCCACCTCGACTCTCGGCAGGTGCGCCATTGCGTCGAGGGGCGTGAGCCACGCGCCGGCCAGGGGAGCCCCTCGTTCCATGTCCTCGACGGCGATGGCGTCCCGCACATCGAACGCCCCAATCCCGGTCCGTCTGAGCCGGGTCAGGTGCCCGCCCACCCCGAGGGCCTCCCCCAGGTCGCGAGCAATGGCTCGCACATAGGTCCCCGTCGAGCAGCGCACCCTGAAGCTCACGTCGGGGGGGCTCCAGCTCAGGAGCTCGAGTTCGTGAATGGTGATGCGAGCCGGAGTGAGCTCGACCGTTTCCCCTCGACGGGCTTTGCGATAGGCCCGCTCTCCATCGACCTTCTTGGCGGAATAGCTGGGCGGAAGCTGATCCACCGACCCGGTCAGGGATTCGAGCGCGTCGAGCAGGCGGGCCTCGGTCACGTCTCTCCAGTCCTCGCTGGTCGCGACCACTTCGCCCTCCGGGTCGAGGGTGCTCGTGACCGTCCCGAGACGGGCGACGGCCTCGTAGCTCTTGTCGAGATCGCCCAGGTACTCGGTCAGCCGGGTAGCGGGCCCCACGCCCAGGAGAAGCAGTCCCGAGGCGAATGGGTCAAGGGTCCCGGCATGGCCGACCCGACGTTCGGAGAGAGCCCTTCGGGCGATCCTCACCACGTCGTGCGAGGTGGGCCCGATCGGCTTGTCGACCCGCAGGAACCCCGAGCTCGACACCGGCGACGTCACTCCGGGTCGGGCGATTCGGAGTCGGGTTCCGGACGCAGGCCGAGACCTCGCTCTTCGGGGGGAATCACCTCTCGCAGGATCGACTCGATCCGCTCCGCCCGCTCCAGGGTCCGATCCACCTGGAAACGCAGCTCCGGAACCCGGCGAAGCGTGAGCAGGTCCCCCAGCTTTCGACGGATGAAGGGGCTTGCCGCCTCGAGGCCTTCGATGAGCTCCCCCTCGTCCTCTCCGGTGAGACCCGGACGCACGAAGACCTTTGCCATCCAGAGATCGGGGGTCACCTCGACACCCGTGACCGTGGGGAGCCCCACACGCGGGTCCCGCACCTCGGTTCTCAGGATCTGGGTAACCTCCCGCTTGAACTGTTCGTTCAGTCGGGCAATTCGCTTTCCGGGCATGTTGAAACCTTCAGCGCTCTTCGCGCAGCGTTCGTCCGACTACGGCTCGCGGCTCGTCGGCCACGAAGCGATCGATGGCGGTCGCCGCCCGGTCTGCGGACGGACCGTCCGACGCCACGAGGGCGACCGTGATCTCGGCCCGATCATGCACGTCCTGAAATCCGGTTTCCGCGACGGAAACGTTGAACGTGTTCCCCAGCCGGTCCTTGAGCGACCGGACCACGGTCCGCTTCTCCTTCAGGGAGCGACAGCCGGGTATGTGAAGCTCCCAGCTCAGGACGAGGACGGTCAATCGTCTTTGGCTTCCGATCCGGATCCGGCGAGCGTCCGGGCGAACTCCTCGACCTGGAAGCACTCGATCACATCGCCGACCTTCACGTCGTTGAAGTTCTCGATCCCGATCCCGCACTCGTATCCTTCACGAACTTCGCGGGCATCGTCCTTGAAGCGTTTCAGTGACTCGAAGGCCCCGGTGTAGACCACGACCCCATCCCGAATCACTCGAGCCTGAGCCCGCCGGTCGATCACCCCGTCGGTCACGTAGCAGCCGGCGATGGTGCCGACCCGCGAGATCTTGAAGACCTCGCGCACCTCTGCGGCTCCGAGCACGCTTTCGCGCTCCTCGGGCGAGAGGAGTCCCTCCATCGCCTGCGTCACCTCGTCGACCGCCTCGTAGATGACGTCGTACATCCGAAGGTCGACCCCCGCCTGCTCCGCAAGGTTTCGGGCATTCGTGTCCGGGCGCACGCGGAATCCGATGATGACCGCACCGGCCGTTTCCGCCAGGAGGACATCGGATTCGTTGATCGCTCCCACACTGCGATGGATGATCTGCACCTTGACTTCCTCGGTGGACAGCTGCTCCAGCGAATCGGCCACGGCCTGAACGGATCCATCCACGTCGGCCTTCACGATCAGGGGCAGCAGGCTGACCTCGCCCGCCTGCATGAAGTGGGCGAAGTCGCCCAGCTTGAGCCCGCGGTCCTTCACGCGCAATTGCTTCTCGCGCTCCAGTCTCCGGCGCGTCTGCGAGATCTCGGCCGCTCGGTCCGCGTCCATCGCCTGCAGGGTATCTCCGGCCTGAGGCACCCCGGAGACGCCCAGGATCTGCACCGGAACCCCCGGTCCCGCAGCGTCGACGGCCTGACCGCGCTCGTCGAGCATCGCCCGGACCTTCCCGTCGAACTTCCCGCAGACGAAGGAGTCGCCCACCCGGAGTGTTCCCTTCTGAATCATCACCGTCACGACGGCGCCCTTCCCCACGTCGAGCTTCGCCTCGACCACCGCGCCCTGCGCGTCGCGGTCGGGATTCGCCCTGAGCTCCAGGATCTCGGCCTGGAGAAGGATCTTCTCGAGGAGGTCGTCCATCCCCAGCCCCGTCTTCGCGGAAATCTCGGCCATCAGCACATCGCCGCCGAACTCCTCGGCGGTCACCTCGTACTGGAGCAGCTCCTGGCGGACCTTCATGGCGTCGGCCGCGGGGAGATCCATCTTGTTGATCGCCACCACGATCGGAACGCCCGCGTTCTTCGCGTGCGAGATCGCCTCCTTGGTCTGGGGCATGATCGAGTCGTCGGCCGCGACGACCAGGACCACGATATCCGTCAGATCCGCACCCCGGGCGCGCATCGCCGTGAAGGCCGCGTGGCCCGGCGTGTCGAGGAAGGAGATCGCCCGCCCATCGTCGAGCTCGACGTGGTAGGCTCCGATGTGCTGGGTGATCCCACCGGACTCGCCGGCCACGACGTTCGTCTTGCGGACCGAGTCGAGCAGGAGGGTCTTTCCGTGGTCGACGTGACCCATCACGGTGACGACCGGAGGACGTGGCTTCAGCGACTCGGGATCCTCGACCTCTTCGACCTCCTCGACCGCGGCGTCCTGATATTCCTCTTCCCGCACGGCCTGGAAGTTGAACTCCTCGAGGAGGAGCTCGATCTGATCGAAGTCGAGCCGCTGGTTGATCGTGACCATGAGCCCGAGGTTCTTGAAGGCGGCACCCACCAGCTGGGTCGACGGAACGTCGATCAGTTCGGAGAGTTCGGCGACGGTGAGGAATTCATTCACCTTCACCGTCTTGGCCTCCTGCTCCTCGCGCTGACGCTCCTGCTCCTCGCGCTCCTCCATCTCTTCACGGGACGGACCGGCGCTCCCCTTCTTGCGGCGCTTCTTCCCGCCGCCACCGCCACCGCCCTTGATCTCGGCCATGACGCGCTGAATGTTGTCCTGGACCGCGTCCTGATCGACCCTCTGACGCCGCTTGCCCTTCTTGCGGTCCTTCCGGCGACCGTCCGAGGTGAATCCATCGGCCTGGATCCGGATCTGGCCTCCGGGGCCCGCACTGGCTGCGGGCGTCGGTCGGGGCGCCGACTCGGGCGCGTCCTTTCGCGCCGATTTGGGCTTCACCTTGCGGCGAGGCCGGGCTTCTTCGTCGGCAGCCTTCGCCTCGGTCGCCACGGCGGCTGGAGCGTCCTCGGACTTCTCGACCGTCCCGGGCTCGGGATCCGCAGTCGCGGCTATCGGCTCGGGGTCCGCGGCCTTCTCGGCCTCGGAAGGTTCGGCCGGGGCGTCGTCGTCCGGCTCGGCAGCGACCTCGGTCGGGGATTCCTCGGACTCCGCAACCGCGGGGGTCTCCGAAGCTGCGGGTTCCGGCTCTTCCGCCGGCGGCTCGGGCTCGGCGGCCGGCTCCTCGGACGGGCCTTCGCCCGCATCGCGCTCGGCGGACGCCTCCACCGTCTCCGGCACCTCGACCGATTCCTCGGCCTCGCCGTCGGTATCGTCCACGGTCTCGGGCTCGGGCTCCTCGACCTTGCGCCGCCGTCGGCGACGCGTCGTCGGCTGAGACTCCTCGATCGCCGCCTGCACCGCGTCCGATGCGGACTTCTTCCCGGTCCGACGCTCCCTTTCGACGCGAGCGAGGACCTTGGCGACGGCGGCATCCCGAATTCGGGTGTCTCCGTCACGGGCAGCGATCCCCATGGCGCGCAACAGTGCCAGAAGGTCTTCAGTCGAGACCTTCAGGTCTTCAGCTAATTCAACGACCCGCATCAGATCCAGGTTCCTCCTCGTTCACGCAGCATTCCACCCCGTGGGGGGAAGCTTGCGTGCAAGCGATTCCGCAAACGATTCCACCGTTACTGCGACCACCGACACGGGCGCCATTCCCATGGCACCCCCGAGGGTGGTCTGTTCCGACACCCAGCGCACCGGAATCTCCCGGTGCTGCAGGATTCCTTTCACCTTCGCCAACTGCACCTCGGACGCATCCCGGGCGACAAGGACCAATCGGGCCTCGTCGGCCTGGAGGCATTTCCGGGCGCGATCCACTCCCGGTGCCGTCGCGCCTGCTCGACGCGCAAGTCCCAGGAGACCGAGCGCCTCAGCCTCCGGACGTTTCGTCAAGCTCGTCCTCGTCGGAGTCCGACTCCCCTTCGGTCGAAACCTTCACCGCGAGTTCTTCCTCGTCCGGCTCCTCGATTTCCTCGGACTCCTCGGACTCCTCATCAACGGGCGCCCCCACTTCGGGCTCCTCCGATGACGCCGACTCGGAAGCCTCCTCGAGCACCTCTTCTTCGACCGTCAACTCCTCGATCGTACCCATCACCTCATCCACCCCGGCGTCATCGAGCCCCTCGATCTTCTCGAGGTCGGGTCGATCAAGGTCGATGATCTCCAGAAAGGTACTATATCCGGCAGCCGAAAGCGCGGCCAGTGTTTCCGTCTCGAACCCCAGTTCCTCGAGGGGGAAATCCGAGGTTTCCATTGACTCGTCCTCGCTCGAGCCTCCGAAGAGCGCCGCGTCGGCTCCACGCTCCATCCATTCGCGGGACCCGTAGAGGTCGATCTGCCACCCGATCAGCTGCGATGCGAGCCGAACGTTCTGCCCGTTTCGTCCGATCGCCAGCGACAGCTGGTCCTCGTCGACAATGGCCGTGATGACCATGCGTTCGGGATCGGAGATCACCTTCGACACGCGGGCCGGCGCCAGCGAGCGCCGGGCGAAGATCTCGGGATCCGGATGCCAGGGTACGATGTCGATTCGCTCCCCCCCCAGCTCCGAAACGACTGCCTGGACACGGGAGCCCTTCAGGCCGACGCACGCGCCCACCGGGTCGATCGACTCGTCCCGCGACGAGACCGCGATCTTGGTTCGACCCCCGACCTCGCGCGCCCGAGCCTTGATCTCGACGATCCCCTGATAGATCTCGGGCACTTCCAGCTTGAAGAGCGATTCGACGAAGAGCGGATCGGCTCGCGACAGGATCAGACGCGGTCCCTTCGGCGTCTCGTCGACCTTTTTCAGGACCGCACGGATCGGGTCGCCCTGCCGGAAGCGCTCACGGGGGTTCTGATCCTTCCACGGGATGATGGCGTCGGCGTCCCGAGCCAGGTTCAGCATGACGACGATCTTTCCGCGCTCGTTCTGCTGAACCTCGCCGGAAAGCAGTTCACCGACCCGGTCGAGGAACTCGTCGCGAATCCGCTCCCGCTCGCCTTCCCGCACGAGCTGGATGATCCGCTGCTTCACGGCGGTCACCGCGTTCCATCCGAACTCCGAGAAGTCGACGGGGATTTCCATGACGTCTCCGACCTCGAAGGTCGGGTCGTCCCACTGCGCCTTCTCGAGAGAAATCTCGGCGGACGCGTCGTCGACCTCCTCGACCACGCGCTTCAGCACAACCATGTCGATCTCGCCCGAGGCTTCATCGATTTCGATCTCGGGACGCACGTTGGGCCCGAAGATCCGCTGCAGGCCAGCTGTGATGCCGTCCTTGATCAGATCATTCATCTCCTCGGGGGCGAGGTTTTTCGTGGCCGCCATCTCGCGGATGGCGGCGACAATCTGTCCGGCGTTGGTCATGGTCACCTTCTCAGCGCAGGGGACGGGCAAGCGGGCTGCCGCCCGTCGCGTCCGTCAATCCTTGTCATCCCACCGAAACAGCAGGTGGGCCCTCTCGATCTCGTCCCTCGGCAGGACGAGCCGTTCTCCATCGGCGAGGCGAATCCGAACCCGGAACCGTCCGGACTCTTCGCTTCCCTCCTCTACTCCCTCCAACTCGGCTTCGAGTCGGGCGGAGGGCTTCCCCTCGGGCGGCCTCTTCAACTTCAGCACCACCTCCTCACCCGCGAACCGTCGAAAATCACGCTCCCGGTTCAACGGGCGCTCCACACCCGGCGACGAAACCTCGAGCGTATACCGCTCGGCCAGCGCCGGGTGTTCGTCGAGCCAGGGCTCGAGTTCCCGACTAACCCGGACGCAGTCACGCACCGTCACCCCGTCTCCCGGTTTCGAGTCGGGGCGATCCACCCGAAGGCGGATGATCGGTCGATCGCGGCTTCCCGCCCACTCGACCTCCACGAGTTCCAGGGAAAGCTGAGCAACCCGTTGCTCGAGTTCTTCAGCAATCTCGGGAATCGGTCTGGCCATGTCAGCGTCCCTCTTTTTTCTTCGCACGCCCTGAGTATCAGAGCAAAAAAAAGCGGGGGCTGCCCGCTCCCCCACTCCACGATCGATCCGCCACTGGGCGATTTTCACTCGCCATCTATGATAGTCCGTTCGCCCCCGCGCTTCAAGGCCCCAGAGTCAGGCGGACCCGGTTCACAACGGTCGGGTCAACCCGGCGCACACACGCAGCCCGAACCCGGTGGCCCTAGTGCGCGGGTCGCGCAGGGACCGCGAGTCGCCGGATCAAGCAGGGCCCCGGATGAGGAATTGGGGTCTCGAGTCACCCCTCCCCCTCCGGAATCCGTCGGATCTTTGCCCCCAAGGCGCCCAGACGTTCGTCCACCCTTTCGTAGCCGCGCTCGATCTGCCGGATATTGTGGATACGGCTCACTCCTTCGGCCGCCAACGCGGCCAGGAGCAGCGCCATGCCGGCACGGATATCGGGACTTTCGAGCGAAGCCGCTCTCAGCGGAGACGGCCCGACCACTACGGCCCTGTGGGGATCGCAGAGAATGATGCGTGCCCCCATCCCCACCAGCTTGTCGGTGAAGAACATCCGGGACTCGAACATCTTTTCATGGATGAGGACGGTACCCTCGGACTGGGTTGCCGTGACGAGTGCGATCGAGGTGAGATCGGCGGGGAATGCGGGCCAGGGACCATCGTCGACCTTGGGCACGTGTCCGAACGCGTCCTGCTGAACGACCCGCTCCCGGTCCCCGTGCACCACGAGGGTCGCCCCCTCGATCGAGCATTCCACCCCGAGCCGCCGAAACCCGATCAGGGTGGAGTCGAGGTGCTCGATCGGTGCATCCTCGATTCCGATCCGACTGCCGGTCACCGCGGCGAGCCCGATGAAGGACCCGGTCTCGATATGGTCCGCCCCGATACGGAAGGTCGCTCCGCCCAGCCCGGAGACGCCCGTGATCTCGAGGGTGTGGGTTCCGACCCCTTCGATCTTCGCTCCCATCTCGTTGAGCAGATTGCAGAGGTCCTGGACATGGGGCTCGGCGGCGGCGTTCCGGAGCACGGTCGTTCCCCGGGCCAGGACCGCGGCCATGACCGCATTCTCGGTGGCCGTGACCGAGGGCTCGTCCATGAAGATTCCGGTTCCACGCAACTGGTCGGCGCGGATCTCGAACTCCTCCCCCTGGAGCGAGATCTTCGCACCGAGCGCTTCGAACGCCAGGAAGTGACTGTCAAGCCTGCGACGCCCGATCACATCTCCACCGGGCGGCGGCAGGCGTACCGAGCCGAACCGAGCCAGAAGGGGTCCCGCCAGGAGGATCGACGCGCGGATCCTCTCGGCGAGCAGGGGATCAGGACGCCCGACCGCGACCTCCCTCGCGTCGATCACGACTTCTCCGGGTCCGACCCACTCCACCCCGGCCCCGAGGTGTTCGATGATCTCGAGGAGGGTCTCGACATCACGGATTCTGGGCACGTTCAAAAACCGCACGGGCTCCGCGCTGAGAAGCGCCGCGGAGAGGCAGGGAAGCGCAGCGTTCTTGTTACCGGTCGGACGGATGACACCCTGGAGCGTGTGTCCTCCCTCTACTTCGAAGACGGCCATGGCCTCGGTCACTTGTCGAAGATGGGCAGGGTGAGGCTCGGGCACCTCACCTCGAGCGGAAAAGCTATCCCGCCGGAGTGATCGGGTACACCCCCGGACTGGAACCTCCGGGGGTTCCTCTGTTACTCTTTCAGGTATGAATACCTTGCTATCCTCCGCGATCGGCCTTCTCCAGCTCCAGGCCGACACGGTGGTGATGGTCGCCGCACGGGACGGGTACGACCTGATGGTCGCCGTGGCCGCCGGCCTGATCGCCGCCACGTTCCTGGCCGTGCTCCTCGGCCTCCTCTACCTGTTCGTCCAGGCTCGCACCGCGGTCCGCTCGGTGGAGCGGATTCGGCGCAGCCTCCTCGAAGATCCGGCCGTCGAGAGCCTGCGCACCACCGCTGCGAATGTCGAGGGCATCTCGAGCGTGGTCCGCGAAGAGGTGACCGAGCTCACCCGATCCCTCGGTGCGGTGTCGGAGCGAGTGCAACAGGCATCGGACCGGATGGAGGAGCGGATCGAGGAATTCAACGCCCTGATGGAAGTGGTCCAATCCGAGGCCGAAGGGGTATTCCTCGATACGGCATCCACCGCCCGCGGCGTCCGGAGCGGTGTGAACCGTCTGGGGACCCCCCGCCGCCCTCACTCCGATCGAGACGTCGCCGACGACCGGGGCCACGCGGGGGATCGTCCCGACCCATCGCCCCCCCACGGGGACTCCGGTACTCCGACCGATACCATGCCATGAATGAAGAACGCGACGAAGCCCTTCCAATCCTCTCCCGGGACAGCGTGGAATTTTCCGCCGCGCTCCTGATCGGGGCCGCGATCGGACTGATCACGGCGCGCGCCCTGCGTCCTGAGCGGACCCCGCGCGAGCGGATTCAGCGAAGGATCAAGGGTCCGGCAAAGAGTGTCCGACGACGCGGCCGGGACGTTCGCGACAGTGCCCGGGACGTTCGGGAAAGCGCCGGGGACGCGGTGCGGAAGAGCGGGCGCCTGGGTGGGGAGCTGCGGGACCTCGGTGCCGAGTTCGTCCGGGCCACCCGAGAGGAAATTGATACCGCCCGGCACTCCGGTGCGGAAGGGAGGGGAGCGAAGGGGATCGGAGCCGCACTCGACGCTCTTCGCGCGTTCCGCGCCAGGATCTCCCCCCGCGATTGACGCGAACCTCCGTGGGATTTCTCGCCAGCTCCCTGCTCTGGGCCCTTCTCTGGCTCCTCCTCACCCCCGGGGACCTGCTCGCCTGGGGCCCGGCCACCCATATCGCGATCGGGGAGGCCGTTCTCGCCTCGAGCCATCTTCTCCCTCCGGCGATCCGGGAGGTCATCGAACGCTTCCGAACGCCGTTCCTATACGGTTCGGTCGCGGCGGACATCTCCTTCGCCAAGAAGTACGCTCCGGCCGGCCGGCACTGTCACCACTGGCATGTGGGCGAGGAAATCCGGAATGAGGCTGACACCGAAGAGCTCCGGGCGATGTCGCTGGGGTACCTGTCGCATCTGGCGGCAGACACCGTGGCCCACAACTTCTATGTTCCCCGCCGCCTCCTCCTGACGAGCACCTCCCAGTCGGTCGGCCACACCTACTGGGAGCACCGGATGGACGTTCACCTCGGTGAACGGTTCCTGACCGGTGCCCGGGATGTCGTCCTTCGCCACGACCACCGGGAAGCCGACGACCTCCTCGATCGCGTGCTCTCGAGAACGCTCTTCTCCTTCCGGACCAACCGCCGGATCTTCCGGGGCATGGTGGCGTTCCAGGACGACGAGCGGTGGAAGCAGATCTTCTCGACGATCCTGCAGCGCTCCCGCTTCGACCTGCCGGGAGAGCTTCGAAATCAGTACATCCGGCTCTCGTACGATTTCGTCATGGAGTACCTGTCCCGGGGAAGGGACTCGAGAGCCGCGGCCCTCGATCCCATCGGAGACGTCAACCTGAAGACGGCGAAAACCGCACGACGGGAGGGGTTGGCCGAAACGGGAAGTCGCGAGCCGGAGTTCATGCGCGATTGGGCCGATCGCTTCTTCCCTCTCCCGGACGGGCCCCTCCTGTACGTCCCTCGGGCGCCCAGAACGCGCGTGCCGGGCCTCTGGCTGCCCTCGGGGCTCGAGGACGCACGCCCCGACCCGGATCCCTCCGAGACCGAACCCCCGACCTGAGGACCGAGGGGGCCCGCGCTCGATCGATGACCCCGACCACGGCGTTCGATCCCTCGTCGCCCCCCCGTCAGAAATCCCGCTCGAGCCGTGCGTAGCGGGCCAGGAGCCGCTTGGTCCCCGCCGTATCGAAGTTCACCGTGACCTTGAGGTCGCGCCCGAAGCCGGACACCTCGACGACGGTACCGGAGCCGAAGGTCTGGTGGGAAACCCGCTCTCCTTTCACCAGATGGGGGGCATCCTGATTCAGCCCCTCCTCGAAGATCTCCTCCTCTCGAGCCTCCTTCGCCTTCTTCGCTGCCTCCCGCGTACGGGCCGACCCGAACGTCCCCTCGTCTCTCCCTCCCCCCCGGGGTGAAAACTGGGCCCGCTGACGCTCGAGCGTCGGAGATCGCCGAGGCTCCAGGAGGGCCTCCGGAATGTCCTCCACGAACGACGAGAGCTTGCCGAACATGAAGTCGCCGGCCCGACGACGCTCGCGGGCATGCGTCAGGTAGAGCTTGTCCTCGGCGCGGGTGATTCCCACGTAGAAGAGTCGCCGCTCCTCTTCGAGCTGCGTGGGGTCGTCGTAGGCCCGACCGAGCGGGAAAAGACCGTCTTCGAGCCCCGCGATGAAGACGGTCGGGAACTCCAGGCCCTTGGCGTTGTGGAGGGTCATGAAGGTCACGGTGTCGGCGTCGTCGTCGGCCCGGTCCAGGTCGGTCACCAGGGCCACCCGCTGCAGGAAGAGATCCAGCTCCGTGAAGTGGTCCGGGGGCGCCTCCTCCCATTCTTCGGAGAGTTCGGCATCGAAGTCGAGGGCTCCCGCGATGAGCTCCTTCACATTCTCGGCACGATCCTCCCCCTCGGGCCCCTCGTCGCGCAGGTGCGTGAGGAGGTCCAGCTCCTCGATCAGCTCCTCGATGAGATTGCCGACCGCGAGCTGCGAAGCGCGCGCCGAGAACCGCTGGATCAGTTCGACGAATACGGGGAGCGCTTTCGTGGCCCCCGCCGGCAGGTTCGGCACCTCGTCGGCTCTCGCCGCCGCCTCGAGCGGCTGGATCCCCTCGCGGGTCGCCCAGTCCAGGAGTCGCTTCTGCGAGGTCTTTCCGATGCCCCGCTTCGGGTAGTTCACCACCCGGATGAACGCACCCGCATCGCGAGGGTTCGAGATGAGCCGAAGATAGCCCAGCAGGTCCTGGATCTCCCGCCGCTCGTAGAAGCGCACTCCCCCGACGATCTGGTACGGAATGCCCCTCCGTCGAAAGGCGTCCTCAAGCGCCCGGGACTGGGCGTTCGTCCGGTAGAGGATCGACACGTCCCGATACTCGAAACCGCCCTCGGCGCTGCGCCGGGCCTCGATCTCATCGGTGATCCACCGAGCCTCGTCCCGCTCGTCGGCGGTCTCGACCAGGGTGATCCGATCCCCCTCCTCACGATCGGTGCGGAGCGTCTTCTCCTTCCGGTGAAGGTTCCGGCGAATGACCTGGTTCGCCGCGGCCAGAATCACCGAGGTCGAGCGGTAGTTCTGCTCGAGCCGGACCACGCTTGCGCCCGTGTAGGTGCGCTCGAAGTCGAGGATGTTCCGGATGTCGGCGCCCCGCCAGCCGTAGATGGACTGATCGTCGTCTCCGACCACCATCAGGTTCCGGTGCTCGGCCGCGAGAAGCTCCAGGAATCGGAACTGCGCCCGGTTCGTGTCCTGGTACTCGTCGACCAGGATGAACGCGAAACGCTCCTGGTAGCGACTCAGAAGTGCCGGGTTCGCCTCGAGAAGCTCGACCGGCTTCACGAGAAGGTCGTCGAAGTCGAAGGCATTCTGATCCCTGAGCGACTTCTGGTAGTCCGGGAAGATCTGCGCCACCGTGCGGAGGAAGAGATCGAACCCCTCCCCGTGCATCTCGACAAACTCCTTCGGCGTGATCAGCTGGTTCTTCGCGTCGGAGAGGGCGGAGCGGACCGCCTTCGGCTTCCAGCGTTTCGGGTCGAGCTCCAACCGGTCCATGACCCGCTTGATCTCGCGGAGGCTCTCTTCGGCGTCGAAGATCGTGAAGGTGGAGTCCCACCCGAGGAGCTCGGCATGACGGCGCAGGAACCGCGCCCCGAGCGAGTGGAAGGTCCCCATCCACGCGCCCACGGGGTCCCGGCCCAGGAACCCCCGGACACGCTCGCGCATCTCCCCGGCCGCCTTGTTGGTGAAGGTGACGGCCAGGATGCGGTCGGCGGGGACTCCGTGCTCCTGGACCAGTCGCGCGATCCGAACGGTGAGCACCCGGGTCTTTCCGGAGCCCGCACCGGCAAGCACGAGGATCGGGCCCTCGACGTGTTCGACGGCCCGTTTCTGTTCGGGATTCAGCCCCTCGGTCTGATCCGGGCCACGGTCGGTAAACAGTGAATTCTGACTCAAGCGAAGTGGATGGGTTGAAGTGGAAGAAAAGTCGTCCTGCGAAGCGGCTGGTGATCCCCGGCACCCCTTCGACGGCGGACGGAAGGCGATCAGCGATCCACGGTGGGGATCCGGATCTGGAACACCGTTCCGGTGGATCCACTCCGAAGCAGCTCGATCCGGCCGTTGTGGATCCGCTCCACGATCCGCCGGGTCAGGGAAAGTCCGACCCCCCACCCCCCGCTCTTGGTCGTGATCCCGGGGTCGAAGAGGCGGTCGCGAATGACCGGGTCCACCCCGGGCCCGGAGTCTTCGACCTGAAGGGTGACCCATCCGTCCTCTCGATGGAACCCCCTCAGCACGATCCTCCCGCCCCGCCCCCCCAGCGCGTCGAGCGCGTTTTTCATGAGATTCTCGAGCGCCCACGACAGCAGAACCTCGTTTCCGAGGACTTCGGGAAGATCGGCCTCGATCTCGGTCTCGAGGCGCAGCTCGGCGCCGAGCCGTGGGATTCTGGCTCTCAGGTAGCGCTCCACCCCACTGAGCACCCCGCCGATCTCGAGGGGCACCAGCTTCGTGTCGCGGCCGATGAGTTCGAATCGCCGGCTCACCCGCTCCAGCCGGTCGACGTCCTCGGCGATCTCACCGGCCACCTGTGGGTCTTCGAGGTCGCCGGGTCGCTCACCGGCAGGCAGCCGCAGGACCTCGAGCCATCCCTTGAGTGACGAAATCGGGGTACCGAGCTGGTGGGCGAGCTCCCGGGCCATCGCGGTCCATGCCCGGTCCGCCTCGGCGCGGCGCTGCGCCCGCACGACGAGCACCCCGACCAGAAAGAGCAGGAGAAACCCGCTCACCTGCAGCCAGGGAATCCAACGGAGACGCTGCAGCTCCGGAGAATCCCCGAAGTAGATCCGGTTCAACTCCGGGTCCCCGACCGGGGGGTTGCGAAGGGCCAGTCGTTCCGCGTACTCCCGCGCCCGCTCCTGGCCCGCCGTTGTCATGAGATCGACGTCGAAGGGGAGGTTCACGGCATCGAGGATCGTGTCGCCGGGCCCGGTCAGAATCAGGGGAATCCCGGACTCCAGGATGATCTGCTGGAGGCGAACCAGCATTTCCACTCCCTCGTCGCTGACCGGGTCGTCCGGGTCGGTCATCCCCGCCTGGACTTCGGCCGAGAGCCTGGCGAGCGTCTCGTTGTCGGCGCGAACCGCGCTGATGATCTGCTCCGTATAGACCAGGTACCAGCCCAGAAGCGCAACGAAGAGAAAGGCCAGCGCGATGGACCACCGCCCCCTCAGCACGAGCCCCCCCGCGCGGCGATCAGGGAACGAGTCGGGCCAGGCCCATTCGATCCCGGATCGCCTCGGGGATCTCCACACTCCCGTCTTCCGCCTGATAGGTCTCGAGAATCGCAACCATCAGGCGGGGCAGGGCGAGGGCCGAACCGTTCAAGGTGTGGGGGAACTCGGGCTTCTCGCCGGGTGCAGGACGAAAACGGATGTTCGCACGGCGTGCCTGGTAATCCGTGAAGTTCGAGCAGGACGAAACCTCGAGCCACCGCTCCACCCCGGGAGCCCAGACCTCGATGTCGTACGTGAGCGCCGCCGAGAAGCCGAGGTCTCCGGCCGCGAGGCGAACGACCCGGTAGCTCAACCCCAGCCGCTGCAGAATCGACTCCGCCTCGGCCGTCAGCTCCTCGAGAGCGTCGCGACTCCGTTCCGGATGCTCGATGCGGACCAGCTCGACCTTTTCGAACTGATGCACCCTGAGGAGGCCTCTGGTGTCCTTCCCCGCAGCCCCGGCTTCGCGCCGGAAGCAGGGAGTGGCCGAGGTGTACCGGATCGGAAGCTCGTCGGCCGGCAGGATCTCGTCACGCCTCAGGTTCGTGAGGGGGACCTCGGCGGTGGGGATCAACCAGAGGCCATCCTGTTCGGTCCGATAGGACTCCTCGGCGAACTTGGGCAACTGCCCGGTCCCCGTGAGCGACTCTTCGGTCACCAGGTACGGGAGGTAAAACTCCTCGTACCCATGCTCATCGAGGTGAATCTGGAGCATCCACTCGATCAACACGCGCTGCAGGCGGGCACCCGTTCCTCTCAGCACGGGAAACCCCGACCCCGAAACCTTCGCTCCCCGCGGGAGGTCCAGGATCCCCAGCGTCTCCCCCAGCTCCCAGTGGGGCCGGGCGTCGAACGAATGCCGGAGCGGCTCGCCCCAGCTGCGAATCAGCTCATTGTCCTCTTCCCCACCCGGAACCACCTCGGGGAGAGGCAGGTTCGGGGTCATCAGGAGCAGGTCATGGATCTCGTGGTCCGCCGCGTTCACCGTGGCGTCGAGTTCCGAGATCCGGACGCCGACCTCACGCATCTCGAGGATCAGCGCCTCGGCATCCTCTCCCGCCCGTTTTCTCTCTCCGATGGTGCGCGAAACCTCGTTGCGCCTCGCCTTCAGCGCATCGGCTTCGGTGATCGCGCCCCGACGAACCTCGTCCAGTTCCAGAACCCGATCGATGGCGCCGACATTCCCACCCGCACCCCGGATGGAAAGCGCCGTGCGGAAGCGATCGGGGTCGGCGCGAAGGCCTCGTAGATCTAGCATTCAGGACTCAGCTCGGGGGGACGAGGCTGCGGTTGTTGCAGTCCGGACTCGTATCGAAGAGGAACCGGAGCACCCCGTTCGCATCGTCGATCTCGAGAGGTTCCACCTTTCCGTAGTAGGAGCATTGCTGTCCGAAGCGCCCGGGCTGCCGGTGGGTACGGATCACGTAGATCGTCCCGATCTCGAGGGGGACCGTGGCTCGCGTCACGTACGATGCCGTATCGCGGGGCGCCTCCCGGACCTCTTCGTAGCTGACGCCCGGAATCGGTGCGATCCCCGCATCGGAGCTGACCCCGAGGGCTCGGGGGGGCACGAGTACCAGCTCTCCCCCCTGCCGATCGAGCGCGAAATCCCACCGACCGATCGCCTCGGGACTCTCGAGGACCACGCGCTGTCCCTGAAGCATCTCGAAGGCCGAAGGGCGGTTCCGCTCCTCCCGGTCGAGCGAGTAGATGACGCGCTCCCTGGGGTCTTCCGTCCAGCGGATCAGGAAGGGATCATCGCCGCATGCCACCGTCGCCATCGCGACGAGAATGAGGGCGGGGATGATGCGTCGAATGGCCACAGATGACTCCCGGAAGTACGAATGAGTGTCGCGGGGCCCCGGTCGACGGGCTCCCCTTCCCCCCGCCCAGCGGTTCGGCGAGAGGTGAAGACTACCCGAAAGAGCGAGGTGGTGTCAACCCCGAAAGGCCCCGGCTTTCTTGACTTTACACCGCGTGCGCCGTAGGTTCCCGCCCGAATTTGAACGGCGTCCTTCCGAGGACTCCAGGGGATCGAACTTCAGCCAGAGTCGACGTCTCCGCTCCTCGCATGGAGGGTTCATGGCGCACTTCGTACCTCCCCGCCCCGCCGGGTCACTCCGCCTTCTGGTGGCCGAGGATGAACCCCATATTCGGCGGATCCTCGTCACCCTGCTCGAGGCGTCGGGGTTTCAGGTCGACATTGCACGAGATGGACAGGAGGCGGTGGAGCGGCTTCGGGGGGATACTCGCTACGACATGGTGCTGACCGACCTCCTCATGCCGGAGACCACAGGCCTTGAGCTGCTCGAGATCATCCGTGACCTCCCGGGACGCCGGGACGTCCCCGTGATCGTCCTCACCGCGAAGGGTCAGGACGCGGACCGGGACCGAGCCTACGCCCTGGGTGCCGCCGACTTCATCACGAAGCCCTTCTCGCCGAAGAAGCTTCTCAATCGAGTGGACCAGATCCTTGGACAGGCCTGACCCCCCGATCTCGGCCGTGATCCTCGCAGGGGGCGTCGGGTCCAGGTTCTGGCCCGCGAGCACTCCGTCGCGTCCGAAGCAGCTGCTGCCCCTCGCCTCGGAGAACCCCCTCATCGTCGACACCGTGACCCGGGCGCTGCGGCTGGTCCCCGAGACCCGCCTTCACATCCTGACCGGCGAGCACCTGCGGGAGCCCTTCCAGCGCGTCCTTCCCGCCCTCCCGGCCAGCGCCTACTGGATCGAGCCCAGGGCCCGTGGAACGGGGCCGGTGCTCGCCTGGGCCGCCCATCGGCTCGTCCGGGAGGATCCCGATGCGGTGATGGTCTCCCTCCACGCCGATCACGCGATCGTGCCCACCGATGCGATGGTGCAACTCCTCACCACCGCCGGCGCCTTTGCGGCGAGCGAAGGCCTCCTTCTGACGATCGCGATTCCACCGACCCGTCCCGAGACCGGATACGGCTGGATCCGTCCGGGGGCGCCGCTCGTCGATCGACCGGGGTTCCGCGTCTGGCGGGTCGGTGCCTTCGTGGAGAAACCCGACCTGGAGACGGCCCGCCGGTACCTCTCCGAGGGGCACCTCTGGAATTCCGGAATCTTCGTCTGGTCCGCCGCCACCTTTCTCGAGGAGGTCCGCCGGCTCAGCCCCGAGATCGGGCCTCACCTCCCCCTTCTCGAGGGGGGAGACGAGGCGGCGTTCTTCGACGCTGTCGACCGGATTTCCATCGACGAGGCCGTCCTCGAGCGATCCGATCGAATCGGCACCGTCGAGGCCACCTTCCAGTGGGACGACGTGGGAAGCTGGAGTTCGCTGGAGCGCTCGCACGCCCCCGACGCTCAGGGAAACGCCTCTCGAGGACCGGTGCATGCGCTCGACGCGCGGCGCAACCTCGTCTGGTCCGACGAGGGACCCGTCGTGCTCTGGGGGGTCGACGACCTGGTTGTGATCCGCTCCGGAGATCTCACCGTCGTGGCCCCTCGGGACCGCAGCCCGGAGTGGAAGCACCTTCTCGACTCCCTCCCCCCGGAGCTTCGTGAGAAGGCCGATCCGCGCAGCGACGACCCCCCCGAGGACACTCCATGAACGCCGAACTCTGGATTCTCGAGGATGCCGGACGAAGCCTCTGGGCGCCGTTCGCCGGAACCCGCCCAATTGGAGAACTCCTCTTCGGCACCTGCCTGCTGAGGGAGCGACTCGAGCGATGGTTCGGAGAGCCGGCCCGGGGATACCTGGGACCGGAACGCCTCGTCGGGTTCGACGAACCCGGATCCCCCCGACTGCACGGCACCTCGTCGGCAGCCGCACCCCGAGGCGGCGACGGGTCGACTCTGCGCCTCCTCCTGAGCAGCCGCTTCGTGCCCGATCCCGCCGATCGGCCGCAGGCCGCCCGAGGGGCACTGGCGTCGCTCGTGGACGGGTCCCGGGGTGCACGTCCCATCCCGATCGTCACCGGGGAGGACCGGAGCGATGCTCCCACCGGCGTGGGCTGGCTTCTTCCTCCCGGCGCGTCCCTCCCGCACTCTGCAGAGGCCCCCCGCCTGCCGGTCCCCGGGGAGGAAGCCTCCGGGTGGGGATCCGGCTCCGCATTGCGACTCCGCGGCGAGTTGCTCGACGGCCCGTGGTCGCTCATGGCACGAAACCCCGATCGGATCCGAGTGGACCTCGAGACGGGTCTCGTCGCCGGGGACTCGGGAACCGACGACGAATCGGACACGGTCCGAGACCTCCGATCCGCCGGACTCGAAGGGGTCGAGTTCCTCGGCCCACATCGCGTCACCGGGGGCTCCGGGGTTCAGATCGACCCCCTGGTGGTTCTCGACGCCCGGGACGGACCGATCCACCTCTCCTCCGGGGTCCGGATCCATCCGTTCACGCATCTTGTCGGTCCCGCCTGGATCGGCGCCGACTCGAGCCTCCTGGGGGGACGCATCGCCTCGTCGAGTGTGGGGCCGACCTGCAAGGTCCGGGGAGAGGTGGAAGCGAGCGTCGTGCTCGGCTTCAGCAACAAGGCACACGACGGGTACCTGGGGCATGCCGTGGTCGGTCGCTGGGTGAACCTCGGTGCGGGCACCACGAACTCCGACCTCAAGAACAACTACAGCCCGGTTCGGGTCGAGCTCGGACGCGAGCGGACGGTCGACACCGGCCTCCTCAAGGTCGGCGTATTCCTGGGCGATCATGTGAAGACGGGCATCGGGATGATCCTGAACACGGGGACCGTGGTGGGAGCCGGAAGCAACCTCTTCGGAGGGATGATGCCCCCGCGGTGGGTTCCCGCCTACTCGTGGGGCTCGGGAGACCGGCTGGTCCCCTTCCAGCTGGATCGCTTCCTCGAGGTCGCCCGGCTGGCGATGGGACGTCGCTCCCAGACGCTCCCGGATTCCATGGCCGAACTCCTTTCGGAACACTGGAAGCAGACGCACGGGGGCCGGGTCCGGTGATCGCCGCAATGTCTTCGGGGGGCCCCCGGTCGGTCGGATCCCGATGAAGGTCGCCATGCTCGGGAGCGGAAGTCGGGGCAACGCCACCCTCATCCGGACCGCGGACCGCACGATCCTCGTCGACGCCGGGTTCAGCGGCCGGCAACTGGCCCTCCGCATGGAGCGCCTCGGTGTCGCGCCGGAGTCGATCGATGCGCTCGTGATCACGCACGAGCACGGAGACCACACGAGAGGGGCCGGCATCTTCGCCCGTCGATACGACACCCCGGTCTACATGAGCGACAATACCCGGGAGGCCTGCGCTGCGCTCTTCCGGGGCGGGGAGACGATCCACCCCTACACCCCCGGCTACCCCTTCATGCTCGGCGAGCTGCGCGTCGATCCCTTCCTGACGGCGCACGACGCCGTGGACCCCGTGGCCGTGACGGTGAGTTGCACCCGCAGTGGCCTGCGCGTGGGCATCGCAACCGACCTGGGCCGGCCCACCGCGGGGATCCGACACTCGCTCAGGGAGTGCCACCTCCTGATCCTTGAGGCGAACCACGACGAAGGCCTCCTGCGTTCGGGACCCTATCCCCCGACGGTCCAGGGGCGAATCGCCTCTTCGCACGGACACCTCTCGAACCATGCCGCGGCCAGCTTCGCCCTCGAGTTGCTTCATCCGGAGCTTTACGGGATCGTGCTCGCCCACCTCTCCGCGGAGTGCAACCGGCCCCAGCTGGCCCATCGGGTCGTCAGCGAGGCGCTCGAGAGCCGGGGGTACCGGGGTCTCGTCCAGGTCGCCCCCCAGGACGAGCCGACCCCCCTGTTCGACCTCGAGGAACACCGGCTCCGGAGCGGACCGGCGCAACTCCCACTCATCTGAGGCGCCCCCCGGGACCCGATGCCTCGACCCGCACCCGTGGTCCCTCC
>REBS01000127.1 GCA_007692605.1 Gemmatimonadales bacterium
CGACCCACCGCCCTCAACACCCTTCTAGGGGCCTCAAGAGAAATTCCGGAGCCCCCCTTGTGCATCGCCGGGCGCCCTCTTTAGGTTGCGGTGTCCTCAGAAAGGGGACTGGGCCGGGGAGGGTTTCCCCAGAGGGAGATCTTCCGACCGGACCCCGGGTGCGATCCCGGCGGTGTGGTGCCCGATGTCGACTCAAACGAAGGAGGTGATCCCTTGTTAAGCCCCAGTAGACGTTCCAGCCTGGCATGGGCAAGCGATTGCCGACTCGGCCTCTGATAGCAAAAGCCTAGTCGCTCGCTGTTCGAGCCGCGCGAGGTAATCGCGCCAGGCTGGACGGCGTAAAAAAGAACCCCCGTCGGATGCGAATCCGGCGGGGGTTTTTTCGTGTCCGGAAGCCGCCCGGGCGCTGCTCAGCCGGTCAGCCGCTGCCCGGCCCCCGCCCCGGCTTCCACTTGATGTTGCACCCCAGCGAGGGGAGCTGCTCGCCCGGCACCTCGCGCCCGTCCAGGACCGCGTCGACGGCACGACGAAGGTCTTCGCCCGTGACCGGCACCTCGTTGCCCGGTCGGCTCCCGTCGAACTGCCCGCGATACACCAGCTTCCGATCCCCATCGAAGAGAAAGAAGTCCGGAGTGCACGCCGCCTGATAGGCCTCGGCCACATCCTGGCTCTCGTCGTACAGGTAGGGGAACGGATATCCGGCCTCGCGCTTCTCGATCGCCATCTTCTCCGGGGAGTCCTCCGGATGCGTCTCGACATTGTTCGACGAGATCGCCACCACCCCGACGCCCTTCTCGGCCATGTCCCGACCGAATTCCGCAAGCCCTTCGCGCACGTGCTTGACGAAGGGGCAGTGATTGCAGATGAACATCACCACCAGCGCGGGGGCCTCTCGGAAGTCCTCGAGCGCTACTGTTTTGCCGTCGGTATCCGGCAGCGAGAAGTCGGGCGCTTCGGTCCCGAGCGGAAGCATCGTCGATGGGGTCCTGGCCATGGGGGCTCCTGAGCGTTTTCGGTACAGGGTTGGGTTTCGGGGAGGACTACCCGGGGTCCTCCGTCGGGGTCCGGGATCCCCGTGCCGGACCGGGGTGCCCCCGCCGGAACTTCGCGGTGCTCCCGGTGATCTCTTCATGCATGAGAATCGTCTCCCTCGCCTGCTCCAACACCGAGATCCTCGTCGCCCTGGGCGCCGGGGACCAGCTCGTGGGTGTGGACTCGCATTCGGACTACCCCCGGCACCTGCTGCGCGACCTGCCCCGTGTGGGTCCCGATCTCGAAATCGATGTCGAGCGCGTGGTGGCCCTCGAGCCCGATCTGGTCCTGGCCTCGCTCACCGTTCCCGGTCATGAGACGGTGGTCGAGGGGATGGAGGCGTCCGGGGTCCCTCTCCTGACGCTCGCCCCCGAATCCCTCGACGATGTCCCTCGGTCGATCGAGGCCATCGGGGCGGCGATCGGACGGGAAGACCGGGCCGCCACTCTCGCCACCCAGCTCCGCGCCGCATTCGATCTGGACTCCGACGACCCCGGGCCGGGCTCCGGCGCCCCCTCGATCCTCATCCAGTGGTGGCCCAAACCCGTGATCGCGCCCGGGGCCCGAAGCTGGATCCACGACCTTTTGGCCGCCGCGGGAGCCACCCACCCGCTCGCCACCGAGTCGGTGCTGAGCCGTCCGCTCGACGACGACGAGATCCGGGCCGCGGACCCGGACGCGATCGTGATGGCCTGGTGCGGGGTCGACCCGGCCAAGTACCGCCCCGACGTGATCTACCGGAATCCGGCATTTCAGGATATCCGAGCGATCCGCAACGGTCGGGTTCACCTGATCCCCGAAGCGTGGCTCGGTCGCCCCGGCCCCAGGCTCCTCGAGGGGCTGAGGGCCCTGCGCGGGGTGGCGGAGACCACCCGCTGACCCGAAACCCGGGCTCCCGACATCAGGGGAGCTACTGAACCTTGACAATACTTTAAGTTTCAAACATCATCTTATCATAAATTATCTGCCGGCCCCGACCCGCATCTCCGATCACGCAGAGGGGTCGGCTCGCACCGCACGGGAGACCACGATGCTCCAGACACCCGGATTTCACCACATCGCCTTCGTCTCGGCCCGGCTCCAGCGCTCCCGGATCTTCTACGAGGACGTCCTGGGACTTCGTCTCCTCCTGGATCGGGACCGAGACGAGCGACTCCGAAGCTCCCCCTATGACCTCCTCTTCGGCGACGCCGAGGGCTCGCCGGGATCGCTGATCGCCTTCATCGAGGACCCCGATGCCCGGAAGGGCCACTGGGGCATCGGCGGCATCCACCACCTGGCGCTCGCCGTGCACGATCGCGACCAGCAGCTTCGCTGGAAGCGCTGGCTCACGGATCACGGCATTCCAGTGACAGGGCCGTACGACCGGGGCTACTTTCACAGCATCTACTTCTCGGATCCGGACGGCCACATCCTGGAGCTCGCCACGAAGGGACCCGGATACGACTTCGACGAGCCCGCCGACGCGCTCGGGGAGCTGTTCATCCGGCCCGACGAGGAAAGACTGCGCGGGGAGCGTGACGAGGCGGCCATCCAGACGCTGACCCACCCGGAGCCGGTCGAGGCGATCGACGACGAGATGCGCCTCGACGGGATCCATCACATCACGGGGATCACCGACCGGCTCGACGAGACCCACCGGATGTATACCGACGGGCTCGGGCTGTCGCTGGTCAAGAAGACCGTGAACCAGGACGATGGCGAGACCCGCCACGACTTCTGGGCCCGCTACGAGGGGACGCGCGTCGAGCCCCGGAGCAGCATCACCCACTTCGACTGGCGGACATCGGACTACCGAGCGAGGCCCGGGACCGGCCAGACCCGCCACATCGCCTTTCGCTCGGAGTCCGACGACGAGCTGGAGGGCTGGCGGGACCACCTCGACGGCCTCGGCTTCGAGGTCGCGGCGATCCGCGACGACGCCATCTTCCGGAGTCTCGAATTCACGGCGCCCGACGGACTCATCCACCAGATCGCGACCCCCTTCACCCCTCCCGCCTCGACGGGAACCGAATCGGAGGCCTCATGAGCGAGCACAACGAAGCGTCAGGGACCGACCTCGTCTTCGAGAGCCGTGGGCTCGACGGATTCACCGAGGGCCAGCCCCTCGTGATGCTCCTGCACGGACGCGGATCGAATGAGCGAGACCTTCTGGGTCTCCACCCGTACCTGGAGAAGAGTGGGGCGATGGGGTCTCCCCTCGCCCTGATCACCCCGCGGGCCACCTTCTCGGGGCAGGCGTGGGGATACGGTCCCGGATGGGCCTGGTACCGCTACATCGCCGAGGACCGGGTCGAGGTCGACACGCTCGAGGAGAGCCTGGTGGCACTCGACCGGCTGATCGACCGGCTCCCGGAGCTCCTCGGGGCGACGCCCGGGCCCCTCCTGCTCGGAGGATTCTCGCAGGGGGGAACGACCGCGCTGGCCTGGGCCCTGACCCGACCGGGGAGAGTCCGGGGGGTCATCAACCTTTCGGGGTTCCTGGTCCGGGCTCCCTCGGTGGACCAGGCGCTGGACTCGGGCCCGGACGCCCTCGACGTGTTCTGGGGTCACGGGCAGGCCGACCCCGCCATCCCCTTTCAGCTCGGCGAGAAGGGGCGAGGGCGGCTGCGCGAAGTCGGAGTCGCGCTCGAAGTCTTCGACCACCCATCGGGGCACACGATCACCCCCGGCGAACTCACGGCACTTTCGCGATGGATGGAGACACTGGTGTGAGGCAGGATTCTTCGGTTGGGCACGGGGGGAGTCGCCCCACCTTCCCGGGCTACTGGAGCACCCGGTCGACGGTGTCGAGAAGCTTCTGAACCGAGAAGGGCTTGGGGAGGGTCGCACTGGCGCCCAGGAGCTCGGCGTCGGTCAGCGGTCCCCCGTCGGAACCACTGCCCGCCCCAGAGATCGCGATGATCCGCACCGAGGGAAACTGGTCCTGAAGCTCCATGATGGTCTCGATGCCTTCTTTTTCGGGCATCAGGAGGTCGGTGATCACCAGATCCGGCGGGTCATCGCCCACCAGCTGAAGGCCCGCCACCCCGTCTTCGGCCTCACGGACCGCGTGTCCCCCCCGCTCCAGGATCTTTCGGATGGTGCCCCGGAGTGCGGGATCGTCGTCGATCACGATGATGTCGGCCATTCGCGCTCCCTGTGCGCACTTCTGAAATCCGTGGGTCGGAGCCGAACGACCGGACGGCTGGCGGGCTCATGCCCCTTCGGGACCTGCATGGCTCAAGATACGGGATCGGAGCGGTCCCGACGAGGGTGAACCCCGATTTCACGGGGATCCGGAGCCGGCCCCCCGCGTCCCGCCGTCCTCGGCATATCCCGTCAGCTCGACGTAGCCCAGGCCGCTCACGGGGCCGGAAGCCGAGGAACCCTCGACCGTCACGGCTCCCTCCCAGTAGCGAAAGGAGACCACCATCTCCTGGTCCGCCACGCGTGGCGTGATGGTCAGGTCGAGCTCCTCGTCGGGGATCTGCATCCTCCAGCCGGCCGGGTAGACGGCTCCGTCGACCGGGCTCTCCCAGCGGTCGAGCACCTCGAGAGTCACATCGTCGGCGCCCAGTCTGCGGGCCTCGCCATCGACGCCGACCAGGCTCCCGTGGTTCATCGGATCCGGCTCCCCGTCGTCGCGGCGCAGCTCGAAGAACATGACCTCACGCCCATCGTCGAGCTGCAGCGAAAACCAGTCCCACCCGGTGTTGGCCTCTCCCAGCGCCGAAGTGCTCCACTCCCGATCCATCCAGGCATTGCCCCGGAGCGTGTGTCGATCCCCGCCGATCGTCAGGTGTCCGCGGGTCGGCATGCGGGTCCACGAGAGGTAGTACGAGGCGTTTCCGGGCTCCGGGCCCTTCTGCGACCAGCCGTCGATCCCCTGCGGCACCGGCCCCTTCCCTTCGTCGAACTCGAGCCGCAGTTCGACCCCGTCCTGCTCGACCTCGAGAACCATCGGGAAGGCATACGAATCGTCGAGCCCCCGGATCTCCCAGTCGTGAAGCCACACTCGAAAGGGCTCCGCCTGGCCTCCGGCGAGTCCCGCCGCGCCGCGGGCGAACCGCTCTCCGACGATGTGGCTGCCGGCCTCGATGTCGGTCAGCGCGAAGTGCGCCATCCAGAGCTGGTTCGTGTTCCAGGCCGACGGCCGGTCCGGAGTGGTCGGGCTGAGCGCGCTCCGGAAGAAGGTGAGCTGGAAGCCGAAGGGTCGGCCCCCGTCGGACTCGAGGTTTCCGGTCAGGTACCACCACTCGGTCCGGTAGTCGGGATGCGGGCCATGATCTCTCGGGAACTCGAAGGGGCGAGGAGCCATGGCCCGGGCGAATCCCGCGGTATCGGAGCCCGCGAGCGCCTCGGCCGCCGAGAGTCCCGCGCGCACGTCGGTGCGGGTATCGGAGCCGTCGCCGAGCCCATCGACCACGATCCAGACCGCCACGGCCAACAGGGCAATCAGTCCGGCGAGCAGGCCGAACGAGGCCGCCCTATTCATCGCGCAGCGCCTCGGCCGGTGAGGTGCGGGCCATGCGCCACGAGGGATAGACCCCGGCGAGCAGGGCGCCGGCCAGCGCGAGTCCCACCGCCTGCGCCAGGAGCATGGGGCTCACGGTCATCTCGAGCGTCCATCCGAAGGACCGTCGATTCACCACGTGGATCATGATGACCGCCATGAGAAGGCCGAGGGGGAGGGCGAGGATCCCGGAAACGAGCCCCATGAGCCCGGTCTGAGCCGTCACGAGACCCCAGGTCTGTCCGGGCGTCATTCCGTTCGCCCGAAGAACCCCGAGCTCGCGGGAACGTTCGAGCTGCAGCGCCATGAGCGCGCTCAGCACGCCCACGAAGGCCACCAGGAAGGCGAGCAGCCGCAGCACCCGGGTCACCTCGAAGGTGCGGTCGAACACCTCGAGCGTGAGTTGCCTGAGCTCCTGATTGGATCGCACCTCGAGCAGTTCGCTCCCCGAGCCGCTCCGCAGGCCGGCCTCGACGGGATCCTCGGATGCCCCGGGCTCCAGGAAGATCCCGAGCGAGGTGATCCGTCGGTCGTCCCAGCCACGATCCCAGGCCACCCGCCCGATCATGACCGTGCCCATCTCGGCGCCATAGTCCCGAAACACCGCCAGCACCGGGAAGGCCGCCGGTCCGCGCGCCGAGGCAAAGCGCACGGTATCGCCGGCCGACAGGTCGTGCCGGAAGGCGAAGGGCTCCGAGATGAGGGCGCCGTCGCCGGCCCGAAACCGCTCGAAGAGGCCATCGTCGGTGAGCCCCCTCATCTGCTCCAGGACGTCGAAGGCGTCCTCGCCCCGGGGATCGAGGTCGAGCCCGACCAGGCGCGTGCGACCGTAGTCGGAGTCGAACTCGGCGCCCCGGTAGGTACTGACCCCGACCACCCCCGGAAGCCCCCGTGCCAGCTCGTCGAGGCCCTCCGGAAGACTCCCCTCGGCGCGAGCCGAGACTCCCCCGGGAGCAGACACGTACAGATCGGCCTGAAGCGTCACATCGAGCCACTGCACCACACTCCCCCGAAAGGACTGGATCATCACGCCGAGTCCCACGGTCACCGAGACCGCGATCACCAGGGCGGCCACCGCCGGCGCCGTCCGCGAAAGGGCCGTCACCACCCCACGGGCCGCCATCGCGCCCAGGATGCCCACGGTCCTTCGCAGCAGGGGCCGCAGCACCCCGACGAGTACGATCGTGAGGATCGGCACGACCAGGGCCGCGCCCACGATGATTGCGAAGAGCCCCGTGAAGGCCGCCCCCAGCGAACGTTCGGTGAGCAGGATCAGCGCGCCCCCGAGACCGAGCAGACCCACCCCGATCCCCGCGACCACCGGAATCAGGGCCCGTACCCGGGTCTCGACCGTGGAGCGCGCAAGCGCCTCACGGGCCGAGACCGAGGTCGCTTCCCAGGCCGGGGGGAGAGCCGCCAAGAGGGTGGCGACGACCCCCAGAAGGCCTCCCCGCAACAGGACATCGGGGGGGAGCGCCAGCCCCTCGACCGACACGACGAAGTAGAGGTCGTTGATCGTGCGGGTCACCAGGCGGACCAGGCCGCGGCCCAGCAGGATCCCCAGGAGCACCCCCACCACCGAGCCGGCCACCCCCAGGAAGGCGGCCTCGCCCAGCACACTCTTCAGGATGCCCCCCCGGGTCACGCCGAGGGCCCGCAGGGTGCCGAAATGCCGGCGACGGCGCACGACCGAGAAGGTCATGGTGTTGTAGATGAGGAAGACGCCGAAGACGAGACCAAGCAGGGAGAGGGCCGTCAGGTTGAGGTCGAAGGCCCGGACCATCTCCTCCATCGTGCGTTCGCGGCTGCCCGCCGGCTCGACCCGAAGCTCCGGAGGCAAGACCGCACGGATCCGCTCGAGGACCGAGTCGGCGACCGCCTCGTCGAGCAGCAGGTCGATCCGGTCGAGCTCCCCGCCTCGCCCGAGGACCGCCTGCGCCTCGGACAGGTCGACCACGATCAGGTCCCGAAGGCCGCGCCGACTCCACTCGTCTTCGGGCTCGAGCACTCCCAGCAGGCGAAGCTCGACCAGGCCCCCACCGAAGAGCAGGGTGAAGGCGTCGTTCTCGGCCACTCCCAGACGGTCGGCGGTGGCGCGGGACACGAACGCCGCCCCGCGCTCGGTCAGGAGCCTCGTTCCGTCGACCTCGGCGCCCGGCCCCCCCGCGAGGTAGGGGCGGAAGGGAGCTTCCGAGAAGGGATCGATCCCGAGGAGCCGAAGGGGCCGGTCGGGCTCCGACGGGTGACTCCCCCACCCCTCGACCACCGGGGCCAGGGCACGCACGCCCGTCTCCCGCAGGAGGAGCGCGGGGAGCGAGTCGGGCACGCCGGTGACCCCCCCCTGGATCTGATGGGTGGCGCGGCCCGCAACGGTCTCGCTGGAAACGCGGAAGGCCTCACGAGACGACTGGATCGCCAGGTCGATCGCCACGGTGACCGCCACACCGAGCGCGATGCCCAGGATGGGCAGGAGCAGGTTCCAGGGATGCCGGAGCAGATGCCGGAACCCGGCGCGAAACTGGAGCGACACCGGAATCAGGCCGGTCGGGGTTCGCGCAGCTCGAGCCGCCCGGCATTCAGGTCGTAGATCCGGTCCGCCCGTGCCGCGGCGTTCTCGGAGTGGGTCACCATGACCATGGTGGTCCCGGAGTCCCGGACCAGCTCCTCGAGAAGGTCGAGGACCCGCGTGCCCGTGGCCTGGTCCAGGTTCCCGGTCGGCTCGTCGGCCAGCACGAGCGACGGCTGGTGCGCCAGGGATCGGGCCACGGCGACCCGCTGCTGCTCCCCGCCCGAGAGGCGATCCGGCCAGGCCCCCGCCCGATCCTCGAGCCCCACGCGGCCGAGGAGTCGGCGTACCCGCTCACGGTCTTCATCGCGGGTGCGACCGGCGAGCTCGAGGGGCAGGAGCAGGTTCTCTTCGACCGTGAGCGTGGGGATCAGGTTGAAGAACTGAAAGACGAATCCCACGTGATCCCGACGGAAGAGGGTTCGGTCACGCTCCGAGAGACCGTGCAGATCGACGCCCGCCACCCGGATCTCACCACGGTCCGGTCCGTCGATCCCGCTGATCAGGTTCAGGAGGGTCGACTTTCCGGAACCGGACGGCCCCAGCAGCGCGATGAAGTCACCGGGCTCGAGTCGCAGGTTCAGGTCGGACAGGACCGTGTGGCGCCGTCCGCCCTCCTGGTAGCCCTTCTCGACGTCGACGAGCTCGAGCGCGGCCTGGGATCGGGTCATCGGGGGCGAAGGGTCAGTCGAGACCCAGCTGCTGCGGGAGCGTCACGAGCTTCCTGATCTCGTAGTGCCGCTCCCCACGGGGCAGGGTGACCTTCACCTCTTCGCCCTCGCGGGCGCCCAGCAGTCCGGCTCCGATCGGCGAAGCCATCGAGACGTGACCCGCGTCCAGATCCATGAAGTCGCCGGCGACGAGTGTCAGCGTCATCTCCTCTTCGAGGTCGAAGTCGTAGAGTGTCACCCTGGAGCCGAATCCAACCCGGTCCGAGGGCATCTCCGTCACATCGATCTTCGAGAGCTCCGACATCCGCTTCGAGAGGTGTTCGATCCTCGCCTGAACGAAGGACTGGCGCTCGAGCGCCGCCTTGTACTCGGCGTTCTCCTTGAGGTCGCCGAGCTCCACGGCCGTCGAGATCTTCTCGGGAATCTCGACATTGAGCTCCCGCGCGAGCGTCTCGATCTCGGCTTCCAGGCGCGCCTTGATTTCATCCAGCATGGGGCCTCACTTGCAGATGCGACGAAATGCCGAGGGCCCGTATCTCCCGTTCAGGACGGGGGGTCGGGCCCACGGCACCGTAGTCCGAGAGGTCCAGGGGACATGCCCTGGACCCCGATGATCTCTTTCACTTCCTGCATCCAAGGTAGCACACCACCTCCCGCAACGGGAGGGGGATCGGGACGGGTCATTCGCGCGGAGGCGATCGTCCGCAGCAAATCCACCTTGACCCGAACCCCGAAATTTATGATAGTTACTTATCGTTAGCAGTTATCATTACCCCCGGAGCGGCCGATCGTCCCTCCGGACCGATCCGGGATCCTTCCATGCGTCGCCTCTTTGCTCACCCGTGGGGTTGGGCCAGCATCGCCCCACTCCTCTGCGCGGTTCACTGCGCGGTGACGCCGATCTTCGTCGTGCTGGCCCCCACTCTCGCGCCGAGCGAGGCGATCGAGTGGGCGCTGCTGGGAATCACCGTGATCCTCGCCGCGGTCGCCCTGGCTTCGGGGCTGGGCCGGCATGCGGACATGCGCCCCGCACTTCCCATCATCGCAGGGCTTCTCGTCTGGGGCGCCTCGCTCATGCACATGTTCCATCCGGTGCCCGAAGAGGTCACCACGATCGCCGCCTCGCTCACGGTGGCCGCGGGGCTCATCTGGAATGCGAGGATCCACTGCGCCGTGAAGGCCGAAGCCGGCCACGGCTGTGCGGTCTGCGAGGATGAAACGCTGCCGGAGTCACAGGGCGTCGAGCCCGCCTCCGGGGTCCGTCCATCTTGAGGGATTCCCCTCTCTACCCTACCCTATAGAGGTCGATCGGCAGACACCCGCGGGAGCGACCACGTACCGGACTGGGAGCAGTTGATGCAGCGAGAGACCAAGCAGCGCAGAGCCATCCGCAAGGCCCTGATCGACGCGGGGCATCCCCTGAGCCCGCAAGAGCTCCACGAATCGGCCCAGGAGGAGGTTTCGGGGATCGGGATCGCGACCGTGTACCGGAACATCAAGGCGCTGCACGAAGATGGATGGCTCGAGATCGTGGAGCTCCCCGGAGAACCTCCCCGATACGAGGTCGCGGGAAAGGACCACCACCACCACTTCCATTGCCGAAGCTGCGACAAGGTCTACGAGGTCGAGGGCTGTCCGGGCAACCTGAAGGCGGTGACCCCCGAGGGATTCGAGCTCGAGGGGCACGAATTCGTGCTTTATGGCCTCTGTGTGAAGTGCGCGGCCTGACGCTCTGACGCCGCAGGTCGAAACCGCGGCCCGTCACCCCTCTCCGTGGCGCGCCGCGATCTCTCCGAGCTCCGCCAGCCGTCTCTCCAACCCCTCGAGCGTGTCGGCGCGAACGTTCAGGTGGCCCAGCTTGCGTCCGGGCCGGGGCTCCTTTCCGTAGAGGTGAAGCCTGGCCCCGCCGGCTCCCAGCGACTCTCCCCTCGATGGGATCCCCCCGATCAGATTGACCATCCCCGCCCAGCCGGTCGGCCGGGGATCTCCGAGCGGCAGTCCCAGGATCGCACGAATGTGATTCTCGAATTGGGACACCCCTCCTCCGTCCTGCGACCAATGGCCCGAGTTGTGGACCCTGGGTGCCATCTCGTTCGCGAGGAGACCGTCATCGGTCTCGAAGAACTCCACGGCCAGGACCCCGACGTAATCGAGGTGATCGAGGAGCCGCTCCACCAGCGCGGCCGCTTCGCGCGCTCGCTCCGCGGTGATCCCGGGGGCGGGTGCCCGGCTTTCCCGAAGGATCCCGTCGGTGTGCATGTTCTCGACGAGGGGGTAGACGCGCAGCTCGCCCGAGCGGCTGCGAACGGCCAGGCAGGAAAGCTCACGGGCGAAGTCCACGAAGGACTCGACAATCAGGGGGCGGCCCCCGAGGCGCTCCCACGCCACGGCAACCGAGTCCGCGTCCTCGAGGACGGCCTGCCCCTTCCCGTCGTACCCGAGCCTCCGGGTCTTGAGCACGGCCGGAAGTCCCAGCTCCTCGACCGCCCGATCCAACTCCTCGCGGGTGTCCACCTTCCGGTACGGCGCGGTCCCGATGTCCAGCGCCCGGAAGGTCTCCTTCTCGACCAGCCGGTCCTGCGCGACCTCGAGCGCCATGGGGGGCGGATACACGGGGACGCGCTCGGACAGGCGCTTCGCGGAGTCGACCGGGACGTTCTCGAACTCGTAGGTGATCACGTCCACCCCGTCGCTGAAGCGGTCCAGGGCGTCGGGGTCGTCGTAGGCCCCCCGCACCACCTCTCCGACCGAGGCGCACGGCGGATCCTCGTTCGGTTCCAGGAATCGGAAACGGAGCCCCAGGGGGATCCCCGCGAGCGCCATCATCCGTCCCAGCTGGCCCCCTCCGATGATCCCGACCCGCACCGAGCGACGCACATCGGAGCCCTGTCGTTCCCGACTCATGGTCTCGAGCCCCATCAGGATGCGGGAGGGATGGACGGATCCGGATCCTTCAGGACCGCCCGGGTGCGGGCCTCGCGGTAGTCCCGGAGCCGCTCCCGGATCTCGGGGTGCGCCACTCCCAGGATCGAAGCCGCAAGGAGCGCCGCGTTGATCGCCCCGGCGCGGCCAATCGCGAGAGTCCCCACGGGGACGCCCGCCGGCATCTGGACGATCGAGAGAAGAGAGTCCATCCCGTTCAGCGCCCGGGACTGCACCGGCACGCCGAGGACCGGCAGCACGGTCTTCGCCGCCACCATCCCCGGCAGGTGCGCGGCCCCCCCGGCCCCGGCGATGATGACTTCGATCCCTCGCCCCTCGGCGGCGCCGGCGAATTCATGGAGCAGGTCCGGGGTCCGGTGCGCCGAGACAACTCTGGTCTCCAGCGGAATCTCGAGAGCTTCGAGGGTCTCCACCGCCTGGGACATGGTCTCCCAATCGGAACGGGAGCCCATGATCACGGCGACGAGCGGGGAATCCGTAGGCACGGCGTCAGCCTGGGTTCGGGGAACGTAGGTCGGGTTCAGAGGGCTTCATGGTGGGGGAAGTCTGCGGGCCGGGTCAAGTCCCTCACGATCGACGACGGGCAGGGAACGTCGGGATCGATGCGCCGTACTGTTCAGGGCCGCGACGCACCCGACCGCCAGAGTCCGAGGAGATTCCATGTCATCGCCGAGTTCCGCCAGCCCCTCGCCGATCCCCACCGCTCATCCCTGGCCGGGTGACGATCCCGAACTCATGCCGTACCTGCCCATGATCTACGTGGCCTGGGCCGACGGAGCGCTCTCGCTCGAAGAGATCACCGAGATTCGCAGCCGGCTCGCCGCGTCCGGGGGCATTCCGGCAGACTCCTGGGTGATCCTGGAGAGCTGGCTCCACCCCGAGCATCCGCCCACCTCGGTGGAGCTGGCCGAACTCCGCGACCGGATCCGTGAGCTGGCGAGCGAATTGCCCGACGCCGAACGTCGCTCGCTGGCCTCGCTGGGGGCGGCCATGGCCCGACGGCGCAGTGCCGAGGGATCGCGGTGGGAGAGTGCGTCGAGCCTGCGGACCCTCGAAGCGGTCGAGGAGCTGCTCGGCGTCCTCGGAGGGGAGGCCACCCGGGCCCTTCTGGCCCCGGAGGCGTCGCCGGCGCCCCCTTCGCCGCCGGAGATCCCGGAGCCCAGCTTTCCCGTCGAGACGCTGCGGACCTACCTGGCGGGCCCTCACGCCGAAATCCGGGCGCGGGTGCTGGCCCTCATCACCCGCCACGAGTTCGTGGTCCCCGTGGGCGCTTCGACGCGTGAGCGGCGGGAGCATGTGCTCGAGCGACTCCAGGATCTGGCGGATGCCGGACTCGGCAGGGTCGCACAGCCCGAGACCTTCGGGGGCGAAGGCAACGTGCCCGGCTCGATCGCACTCTTCGAAACGCTGGCCCTCGGAGACCTGAGCCTGCTCGTGAAGTACGGGGTCCAGTTCGGGCTCTTCGGGGGAAGCGTGCAGCAGCTGGGAACCGAGGTGCATCACGAGCGCTGGCTCTCTTCGATCGGGTCACTCGACCTGCCCGGGTGCTACGCCATGACCGAGATGGACCATGGCTCGAACGTGCGGGAACTGCAGACACGGGTCCGCTATCTTCCCGACGAGGACCAGTTCGAGGTCCACACCCCGCACCGCCGTGCCCGCAAGGACTGGATCGGAAACGCCGCCCTCCACGGGCGCATGGCCACCGTCTTCGGTCAGCTCGAGGTCGATGGCGAGGAGCACGGCGTGCACGCCTTCATGGTGCCGATCCGCGACGACGAGGGCGCCCTGCTACCCGGCATCACCATCGAGGACTGCGGTGAGAAGATCGGGCTCCACGGCGTCGACAACGGGCGCCTCTCCTTCGATCGGGTGCGGATCCCGCGCGACCACCTCCTCGATCGCTTCGGTACGGTGACCGAAGAGGGGCGCTACGAGAGCCCGATCAACTCCCCGGGCCGACGGTTCTTCACCATGCTCGGGACCCTGGTGACCGGACGGATCTCGATCGGGGCCGCGGCGATCTCGGCGTCGAAGACGGCGCTCTCGATCGCCCTCCGCTACTCCTCGCAGCGGCGCCAGTTCGGCCCCTCGGGCGAGGACGAGGTCCCGATCCTCGACTACCTGACGCAGCAGCGCCTTCTCCTGCCGCGGCTGGCGGAGTGCTATGCGCTGCACTTCACCACCCAGGCGCTCATCGACGACTACGGTGCCTCGACCGACGACGAGGCACTGCGCTCACGGGTCGAAGTGGAGGCCGCGGCGCTCAAGGCGCTCGCATCGCGCCACGCCGTCGACACCATCCAGTCGTCGCGGGAGGCCTGCGGTGGCCGGGGATACCTGGCCGAAAACCGCTTCGGCGAACTGAGGGACGACACCGACGTCTTCACCACCTTCGAGGGGGCCAACGTGGTCCTCCTCCAGCTGGTCGCCCGGGGGCTCCTCTCCCGCTACCGCGAAGAGATGGGCGACCTGAGCCTTCGGGGAATGGTCCGGGTGCTGGCGGACCGTGCGGGTACCGAGGTCCACCGCCGGAACCCCGTGCGCTCCCGGCGCTCCGCCGAGGACCACCTGCGCGACCCCGAGACCCACCTCGACGCGATGCAGTTCCGCGAGCAGCGGCTCCTGCAGTCGGTGGCACGCCGGCTCAAGTCCCGCATCGACGACGGGATGGACTCCTTTCACGCCATGAACGAATGCCAGGACCACCTGGTGAGTCTGGCCCGGGCCCACGCCGAACGGCGAGTCCTGGAAGAATTCCGGAGGGCCGTGGAGGCCGCCCCGGACCCCGAGGTGACCGGAGTCCTCACCCGCCTGATGGAGCTGTGGGCGCTCTCTCGTCTCGAAGAAGACCGTGCGTGGTTCCTCGAAACCGGGTACATGGAGGGGTCGCAGTCACGTGCGATCCGGTCGCTCGTCAATCAGCTCTGCGGGGAACTCAAGGACGACGCCGTGGCGCTCACCGAGGGCTTCGGAATTCCGCCCGAGCTCCTGCGAGCCCCCGCGGCGCGGCTGCCCGACGACCGAGACTGACGCTCGGGACCGGGAACCGAATCTCGGGACTCAGGTCTCCCCGTAGCTGCTCCAGACGCGGGTCTCTCCCTCGGCGTTGAAGAGGAGCACGTCGTAACGGTCGACGCGGTCCCCCATCTCCATCCCCGGAGACCCGACGGGCATGCCTGGCACGGTCAGGCCGCGGGCGTCCGGCACCTCGGCCAGGAGCCGGCGGATGTCCTCGGCGGGCACGTGACCCTCGACCACGTATCCTTCGACCACCGCGGTATGACAGGACGCCAGGCGATCGGGGACCGCAAAGCCCTCCTTGACCGTCATCATGTCCTG
Organism: Gemmatimonadales bacterium; assembly: GCA_007692605.1. Lineage (GTDB taxonomy): Bacteria > Gemmatimonadota > Gemmatimonadetes > Longimicrobiales > Gaopeijiaceae > SLBA01. The sequence goes on from REBS01000127.1 coordinate 15,050, forward strand.
CGTCATGTGCGCCTCGACCTCGAAGCCGTGCTCCTCGACGTGCTCGACCCACAGGCCGCAGCACCCGCAGGTCGGAGACTGGTAGACCGTCATCTGGATCGGTCCGTCGTAGTCGAGGGGGATCGGCTGACGGTCGGGATCCTGAACCAGCGCCATCTCCGCCGGTCCCTCCGCACCGCTCACGGGAGACGCACTGCTTTCTCCCTGGGTCCAGAGCCAGACTCCGACGCCCACGATCGCTGCCATCAGGGGCAGCGTGATGAGCCAGTTACGCGTTGTCGCATTCGCCATGGGTACCACTCCGTTTAGTCGTGTACCGAAAGATAAGTGCGTCGCCCGAAGGGCGCCAAGCGGTCAGGGTCCGGATCCGGCGGGATCCCGGGTGGACTCGGGCAGGCCGGGAAGGGTGAAGAGCATCGTGCCGACCACCACCAGGACGTTGGTGATCAGGAAGAAGGTGGCCTCCTCGACCGGGAGACCGAAGGGGTTCCAGCCGAAGGTGTACTCCGCCGAGATCTCCCAGATTCCGAGTCGGATCGCCACCGCGTCGGCGACCCAGAGATAGACCGTCGGGATCGCCACCGCGAGCCCCATCACGTGCACGTAGCTCCAGAGTCTGCCCCCGTCGAAGAGCCACATGAACCCGATGACCGGAGCCGCCCACGCCAGGATGAGGCCCATGTAGAGGCCCGACGGCATCGTCAGACACCAGGCCCCCAGGGCCGCGAGACCGAACCAGGGCAGAGCGGTCAGGATTCGAGGCCCCCAGCCGGTGGGGAGCGGGGGTTCGAGCCGGAGCCCCGGAATCGAACGCAGCCCAGCCTCTTCGGCCCCGCGCCGCCGGGCCAGCACGTGCAGGGTGAACAGCCCCGTGAGCAGCGGCTGCAGAATGAAGAACATGTACTCCTCGATCGGCACGTACCCGATCGTGCCCATCACCCGGTCGAGTCCGTACCACCAGATCTCGCGGTAGACCAGGTAGTTGTCCCAGGGCGTCGTGTACGCCAGGGCGATCGGTGGAATCAGCGCCAGGGAGATGAAGCCGCGCCGACCCAGGCGGGCCCGTATGCGCGGGGCGCCCGCCGCCAGAAGGAGGATCGGCGGGATGATGAAGATCAGGTGGAACTGCAGGTAACTCATCTCAGACCCTTTTCCGATCCAGATCCTTCAGGACGACCCGGGCCGCGTTTCGGCCCGACGCGCCCATGATTCCCCCGCCCGGGTGCGTGCTCGCCCCGGTCAGATAGAGTCCCTTCCGATGAGACCGATAGCCCGACATCCCCAGCAGGGGCCGCAGGGCGAACATCTGATCCATTCCCATCTCCAGATGCATCACGTTGCCCCCGGGAAGCGAGAGTTCGCGCTCGAGCCATCGCGGGTGCTGGAAGAGGCTGCCGACCACCCGGTCGCGTGTTCCCGGAGCATACCGCTCGAAGGTGTCCAGGATCCGGTCGGCCTCGCGCTCCGCGATCTGGTCCCAGCTCCCGCTCGCGAGCTCACAGGGGTAGTACTGCGCCCAGAGCCAGAGCACCTCGTGCCCCGGGGGGGCCAGGGTGTCGTCGACCGCCGAGAAGGACATGGCCACGATCGGTGGGTCCCGGGAGGGCTCTCCGCGCAGGAAGTCCCCGTACGCGGTCTGGATCTGTCGGCGGTCGCGGCAGAGCAGCTGGAGGGGGATCCGCGCCTCCGGACCCGGGTGCGCCGTGTACCGGATGGGGCCGTCGAGGGCCAGGCGAAGGATGGCGCCGAACCCGTTGCCCACCCGCATGCCGTCCGCCCCCGGCGGACGGTGTTCTTCGGGCAGGAGCCGGGTGAGGGTCTCGAGGGCGTGCGTTCCGGAGAGGACGGCACGGGCGGTGATGGTCTCGCGGGGGGCGTCGGCGATCTCGGCCGCCGACGGGGCCGCCCACCCGTCGGCGCCGGGGGTGGTCCGGAACCGGGAGTCGTCGTCGGGCCGGGGTCGGTTGCCGCTGTCGACCGCGGCGATCTCGACCCCGACGGCGCGGTCGCCCTCCATGAGGATCCGGGTGACCGGGGTCCCGGTGTGAATCGTCCCCCCGTGCGAGAGGATCTTCCGGGCCAACGCCTGCGAGAGCGCCCCCGATCCCCCGCGGGGCCGGGCGATCCCTCCCTCGTGATACAGGGGGTGCCAGAGGAGAAAGGGGGCCGAGAGGGGCTCGGTCGGGGGCGGGCCCGACTGCGCCGCCATCCAGACGAGCGGGGTCTTGACCCGCTCCTCGGTGAAATACTCGTCGACGATCTCTCCGTAGGGCCGGAAGATGTGCTGCAGCATCTTCTTCCAGTCGGACCCGGAGCGCCGGAAGACGAACTTCTTGCCGAGCTCCCACGGAGAGGGGACGGCCAGAAACGCGTCTCGCACCGTTCGGGCAAAGGGGCGCCAGGCGTCCAGAAAGCGGAGATAGGCCTCTCCCTCCCCGGGAAACTGCGCTTCGAGCCCGGCCGCGGTGCGCTCCTCGTCGCGATGGAAGAAGAGGGCCTGTCCGTCCTCGAAGGGCGCGAAGAAGAGGGGGTCGACGTCGAGGTACTCGAGCCCGTGCTTCTCGAGTTCGAGCTCCTCGACGATCGGCGTCAGGCGGATCAGGATATGCGCGCTGCCCCCCAGGTCGAATCGGTAGCCCGGTACGATCTCGGCCGTCGACACGGCGCCCCCCACACTGCGACGGCGCTCGACGACGCAGACCCGTCGACCGGCCGCCGCAGCGTACGCCGCCGCCACGAGCGCATTGTGCCCCGCGCCGATCACGATCAGGTCGTAGTCCAGCCCCGCTCCACCCATCCGCCACTCCTCTCGATTGCGCCGCCTCTGGCCGGGAACCCCGGTGGACATCACCGGCCCGAGTGCCCCGAAACCCCTCTGACCCCGACAGGTGCCCGCACCCGGTCCGGGATCCGCATGTTTTGCTTTTCCCCACGGGAACGTACATTGAAGGCGTTCGGTGATGCCCCATGACCCGCGGAGGATGGCCCATGATTCGCTCGAGTCTGACAGGACTTCTGGCGTTCGCGTTGATCGTACCGTCGACCCCCCTGGCCGCTCAGGTGGCCACGTCCGACTGGTCGCCTCGCCCCGACAGTCATGCGCCCGCGGGAGTCGTGGCGGATCGACTGGCGCCCGCCGGCGTGCTCAACGCCCGGTTCCAGGTCACCCACCACTCCTTCCAGGACCTGGTGATCGGACGCGAAGAGATCGCGCCGGTCGTGGTGCTTCAGGACTGGGACTACGCCCCGCTGTCCGCCGAGCGGCAGACCGCCGTGGCCGAGGTTTCGTACGGGGTGGCCTCCTGGCTCTCGCTCATGACCCGGATTCCCGTCGTCCGGTCCGAGGTACAACTCGCGAACAACAACTCGATCACCACCACCTCGACTTCGGGGTTGGGCGATGTCGAGGTCTATTCGCTCTTCGGGCTGCATGACATCTGGCCGGTGCGTGCACACGTCACGGCCGGCGTCTCCATCCCGACGGGTCCGGCGGATCAGCGCGGTGTTCTGACCGGAGGAGGCGAGTCGATTCTCCCCTACGCACTCCAGTCGGGAGCCGGCACCCCGGCTCTGCTGCCGAGCGCCACACTGGTGACCGAGAACGAGTACGGCACGGTGGGATTCCAGGCGGGTGGACGCTACTACCTGGGCGAGAACGACCGGGAGTGGGCACCCGGCCACCTGTTCAACGCCAACGTCTTCATGCAGTACCGGTTCAACGACTGGATGGGCGGCTCCCTGCGGGTCGAATACACGCGTCAGTCCGATATCTCGGGAGCGGACGCCGGCCTGGACCCCTTCGTCTCGCCCCTGCACTTCAGCCTGGCGAGCGGGGGCACTCGGGTCCGGGTCCCGGTGGGTGTAAATGTCTACTTCGCAGAGGGTGCGCTCCGGGGCAACCGCCTTCAGGCCGAACTCCTGGTTCCGGCCCACTCCGCACTGAACGGTCCGCAACTCCGTGAGTCCTGGGGCGCGTCGGTCTCGTGGGGATTCTCCTTCGGGGGGGAGCGTCAGGTCACCCAACCGACCCGCGCCCAGGCCCCGATCCAGCGAGGCGAGGTGGCTCGCCCCGTGGCCGAGACTCCGGCCGAGGAGGCGCCCGCCCCCGCCGGCACCCCGGTGACGCTCTGCCTGGCGACGGGGGAGTCGGTCACCGTCTACCGCACGGCCGACGGCCGGACGCTGGTGGGAGCCGATCGGATTCCCCTCGAGGAGGCCGGAGGCGCAGCCGTGGTCTTTCCGGGCAACTACGCGGAGGGCGAAGGCTGGTTCGTCCAGGACGAGCCCGTCGAATTCGAGGAGAGAGATTTCCTGCGGTCGGGTGGGGAGCGTGAGCTCGACTGCGCCGACCTCATCCGCGTGGGCGCATTCAATGCGGTCCCCCTCTTCGTGAGCCGCACGTCCGAAGCCCCCCACGAATGGCTCTACGTGCCCGTGCGACCCGGCATCTGGCAGCTGTACAGCGCCGAGCTGGCCCGCGTACGGGGCTGAGCCGAGGCGCAGGGGCCGGGCATTCCATTCCCGCAGTCGCCCGCAGTCGTACCGGGGTCCCGCCGACCGGCTCCCGTCAGCCCTCGACCACCACCAGGTGGTACTTCCGCTTTCCCTTTCGCAGCACCAGGAACCGTCCCTCGACCGCATCGTTGACCGTCAGGACCCGCGCGGGGTCCGTGACCCGGACATTGTTCAGGTAGATCCCTCCCTGGTCGACGGAGCGCCGAGCCTCGCCCTTCGAGGAGGTCAGTCCGGACTCGGCGAGCAGATCCACGATCCCCACCCCTCCCCCGCTCATGGCGTCGGGGGCCACCGAGCTCGAGGGCACGTCGGCGAAGATATCGGCGATCTCGCCGGCCTCCAGACCTTCCAGCTCTGCGCCCCCGAAGAGGACCTCGGTGGCCCGCCGGGCCCGATCCAGCCCCTCCTCACCGTGAACCGCCCGGGTGACCTCGTCGGCGAGTCTCCGTTGGGCCTCGCGCCGATGCGGGGCGTCCTCGACCCGGCGGTCGAGCGCCTCGATCTCTTCGCGGGTCAGGAGCGTGAAGTACCGAAGGTAGCGGCCCACGTCCCCGTCGTCCGTGTTCACCCAGAACTGGTAGAAGCGGTAGGGAGAGGTACGCTTTGGGTCGAGCCAGACCGCTCCGGCCTCGGTCTTCCCGAACTTCACCCCGGAGGCAGTGGTGATCAGGGGGAAGACCGCCCCGTAGGCCTTTTCCGAGGTCACCCGCCGCACCAGGTCGATCCCTCCGGTGATGTTGCCCCACTGGTCACTCCCACCGAACTGGAAACGGCACGCCCGGTCCTGAAAGAGGCGAAGGAAGTCGTAGGACTGAAGCAGGAGATATGAGAATTCGGTGTAGGAGATCCCGGTGGCCTCGTCCTCGAGGCGACGACGGACCGTTTCCTTGCGGAGCATGACGTTGACGGGAAAGTGCTTCCCCACATCGCGCAGGAAGCTGATCACGTCCATCGCCCCGAGCCACTCGAGGTTGTTGACCATCTCGGCCGGATTCGGCACCCCGTCGAAGTGCAGGAAGGATTCGAGCTGGTCGCGAACCGCCTCGGCGTTGGCGACCGACTCCTCGCGGCTGAGCAGCTGTCGCTCCGCGGTCTTCCCCGAAGGATCTCCGATCAGCCCCGTGCCCCCACCGACGAGCGCGATCGGAGTGTGCCCCGCGCGCTGCAGGTGCACCAGCCCCATGATGGGAAGCAGGTGCCCCACATGCAGAGAGGCGGCCGTCGGGTCGAACCCCACGTACGCGGCCTGGCGCCCGGCCGAGAAGGCCTCCTCGGCCCCCTCGGTGGCATCGTGGAGCATTCCCCGCCAGCGGTACTCTTCGAACAGGTTCATTGCGTGATCCCGGGTCTTCTGGGCTTCAGGGTTCGGGTGCGTGATCGTGCGACGGATCCCTCGAATGGGCGGCCGTCCCTCGACGGTTCGCCCTGCAGCCTCTCAAGGTACGAGGCGCGGAGCCCGGGGGAAGGGGGCGGCGAGTTTCCGCTCGACTCGTGCGCGGGGCCCCACCGGGCTCGGGCCCGGAGTCGCCACCGGGCGTCGGGGCTCGTCAGGACCCGCCGATCAGTCGGTCCCGAAGCGCCGACCGATCCACCTTGCCATTCGCGTTTCGGGGCAGTCGATCCAGGTACCGGATCTCGCGCGGACGCTTCGGGGGAGCCAGGCTGCTCTCGACGAAACGGCGCAGATCCTCGAGCGTGGGCTCAACGGCACCCGGCCGGAGCACCGCAACGGCCACGACCCGCTCACCCCACTCGGGATCGGGGAGGCCCAGTACGGCGACCTCGCGGATCGCGGGGTGCTTCGCGATCCCGGCTTCGACCTCCCCCGGTGAGACGTTCACGCCACCGGTGATGATCCGGTCCGACGAGCGCCCCACGATCCAGAGATCCCCCTCGACATCGAGGCGCCCCAGGTCTCCCGTCCGGTACCAGCCTTCGTCGTCGGTGAGCGGGGCAGGTGCGTCGTCCGGTCCCCGAAAGATGCCCTCGGCGAGGGTGGGGCTCCGGACGAAGAGCTCGCCTCCCGGATTTCCCTCCCCGAGAATCGGTGTCGCCTCCGGTACGACCCTCAGTTCGACCCCGTCGAGCGGGGGACCCACCGACCCGGGCTTTCTACGCACCCGCTCCACCTCGGCCGTCGCGACCTGCGAGGCCGCCTCGGTCATGCCCCAGGTCAGCGCGACGGGATAGCCCCGCTCCACCGCCTCTTCGATGAGCCCGGAAGCGGGAGCCGCCCCCCCCACCAGGAGGCACCGGAGCGAAGGGGGAACGGGCCGGTCACGTCGCAACTCGAGGAGTCGACGCAGCTGGGTCGGGACGAGCGACGCATGAGTGATCCCGTCCCGGTCCAGCGCCTCCGACACCACTTCGACCCGGAACGGGCCGGGCGCGTGCAGCTCGCTTCGAAGGGTCACCGCCCGCAGGATCAGCGCGAGCCCCCCGACGTGCGCCGGAGAGAGGGTGCAGAGCCATCGGTCCGACGGGCTCAGGCGCAGACGTTCGGCGATCGAGCGGGCCGACGCCTCGAACGCTCGATGGCAGCAGACGACCCCCCGCGGCGCCCGCCCCGACGTTCCCGACGTCCAGAGCACCCAGGTGGGCAGACCCGAGGCACCCGAGTCCTCACCGGCGCGCCCCGCACCCCGGCCCACCCGCTCGATCGGTACGACTCGCACCCCGACATCGAGGCCCTGGGGCGCGTGGGTGTCGCTCGCCGCGATGAGGACTCCAGGGCGGAAAGCCTTCAAGACTCGAAGGGTTTCCTCGTGGGTCCACGCCGGGTTGAGTGGACTGACGGTGGCACCCGTAAGCGATGCGCCGAGAATCGCAGCGACCCCGGCAGCGTTCGGCTCGACCTGCAGCGCGATGCGACGACCCGGCTCCACCCCGAGTGCACGAAAGTGGTTGGCCGCGAGCTCCACCATGCCCCGGGTGACCGCCTCGGAGGGTCGCTCCGCCGACATCAGTGCGCTCCCCCACCCCACCCGGCGCCCAGCACGAAGCCGGCCGCCAGAAGGCCTCCATACCACGCGACGGCGCGCGCGGTCTCGCCAAGTGCGGGGTTGAGTTCGATCGGGTCCAGGAAGGTCAGGACTCTCGAGAGCGGGCGGCCCAGCAGCACTACCACTCCCAGGGCCCCCAGTGTCCAGAGGTGCCATCCGAAGGCAAACACACCAACCATTGGAGCCAGCAGCCCGACACCCACGAGCCCGACATACTGGACCTGGCTCCCCGTGTCCCCAAGGCGCACCGCCAGCGTCCGCTTGCCGGTCTCGGCATCGGTCTTCCGGTCCCGCAGATTGTTCACGACCAGGATCGCGGTGATCAACGCCCCGATGCCCGCCCCCGCCAGCAACAGGTCCGGATCGAAGCTGCGCGCCTGGACCCAGTAGGTCCCCGCCACCGCGACGGGGCCGAAGAAGACGAAAACGAAGAGATCACCGAGCCCGTGGTAGGCCAGCGGAAAGGGCCCGCCGGTGTAGGCAACCGCGCAGAGGAGCGCGGCCAGACCGATCACGAGGATCGGAATCCCCCCGACCCACACCAGGTAGGCGCCCACCGTGGCGGCCAGCGCCAGCGTCAGCGCGGTCGCCCTCCGGACCGCCGCGGGCGAGAGAATCCCCGCCTGCACCACCCGCACCGGACCGATTCGCTCCTCGGTATCGCTCCCCTTCACGAAGTCGAAGTAATCGTTCGCCAGGTTCGTGGCAATCTGAAGGAGGAGCGCACCCACGAGCGCCGCGATCGCGGGCCATGGATCGGCCACCCCGCGCGCCGACGCCATCCCCGTGCCCACGACGACCGGGGCCACGGCCGCCGGCAGCGTCCGGGGTCGAATGGCCAGCAGCCATGCGCGGACCGCTCCGATCTCGTGCGCCGAAGCGGTCATCGCCAGCGAGGATCCCGCGGGAGGCATCGAGTCACCACGGCAGCCAGGGATACTTCCGGAAATCCGGCTTCCGCTTCTCGAGGTAGGCGTTCTTGGCCTCCTGCGCCTGCTCGGTCATGTAGAACAGCAGGGTCGCATTGCCCGCCAGCTCCTGAATCCCGGCCTGACCGTCGACCGCGGCGTTGAAGGAGCTCTTGAGAAGTCGAATCGACAGCGGGCTCTTCTCGAGGATCTCCTGCGCCCACTTCCACCCTTCGGCCTCGAGTTCGTCGACCGGGACCACGGCGTTGGCCAGCCCCATCTCGCGAGCTTCCTCGGCTCCGTACTGGCGGCACAGGTACCAGATCTCACGCGCCTTCTTCTGTCCGATGATCGAGGCCAGGTACGAGGCCCCGAACCCTCCATCGAAGCTCCCCACCTTCGGGCCGGTCTGGCCGAAGACGGCGTTGTCCGCCGCGATCGTGAGATCACAGATCACGTGCAGAACATGCCCGCCGCCGATGGCGTAGCCGGCCACCAGGGCGATCACGGGCTTCGGCATGCTCCGGATGTAGCGCTGCAGCTCCAGGACGTTCAGCCGGGGCATTCCGTCGCCCCCGACGTACCCCTCGTCCCCGCGGACCCGCTGGTCCCCTCCGGAGCAGAAGGCATACTTCCCATCCTTCGCCGGTCCGTTTCCGGTGAGAAGAACCACCCCGATCCCGGGATTCTCACCCGCGTCGCGAAAGGCCTCCTGAAGCTCCAGGAGGGTCTCCGGCCGAAAGGCGTTTCTGACCTCGGGACGGTTGAAGGCGATCCGGGCCACCCCGTCGGCCTGATGATAGGTGATATCGGTGTACGCTTTGACTTCCTTCCAATCGGGCTTCGACATGCATCCTCATCGTCGTGGGTGTGCGGGTCTGCGAATCTGACATGCGGCGGTCGGTGACAGTCTGGATCCTCTACGCCGTTTCGTCCAGTCTGCCGCCGGACTCCAGGCCATGGCGGACCGCATCGAATACCTCGGTCCGGGCCCGACGGTTCATTTCCCGATCGGTACGCACCTCGATCAGGGTGGACGTCGTGCCCCCGTGGGCCTCGTCGAGGGCGTCCCGAAGGTCCGCGATCCCCGCTCGCCGCTCGGTCGCTTCGGTCACAAGAGACACCCTCCGGTGCCGGAGCCCGTGCAGAGCGGCGACCCGGCCGGGCTCGAGTCCGTGCGGGGTCGCGAAGAAGCGGGTGAACTCGGGCTCCATTTCCCGAACCGGAAGCAGGTGGAAGATCCCGCCCCCATCGTTGTTGATCACCACCAGCGTCAGCCGGACCCGCGACGCCTGGAGCGCGACGAGGCCGTTCATGTCGTGGATGAGCGCCAGATCGCCCACCACCGCCGTGACCGGCCGGCCGCGTCCCACTCCGGCTCCGATCGCCGTCGACACGATCCCGTCGATTCCGCTCGCCCCCCGGTTGCCCAGCACGAGCAACGGCCGGGACCGATCGGCCCGGAGCGAGGGCAGCCCGAAGGCGTCGAGGTCGCGGATCGGCATCGAGCTCGACACGAAGAGCACCTCGTCCTCGGGCACCCGGCGCACCACCTCGGCGAGCACCGACCCCTCGCAGGGGTGTTCATGGAGGCCCTTCTCGGCGAGTTCCCCCACCCGGAGATCCACCCGCCGCCATGCGTCGAGCCAACCCGAGGTGGCGACGGCGCCGGGTGCGCTTCCATGGGCAGAGGCAGGATCGTGGGTGGGTGCGGTGCCGGGCGCTGAGCTGTGGGGCCGGGTCGCCCTGCGGGTCCAGGCCGTCTCCAGGGCCTGCGCCACTCGTGTGGGATCGCCGTGGAGCATCCGGCCCGCCGCACCAAGGTGATCCTTCCAGCGCCCCCCACCGTCCACCACCACCCCGGGCACCTCGTGCAGCTCCTCGAGAACGGCCAGGAGCCGGGCCGAGGTGGGTGACGCGCCGAAGCGCAGCACCAGGTCGGGGCGCAGCCGCTCGCGCAGCGCCGAAGACCCGAGCGCCAGGTCGTAGCCCCCGATCGCCCCCCCCCGGGGCTCGAACCGGGCCCCGGAGAGGGCGTCGGCCAGAAGGGGGACTCCAAGCGTGCGGGCGAGCGAGACGAGTGCTGGCCCCGCCGACTCCGGGTGGGGGAGCCGGCCCGCGATCAGAAGGGGGCGACGAGCCCGCTCCAGCTCCGCTCCCAGGGTGGCGAGCGCGTCTTCGGAGGGGAGGGCCCGGCGGGGCTCCGTGACGGTCCACGGGCGAGCATCGGATCGGGCCCGACCCGTCTCGGCCAACGGGTCCGGCGCCGAGGTGGGCCCGGCCTCGGGCCCATCCGCACGCCCACCCGACCCATCGAACCCGTCCCGACCGGGCTCGAGCGGCTTCTCGAAGGGCAGGTTCAGGTGAACCGGGCCTCCGGGGTCGCCGATCGCCTCGCTCATGGCCCGGGCGGCCGAGGCACGCAGATGGCGGAGGGTGCGGTCGTCCAGCCCGGCCGGCGAGAGCTCCTGGGCGTGTCGGGTGTAGCCGCCGAAGATGCCGGGCTGATCGATCGCCTGGTTCGCATCGGTCCCCCGCAAACGCGGGGGCCGGTCGGCGGTGAGCAGGAGCAGCGGCGCCTCACTCTGCGAGGCCTCGACGACGGCGGGCAGGAGGTTCGCGACCGCGGTGCCCGAGGTGGTGATCACGGCGGCCGGGCGCCCCGTGGCCTTTCCGACGCCCAGTGCGAGAAAGCCCGCCGACCGCTCGTCGAGCTGCACCAGCGTGCGAATCTCCGGGTGGCGAGCCGCCGCGAAGACCAGGGGCGACGAGCGGGAGCCAGGGGCGACGACCACCACCCGGAGCCCGGCCCGAGCGAGTTCGTCAATCAGGACGGTGGCCCAGCGCTCATTGGCGCGGCGCACCGACGCATCCCGCGAGCCCGCCGCCTCGTCCGTCACGGCGCGGCCGCTCCGGCCCGGAGGGCTCGGAGCGCGGGCTCGAACTTGAGCGCCGTCTCCTCCCACTCGAGCTCCGGGTCGGAGCCCTCGACGATTCCGGCGCCGGCAAAGAGCCGCCACCGTCGCCCGTACCCGACGCCCACCCGAAGCGCCGGCACGAAGTCCCCCTCGCCCCGCAGATCGAACCACCCCACCGGCCCCGCGTACCAGCCGCGGGCAAAGGGCTCGCGGGCCCGGATCAGCCGCAGCGCGGCCTCGCGGGGCCGGCCGCACACGGCGGGAGTCGGGTGGAGCGCGGCCACGAGCGTGAGAACGTCTTCGCCCTCCCGGACCGCGCCCTCGATCGGGGACTCCAGGTGCTGGATCCGGGCCAGCGGCAGGATCCGAGGGTCATCCGCCACCTGCAGGCCAGTCACCCGGTCGGTCAGGACATCGCGCATCTCGTCGACGGTCATCCGGTGTTCCGCCCGGTCCTTCTTCGACGCGAGAAGCGAGTCCGCCTGGCGTCGATCCGACTCGTCGTCGTCCCCCCGGGCGGCCGATCCGGCCACCGCGGTCGCATGGAGTCGCCCTCCCCTCAGCTCCGCCAGAACCTCGGGGGCCGCCCCGAAGAGCGTCCCGCCGGGGGCGAAGTCGAAGAGAAACACATGGGCACGAGGGTTCTCGTGTCGAAGAAAGCGGATGAGATCGCCCACCGCCGGTGCGCGGTCCAGCTCGAGATCCTGAATTCGTGCCAGCACCGCCTTCTCGAGCTCACCGACCCGGACCGCTTCGAGCACGGCCGAGACCGCCGCGGCCCAGGCCTCGCGTTCCTCTCCGTTTCGCTCGGTGAGGACCTCGGACGCTCGCGGCACCAGGACTCTCGGCGGGACCGGGATCCCGTCGAGCTCCCGCACGAGCCGATCCAGCTCTCCCTCGACCCCCTCGTCGTCCACCTCGTCCGCAGCCACGAGTCGCTGCACCCAAAGCTCACACCCGTCGGGTCCCCCTCGAAGCAGGACCCGGGGAAGAACGAAACGCGCCGCCGGAAAGCCCTCCCAGGACGACGCGGACTGCGGCGCGGCCAGAAAGGAGAATCCCCCGAAAACGCGCGGCGAACCGTGGCCGTCCGCGGTCCCCGCCCACTCGCCCAGCAGCGCTCGAAGCTGTCGACGCAGTTCGACGAAGCGCCGGTCCCGGGGAAGCTCCGGGGTCGCCCTCCCCTCGATCCGATCCTCGGGGGCGGAGTCCGGGATCGTGAACTCGTGCAGGGTCCCGGCCCACGCCACCCAGCGATTTCCTCGCCCCCAGAATCCCCGCGACTCGCCCTCGAACCGGTCCAGGAAGACCCCGGGGTCGGTCCGGCCGATCGAGGCCTGACGGCGCCTCAACAGACGGCCCGGGGTGGATTGGGAGGTCGACGGCATGAATGAGCGGTGAGAGAGGAAGGGGGCCGGCGCGGGAACCGGTTGCGACCGATCCGCCCTGAATATACGGATCCGAAGCGCTCGACCAACATCCCCGGAACCAAGTTGCAGTTCCACGGTACCCGTGCACTCGGGCCGGTACGGGCCCGGGACCGCCTCCGACGACCCCGAGTTCCGAGACCGAATGCCCACCTCCCTGCCGATCAACGACCCGGTCCTGATCTTTGCACTCGCCATGGGGATCTTCCTCGTGGCCCCGGTCATCTTCGAGCGGTTCAAGATCCCGGGGATCGTGGGGCTCATCGTCTTCGGCGCGATCGTGGGACCCAACGTCCTGAACCTGCTCGAACGCGACTTCACCTTCGAGCTCCTCGGTCAGGTCGGGCTCCTGTACCTGGTCTTCCTCGCCGGGCTCGAACTCGACCTGAATCGCTTCAACGAGTACCGGCGCCGATCGATCATCTTCGGGCTCCTCTCCTTCGGTCTCCCCATGGGACTGGCCGTCGGATTCATGCCGCTCCTCGGGTTCTCGATCCCGGCGTCGATCCTGATCGGGGCGATCATCGGCTCGCACACCCTGCTCGCCTATCCGGTCGCGAGCCGCCTCGACATCGTCAAGAACCCGGCGATCATCACCGTGATCGGGGGCACGCTGGTCACCGACACCCTGGCACTGACCGTTCTCGCGATCGTGGCCGGCTCGATGGTGGGCGAGCTGACGCCGGCCTTCTGGGTCCAACTCTTCGGGATCCTGGGCCTGTACGTGGCCGTGGTCCTGATCGCGGTCCCCCGGGTCGGACGATGGTTCTTCAGAAACGTGCCGAGCCAGGCACCGGCCGAGTTCATCTTCCTGATGGTCGTGCTCTTCGCCGTGGCCTGGGCTGCGAACCTGGCGGGGGCGGAGCCCATCATCGGAGCCTTCCTGGCGGGCCTCACCCTCAATCGGCTGATTCCCCTGCAGAGCCCCCTCATGACCCGGGTGCGCTTCGTCGGGAACGCCCTGTTCATCCCCTTCTTCCTGCTCTCCGTGGGCATGCTCGTCGATCCCAGGGTGATGGTGCAGAGCACGGAGGTCTGGATCATCGCCGGAGCACTGACGATCCTGGTTCATGTCGGAAAATTCGGGGGGGCGTGGATCTCCCGACTCCTCTTCGGCTATAGTCGCACCGAGGGGATGGCCATGTTCGGGCTCTCGTCTCCGCAGGCCGCGGCCACCCTGGCGGTCACCTTCGTGGGGCTCGAGATCGGGCTCTTCGGAGAAGAGGTCGTCAACGCCGTGATCATCATGATCGTGGTCACCGTCTTCGTGGGCCCCTCGGTCCTGGAACGCTTCGGCCGCGAACTGGCCCTGCAGGAGGAGAGCAAGCCGTACGACCCATCGGAGGCCCCCCGACGCATCCTGATCCCGATCTCCAACCCGGCCACCGCCGACGCGCTGCTCGACATCTCCTTTCTCCTGCGCGGCAAGGACTCCGACGAGGCGCTCTACCCGCTCATGGTGGTGCGCGGCACCGAAGAGGGCTCCGAGGCACAGGTGGCCGAGGCCGAGAAGATGCTCTCGCACGCCGTCCTCTACGCGGCCGGGGCCGATGTGCCCGTCGCCCCGCTCACCCGGGTGGACCGCAACATCGCCACCGGCATCTCGCGCGCCATGGCCGAGACCCGCACCTCGATCGTGGTCGTGGGGTGGGACGGCCGGAGCAGCGGAAGCCGGACCGCGGTCTTCGGCACGGTGCTCGACCAGCTCCTGGAGCAGACGAAGCAGACGGTGATCGTGGCACGCATGGGGCACCCGCTGAACACCACCGGGCGCATGGTGCTGGTGGTTCCCCCGGGCAGCGACCGGAACCCGGGCTTCCAGGACGCCGCAAGCCTGATCAAGAGACTGGCCTCGGAGGTCGACGCCCGCCTCGAGACCCTGGTGGTCGGGGCGGATCCCTCGCGGTTCGAGCCACTCTTCCTGGAGGCGAACCCGGAGCACCCCATGAGCTTCGAGGGCGTCGAAGGGTGGGGACCGCTGCTCTGGGAACTCCGAACCCGGCTGGAGCCCGAAGATCTCGTGGTCCTCCTGAGCGCCCGCAAAGGTACGCTCTCCTGGAGTCGCGAACTCGAGAAGCTTCCCGGGCAGCTCTCCTCGCTCGTACCCGAAAGCTTTCTCATCGTCTACCCGTCCGAGGCGGAGGCGCCCTCGGCCGACGCCTCGGCCCCGGAGGTGCTGGCCCGCGACTCCCTTCCCGGCGCGCTCGCCGCGGAGCGGGTAGTCTTCGACGTCCCCGGAGGCCCATACCGGGAGGGACTCCGGGCCATCCTCGCCTCGCACTTCCCGCCCGGGACCGACCTGACGGGCGTGGTTGAACGGCTCGCCGCGAGTGAAGAGGAATTCTCCTCGGAGATCCGGGAAGGGATCGCTCTGCCCCACGCCCTGGTCCCGGGCATCGAATCCCCCCTCATGTTCCTGGGCATCTCGACCGAGGGGGTGAGATTTCCGAACGCGATGGCCCCTGCCCGGGCGGTCTTCATCCTCCTCGGTCCGATGGAGCGGCGCTTCGATCACCTGCGCCTGATGACCCGGCTCGCCCGGCGCATCCGGGCGAGTGAAGGCCTCGAAAACATCTTCGAGGCTCGCACCCTGGAGGAGGTTGTCACCTGGTTCGCCGCCAACGAGGTACCCGAAGCCGGGGTGCCCTCCCGGCGATAGCCATGGAAACAATCGAACCACTCGTTGCCCGCACCGAGGGGCTCCAGCCCTGGAGACGGGTCTTCCATGCGGCGAACGGGCTGGGGGTCCTGGCGCTGCTGCTTCTCACGCCCGTGCCCCAGCTCGAACTCGCGATCGTGCTTGGTCTCGCAGCGGTGGGTGCGCTCCTGCTCGATGGGCTCCGACTGCGGTCACCCCGTGTCAACCGGGCCTTCTTCCGGCTTCTGAAGCGACTCGCCTCGCCGCGCGAGGCGAAGGGAGTGGCATCCTCGACCTGGTTTCTGATCGGAATCTCCCTCACTCTCCTTCTCTTCCCGCAACCTGTGGCGGTGGGGGCGATCCTGGTGCTGGCGCTTGCGGACCCCGCGGCCAGCTATCTCGGCCGTCGCTGGGGGCGCAGGCCCTTCGGCTCGGGAACCGTCGAGGGCTCGCTCACCTTCCTCACCGTCTCGGCAGTCCTTCTCGTTCCCCTCGCGGGCTGGGTTCCCGGGGGGGTCACGGCTCTTCTCGTGACCGGGGTCGAACGGGCCCCCTGGCCGCTCGACGACAACCTCACGATCCCTTTGGCCACAGGCGTCCTCCTCTGGTCGCTCCTGCCGGTCGGCACCCCGCTTCTGTAACGGAGCGCGTAACAGTACTGCAACAGATCTGTACATCGCCGGGAACCGGGTCAGTTTGTTACCGAAACGTAACGGCCCTCATTACTCGGTACTACGGTGACTGCCATCTTCTGCGCAACGCTCCTCGCGATCTCCGTGGCCTGCTGCGGATCCGACGCACACTCCGGAGTCGAGAGCGAGGGGCCTGCTGCATCCCAGCTCTCGGGGGCGGGTCCATCCCGCGACGCCGGTGACCCCTTGTTCGGCTCCTTCACCTTCGGAGCGTGGATCCAGCCACTCTTCGAGCTTCGGGACTGGCAGGACCAGGAGTCGACGGTGGGATTCCGACTTCGACGGGCCCGCTTCATCGTGAATGGGAAGGGGCTCGATGGCCGACTTCGGTTCCGGCTGATGCCGGACCTGGCGAGCACCCCGCAGCTGCGGGATGCCTGGATTCAACTCGACGGGGATGTCGCGTGGATCCGGATGGGTCAGCAGACCGTACCCTTTTCCCTTCAGCGCGAGGTCACCATGGCCCGGGGCCATTTCGGCGACCGGGCCCTGGCCAGCCGTCGCTTCGAGCTCTCGGGGGGCCGGGACATCGGCGTGGTCGCGGGGAGCGCCACCTCCGACGGGCGCCTCCGGGTGAGCGCGGGAGCCTTCAATGGCCGGGGACCCAACCGGTCCGACCCATCGCCCTTCCCTCTCCTTGCCGCGCGTGGGGGAGTCGCCCTGGGAGGTCCCGTCCCCAACGGCGAGACCGATCTGGCCCGGACCCCGGGCACGGTCGTGGCCCTCGGGGGGGCCGTGATCGGCTCCAGAGACAGCTTCCTGCGTCCCCGTCCGGGCTTCGCCGCGGACCAGACCGCCGACTGGCGGAGCTGGACGATCGACCTGCTGGCCCGCTCCCGCGGAGTCTCGGTGACGGCCGCCTGGTTCGCACAGTCCGTCACCACTCCACCGCCGGGGGCATCTCCCACTTCGGTCGAGATCCTCGGAGAAGGGTGGTACCTCGGCGCGGGCTGGCTCCTGCCCCTCGAGGCCGGCTTGCCCGTCCCCGACATGGAGCTCGTGGTCCGACACTCCCGGGCCCGCTGGGATCTCGACCGGGAAGGGTCGGGGGAACGCGAGTCCGCGATCGGCCTGACCCTCTTTCACCGGGACCACGCGGTGCAGACCCGGCTTCAACTCACCCGTGAGCGCGGCATGCTCACCGGGCTCTCCGACCGAAGCACCCGTCTGACCATCGAGCACCAGCTGTTCATGTAGCACCCCGGATTCGATCCACCGGGGGCGCCACACACCGGGCATCCCGGCTCAGGGGATGATGGCGCGGCCGATCGTGTGCGTATCGGTCGCAAACCAGATCGCGTTGCTCACGGCATCGAAGACCATGTGTCGCACATTCCCGCCCCCCGAGGGCACCTCCGACATCGAGAAGAACTCCTCGGTCGTGGGGTCGAAGCCCACAAAGCGGTTGGGCGAACGGTTGCTCTCGACATACCAGATCCGGTCCTGGGCATCGATCGCCATCGCGTACAGCCCGCTCTCCTCACCTCCGGGTGACTGCCATTGGTCCATGTCACCCGAGACCGGGTCGAAGACGCCAACGAAGCCGTAGGCGGCATCCACCCACCAGATCCGATCGTCCGAGGTTACCCCGATCCGTCGAATCCGGCTGCCCTCGAAGGGAGTCTCGAATATCTCGAGCTCGAGGGTTTCCGGATCCACGGTCCCGATCCGGTTGCTGCCCATGAACGCGACCCAGGGACGATCCCCCGAATCCAGAACGATCCCATAGGGTCGCATCGCCTCGCCGGGCACACCCACCGCCTCGATCGCGCCGGTCACCGGCGAAAAGCGAGCCACATACCCCGCCGGCGCCGAACGCTGGGCGGTGAACCAGATCTCTCCACTCGAGTTCTGGATCATCGTGTGGGGGTCCCGGACCCCCTCGGGCATGTCATACCGCAGCACCTCGCCGGTGGCTGGGTCGAGACGACCGATGTGGGCATCGCCGTTCCCCGCGTACCAGGGAAACCCCTCGGTGTCGACGATCACGTTGTGCGGTCCAGATCCTTCAGGAAGAGCGTACCGGTACATCTCTCCGGACTCGGGGTCCAGAAACCCCATGTAGTCCCCCAGCTGGCCCACGAACCAGATCGATCCGTCGAGCCCGACGAAGGGATCGCGCGGCCGGGTGTCCTCCCATGGAACGTCCCATTCCTCGAACTCCAGTTCGCTCCCGGTGGCCACGGGGAGCTCGGGTTCGTCCGGCGTCTGGCCGACTCCGGGTCGAGCAAGGGCGACGGACATGAGAAACAGTGAAATCAAGGTGATGATGGTTCGCATGTCCGGGACCCTCTCATGGGGTGAACGCTGAGGTGCTCACTGCGTACCGCGCGGTTCGATCCGATCGGGAACCCCGGAACATCGAAGTCGTGTCACTGTAGGAACGTGCACTTCTCCGGGGGTCGAGAACGCACGATCGACCTCGCGGCTGACGGGTGGTACATTCATCCGCGACGATAAGTTCACTGTGCGTTCAAACAGGAAACCAACTATGCGATTTTTCGAAGCGACGTTGAGCCGCCTCTCGATCGCGATGATCGCCGCTGCGCTCATGGCCACGCCCCTCGTGGCGCAGGGCCCGCCGGTGCAGCAGGATCAGATGCAGATGCAGATGCCGGACTCGGTGCAGGAGATGATCACCGAAGCGCAGGCAATCCAGCAGGAGATCCAGGGTCTGCAGTCGCAGGCGATGGCGAGCAACGAGGATCTCCAGGTCATGGAAAACCAGCTTCGGGAACTGGTTCAGTCCGCGATCTCCGAGATCGAGCCGGAGTTCGATGCCCTGATCGAGCGGATGGGTGAGCTCGAGGCCGAGTTCATGGCCGCGCAGCAGGCACAGGACCAGGAGGCGCTCCAGCAGCTTCAGATGGAGGCGCAGCAGCTCCAGACCCGCCTCCAGACGGCCGAGCAGGAAGCGGTCGAGCGTCCCGAGATCCAGGAAGAGATCGAAGTCTTCGAGGATGAGCTCCTGGCCGAGATGACCCGACAGGATCCCGAGGCCCCGGAGAAGCTCGATCGACTCGAGGACCTGGCGGAGCGGATCCAGGCCGCGATGGGCGGGATAGGCTGAACCGACCCCGCTGACGTTCCCGTGCGACGAGGCCCCTCGGCTTTCCGGTATTCCGGTGAGGCCGAGGGGCTTTTTCGTAGCTACTCCGTACCCGCTCCGCTCCCTTGCGGAGGGAGCGTTCCCCCGGTCTCGAGATAGTACGCGAATTCATCGGGAAGGCTGCTCGCTCGAATGGCCGCTGCGGCCTCGTCGACCGGATACTCGACACGGATATGCTCCCACTCCGGATCGGCACCCGGGCCGAAGTCGACACGCGCCCACCCCGCCCGGTAGTCTCCGTCCTTGGGACGTCCGACCGAACCGGTATTCACCAGACGGACGCCGTCGATCACCCGACTCCATGGAATGTGCGTGTGTCCGAAGGCGATCATGTCCCCTTCCCGGGCTCCGAGCGTGCCGATCATCTTGCGGGCGAAGGCATCGCCCCGGTCCTCGGTCCAGTAGACCGTGTTGAGGACCGCGTTGCCGTGGATCAGGATGAGTCTCGGGCCGGACGCGTGTCCCCCCAGTGGCCTCAGATCGATCCGGAAGGGGAGGGACGCAAGCCATGCCCTGGTCGACGACGACGTATGATCGAGCGTCCACCGATAGCTCTCGTGGGACAGCACCTCCTGCCGGGGATCCTCGTACCGGCACCCACAGTGCTCGTACCCGGTGGCCGTGGTCGAATCGTAGTTTCCGGCCACGCCCTGGATTCCAATCTCACGGATCCGGTCGCAGACCCCGTCGGGCCAGGGGGCGTAACCGACCAGATCGCCCAGATGAAGGATCGCATCCACATCGGGCCGCTGCTGAATGTCGCGGAGAACCGCATCGAGTGCCGGGAGGTTCCCGTGGATGTCCGAGATCAGAGCATATCGCATGAAGCGCTCCTCGCAGGCGGGGGACCGGCCATGTGCCGACACCCGGGCAGAGAGTAGAGGGGCGGTCCCGAACGCCTCGGGACTCCCGATGACTAAATATAGATCCAACCGGGCTCCCGAAACCCCTGCCCGCTCCCGCCACTGATTTGTTACCTTCCTCAGCATTCGACGACTCGCTTCCCGACCGCCCGCCCACATCACACGAACCGATGCTCCGCCTCCTCTCCATCGCCCTGGTGACCCTCAGCGTCACAGCGACCTCCGCACAAGCGCAAGATCCCGACGGCGGCCTGAGTACCGCCGAGCAGATCCTGGCCCAGGCTCGGGGGCATGACGACCCGGAGGTCCGCCGACAGCTCTACGAGTTGATCGAAGACCGAGCGGTCCGGGCGCTCGACGCGGACCCCGACGACCTCGAGGCGCGCTGGTGGCTGATCGCCGCCAAGGGCCTGCGCGTCGACGAGGTCTCCCCGCGCGCGAAGATCCGCCTCGCGAGCGAGGTGCACGAAGACGCGAACCGGATTCTGGCTGCCGACTCGCTGCACCCGGGTGCTCATCATGCCATGGCCCGCATCCACGCGGGCATCATGCGGCTCAATCCGGTGGTGCGATATATCGCGGTCCGCCTCGTCGGCGAAAGCACGCTGCGACAGGCTGCGTGGGAAGAAGCCGAACAGCACATCGCCCAGGCGATGGAACGCGAGCCCGAGGCGCTCGTACATCGCTACGAACTCGTGCGTATGCTCCAGAGCCAGGCGCGGTACGACGAAGCCGAAGACGTCCTCGACACCCTGTTCGCCCTCCCCGACCGTCGACCCATGGACCCGGTCATACGCGATCGGGCCCTCACCCTTCGAGAGGAGTTGCCATGAAGCGGCGTCCCCTTCCGCCCTCGCTGCTCCTGATGGCGACCATCGGAATCCTCATGCTCCCCGGTGATCTCACGGCGCAGACCATCCTCAACACCGAGCGGTTCCAGCTCTCCGAGGTGGAGGGGTTCCATCTCAGCGCATCCTTCTCGATGAATGGGGATCGGGGCAACTCCGAGGTCCTGAACATCGCGTCGTCGGGAATCGTGGGAGTCCTGGCCGGACGCCACTGGACCCGCTTCATCTTCGGTGGCAAGTTCCTCTCGAACGAGGAGCGTTCGATCCTCGACAATCGCTTCGGACAGGTGCGCTACTCCTACATCTTCTCGGATCGAACCCAGAGCTTCCACTTCGTCCAGGCGCAGAAGAACGAGACCCTCCGCCTGCGCAGTCGATGGCTTGTCGGGAGTGGGATCCGGCGCACGGTCGTCGACGGGGAGCGCAGCTCGCTCGCGGTGGGCACCGGGCTCATGGGAGAGTGGGAGCGGCTGAGCGACGACGCGGTCGGAGAGGGGGATCCGACCGAGAGCGAGGCCCTCCGGATGGCGAACCAGGCAATCTATTCCTTCGAGCTCGCGTCCGGTGCCCGGATCATCAACATCCTCTACTTCCAGCCCGACGTCACGGACTTCTCGGACCTGCGCGTCCTGAACGACCTGGGGCTGGTCGTGCCGATTACCGAGCACGTCCGACTCACCCTTTCGGGGGAGTGGCGGCGCGACACCCGGCCTCCGTCCGAACTGGGGAAGGACGACCTCACCTTCTCGATGAGCATCGGGATCGATCGGCGCTGAACGGCCGTCGAAGTGGGACGTCAGAACCCCTGGTGGTTGGCCGAGCGAAAGTCCGCCGCGGCCCGGACCATCCTGGGGGACTCCCCGGACGCCGGTGAGATCTCTCGAAATTCGACTTCGATGCGTCCGTCGAGAAGGAGACGTCGGCTGGGAGGGTCGTTTCGAACCACGCTGTTTACGATCAGTTCACCCGAGACCGCCTCGGCCCACAGCTCGAGTCCCCCCAGCCCGCGACCCATCTTGAGTTCGCCGGTGAGCACCCCCAGGTTCTCG
This sequence comes from Gemmatimonadales bacterium, assembly GCA_007692605.1. Classification (GTDB taxonomy): domain Bacteria; phylum Gemmatimonadota; class Gemmatimonadetes; order Longimicrobiales; family Gaopeijiaceae; genus SLBA01. The sequence goes on from REBS01000127.1 coordinate 37,019, forward strand.
GCGGACAACCGTTCGTCGGAAGGGACGAAGGCGACCGGATACCGTCCCGGCTCGAGGGGAAGCTCGAGCCCTCGACCCTCGAACTCGAGTTCGAGCCACTGGCCACCGCTTCCGGCCGATTCGGGAAAGGTCGTGACCTTCAGGGTGAGGAAGGAGGGAGCACCCTCTCCCTCGGGCGGCTGAGCACCCGACGTCTGGTTCGGCGCGAATCTCCAGCGGTTGTTGGCGGGAGCGTCCCGGCGGAGCTGCAGGATCCTCCGACCGTCTTCGAAGACCGACGCATTCGTCAGGGTCTCGCGCGACGAGGGCCCGGTCGGATCGCTGTCGGAACAGGCGGGGATCGCCAGCAGGAGAGCGAGCGTCACGATCGCCGCGGGAGCAAGCCAACGGGGAAGAGCTTCACGCATGACAGAATGGATCGGTGGAGAGGGGCGAAAGAGAAGGTCGAGCATCGAACAGTCACACCCTGAACGATAGGATCGACGAACGATGGGGGCAACGCCCCGGATCCGGTGCGCCGGAGGTCAACGACCGTCCCCGGTCAGGGTTCGCCGAGCCTCCTCGAGGACCGAAGCGACGAAACCGGTGGTGTGGTCCGGCCCGTCCTCCCCGGCCAGAAACGGGTCCATGACGGTGGCCCGCAGGATCACCAGCCCCTCGGGACCCGACCGCTCCCACTCCTCGACGGAGCCGACACCGAGTCGTTCCAGAACGGGTTCGACTGCTCCATCATACATGGGCGTCTGGAACCGGGTGCGCGTGATGATGTAGTCCGGCTGCGCTCCGGGTTCGCTCAGGCTCATGCGGGCGTAGATCCCCTCGTTCAGGCGGTTCACCTCTTCGATGGTTCGAAAGCCCGGGTGGGTGAGCAGGAAACAGACGATGTTGATGTCGGGCTCCGGCAGGAGGACCAGTCGGAACGGCTCCATCGGAGTGTCGCGCAGCGCGCGATACAGTTCGCGGGCTCCCGCCACGGTGCGCTCGATCAGGTGCCCGTACCCCCGCTCATCGAGGGGAAGCACCTTGTGCGAGAGCCATACCGACGCCGCGGCGGCACCCGGCTTCGAGCCTTCGAAGATGAAGCGCCCCAGGAAGAGGTCCTCGGACGACCCCAGCCCCTGCGTCGGAAGCAGGTAGGGAGGATCGACCGCCACGAGTTCGCGGGCCCGCTTGTCGCGGAAGAGAATGGCGCCGGCGGGATAGGGAATGTAGCCCAGCTTGTGCGGGTCGATCGTGATCGAGTCGGCGCCCGAAAGGGCCTCCATGGACTGCACCCATCCGGCGGTGGGCCAGGGCTCGATCTCGGGATCCGGGTCGAGCCCGATCGAGGTCCGGATCTCTTCGGCGCTTCGGAGCCCTCCGTCGACGCCCCGGATCACCGAGGCGGCGTAGCCCCCGTAGCATGCGTCGGAGTGCAGGTGAAAGGTGACCCCCAGCTCGCGCCGCGCCCGCTCGCGGACCTCGATCACCCGATCGAGACGGTCGACCGCGCTCTCCTCGGTGGTGCCGCAGACCGAGATGCAGGCCAGGATCGGTACGTTGCGGGCGGTGAGCTCCTGGATCGTCTGCCAGAGAGCGTCGGGGTCCAGCCGGTACCGCTCGTCGACCGGAATGAAGACGAGCTGGTTCGAACCGATCCCGAGGGCGCGCACGATCTTCTCCCACGAATAGTGCGCGGTCGCCGCGACCAGCACGACCGAGGGCGGCAGGGGGTCGCCGAAGGCGCGATCGAGCCGGGCCACGTACTCCTGATAGCCGAGGTGCTGCAGCGAGTGCTCCTGCAGCGCGGTGTGCACTTCGGCCCGGGGGGCTCCCGTCCAGAGCGCCTCCCACAGGTCCATCGCGGCGTCCGGGTGGACGTTGACCAGTTCGCGCAGCTCGAGGGAGCGAAGGGGGGCCCGGCTCCCGTCGGCACGCTCCACCTCGAGGTCCAGGGCCAGTTCGTCGGCGGCTCCGCGAGCGGCCAGGGGAAAGTAGATCACGTTTCGGGCCACCCAGAGAGCCTCGAAGTTCGCGACGGTCCCTCCCGATGTCAGATGGCCCCACGAGGTACCCCGCTCGTAGCCCACCATCTGCGCGAGTTGAGCGGCGACCTCGAGCTCGAGCCGGGTGGTCACCGGCGAGGCCTCGATCGCGACATTGTTCGGATTGTACAGCATGGCCGCAAAGTAGCCGACCTGCGATGCGATGGTCTGCTCGAAGGCCATGTGCCCCTTGTAGCGCCCCGAAAAGAAGGGAACCCCGCGCTTGAGCTCGGCCAGCAGCCCCATCAGCTCCTGGGTGAGGGTCGCCACCGCGTTGTCGTAGCCGGGCCGTCGCTTGTCCGTCTCGCGGATCGTGAACCCGTCTTCGGGATGGTGATTCCGGCGCCAGAAGACGTGGTCGCGCAGCGCCTCGGTAAGAAGCCTCTCGAGGAGTTCGGCGTTCTCGCCCCGAGGACCCAGAAACCAGGCGCGAAGCGCGTCGGAGCGGTTTCGGGACCGGTCGGAGCCGGCGCTGGTGGAGATCGGGGACCGGGGGTCGGCCGTGGGATCGGGCATGGAGTCGGGCATGGGGTCGGACATGGGGTCTCGTGGTTCGATCGAGAGCGAGGTTTGGCGCCGAGGGTCGGGCAGGGTCCGGACCGCGAGGGAACTCCTTCGCCGTACCGTCCGTATCACCTAATGGTAGGGAGGTTCCTTGGGGGGAGGAACAGGCCCTGGCCTCGAATCCCCGTTTCGGAGTCCCCGTAATGTCAAAAACTCCCTGGTTTTCTGCCCCGTTCGCGCCACTCGGTGCGCTGCTCGCCGTGGTCGTGATGGCCGCTCCTTCGGCCGATCTCCACGCGCAGTCCAGTTCGCCCGACTTCCTCTTCTCCCCTCCCACCCTGAACGTGACGATTCGGGGAGGGCTGATGGACTATCAGGCGACGGGCCAGCTCTTCGACTTCACCTCGGAGCGGTTCACCACCGACGCTTCGGACTTCCAGGGGCGCACCCTGGGCATCGAACTGGGCGTGCGTCTCTCGGAGCATTTCGAGGCGACGCTGGGCCTCGACGGCGGGCAGGTTACGGTGCAGCACGAAAGCCGAGACTGGGAAGAGGTCGATGGATCTCCGATCCGTCAGACCACCCGGGTACGCTCGGGGCCGTCCGGGCAGTTCGGAATCAAGGGATACGTCCTGCCCCAGGGTGAGCAGATCGGACAGTTCGCCTGGATTCCCAACCGAGCCAACGTGTTCGTCTCCGGGGGCATCGGGGTGACCGCCTACGAGTTCCGCCAGTTCGGCGATTTCGTCGATGAGCAGCCGGATCCGGCGCTGATCTTCAGCGACGACTTCCAGTCGGAGGGCGCGGCCTTCCTGATGTACGCGGGGGCAGGAGGTGAGGTCACCCTGCGCCGCAATCTCGCACTGGTCCTCGAAGGCCGGTATCAGTGGTCCGAGGATGAGCTGAGCGGTGACTTCGGCGATTTCGAACCCATCAACCTCAACGGGCTCCGTCTGACGGCCGGCCTGTCCGTACGATTCTGAGCGATCTTCTTCCGGGAGCCATCATGTCGCGTTCCATCCTGCCTTTCCTGACCCTCGCCCTGGCCGCCATTGCGCTGCCCGAGGGAGTCGAAGCGTCAGAACCGGGGGCCATCGATTTCGTGCCGCAGGCGGCCGAGGACACCCGCTGGCTCCCATGGATCGGGTGCTGGGAACCGTCCGACGTATCGGCCAACGCCGAGGGATCCGACCTGCTCGTCTGTTTCGAGCCGACCGACCAGGGCGTCCGCGTCCTGACCCTGGGTGACGGTGAGGTGCTCGGCGAGGAGCACATCGTGGCCGATGGCCGCCCGGTGCCCACTGCCGACGGAGGGTGCGAGGGGACCCGCGAGGCCCGCTGGTCCGACGACGGACGGCGCGCCTTCGTCCTCTCCGACCTGAATTGCGCCGAGGGAGTCGACCGGGTCACCCGGGGCGTGTTCGCCATGGCCGACGAGGGTCGCGAATGGCTCGAGATTCACGGGGTGCGCTCGGCGGACCGCGACCAGACGATGGCCGTGCGCGCGTTCCGGACCGCCTCTCGGGCGACGCTCGAGCGGCACGACGTGACGCCGGCGGGCACCGAGCGGAACCTGGCGATCCAGACCTCGCGCCTGGCGGCGTCCGACGCACTCGACCGCGACGACCTGATCGAAGCCGTCTCGGTCATCGGCTCCGAGGTCACCGCCGCCCTCGTGGCCGAGATGAGAGAGCCCTACCGGCTCGACGCAGCCACCCTGAAGGGCCATGCCTCGGCCGGTGTGCCGGGCGAAGTCATCGACATGATGATCGCGGTCAGCTATCCGAACCGATTCATGATCGACGCCGGTGAGGCGCAGGCGGTACCCGCCCGAGCCGTGGACAGCCGACGCGATGCCTACCCGCCCCGGTCCGCCTACTACGGCCCGAGCACCCGCTGCCCGACCTGGGACCGCTTCTGCTGGGACCTGCGCTATCGCAGCATGTACGGGTATTACGGGTCCCCCGGGTACGCCTTCGGGGGTGGCTACGGATGGGGCTATCGCGGTCCGCGCTACATCATCTACCAGCCCGGAACCGTTCGCGGAAGCGGGGGAAGCGTGAATCCCGGTCAGGGCTACCGCGCTCCGATCAATCGGGTCCGGCCGGCCGTGCCCCAGTCCGGTCCGTCGGAAACACGGCCGGCATCCAGCCAGGGGCTGGGCTCGGTCATCAACCGCCTCCGCCCCAGCCGTAGCGGGAGTTCGCAGGGCTCCAGCGGGGGGAGCCGGGTAAACCCGGACAGCGGTCACAGCTCCGGGGGAAGCAGCGGACGGACTACTCGTCCCACCCGCACTTCGGGTGGTGGCGGAGACGGCTGACTGACACCCGGGTGACCCCGGGGCGTGGTCAGGAGCCTTCGACCACGAGGCGCCGGCGGGCGACCGCCGGCTCCTCGCCCGGAAGCCCGACCTCGATGAACAGGTCGTAGTTTCCGGCGTCGAGTTCCCCGATCGACAGGTCGAGCGCGCGGAATACGATCCCCGCGTCATCGTCGGGCGCGTCATCCCAGCGGATCGTCACCGGCTCCGGCGTCTCGATCACGCGAAAGAATTCTCCGATCGCCCTGAGAAGACTCCGATCGGCACGCTCCACCCCGATCGAGACCGAAGCGATGTCCCCCTCGTCCAGCCCGTAGACCTCCCAGCCCACCCGCATCGTCTCCCCCGGAGGGAAGCGAAGGGACGGCCGCACCTGGTCGAGGGCTTCGGCCAGGGATTCCGGAGGCAGCTCGTCGCTCACGGTGAAGAAGACGGGGTCGGACAGGCTCACCCGACCCGCCGGCACCTCGAGCGCGGGGAGCGCACGCCGCGTCCGCCACGCCCTTCCCTCGACCCGTGACCATCCCTCCAGACTCAGGATGTGATCCGCACGACGATCCAGCTGTGCGGTCCAGACCCCCTCGAGCTCGACCCCTTCCTGCACGGGAATGAGTCCCTCCTCGATCACCGGACCATCGACGGGCAGCAGGTAGAGTGCGGTGCGAAGGTCCCGGGGCAGATCCGGTCCCTCGAGGGCCTCGGCGGGCGCATACGCCCCGAAGGGATCGTCCGAACGCGACGGGGTGCCCTGCGCCCGAGTTCCCTCCGCATCTGCGGGAAGACGGGCGAAGGAGTGCACGATGTACATTTCGCCCTCGCGCAGGAACCGTGCGGTCTGGCTCTGCAGGTTCAGAAAGGTGGGCGCGTAGGCGGGTGTGAACCCCACCGGCTGCCGTCCCGTCTGCACCCGCAGATCGCCGTCATCGCCCACGGGGAAGCGCACCAGCTCCTCACCCGTCGGAAGGTACCGGCGACGATCGGGATCGAGGCGGGCGGTCATCCGGTTTCGCGAGAGCTGCTGCATGTTCCCGGGTCCACCCTGCTGCCGCTCCCATCCCAGGGCCCAGCCGTACCGCAGCAGGATCTCCTCGAGGTCGACATCCCAGGGCAGGCCGAAGGGGTTCCAGGCGTCTTCGAGCGTCCGGACCTGGGTCAGGCGGGCCATGTGAGCGGTCCACCGGGCGTTGCCGGGGACCATGAAGAGGGGGTCCGACAGCCGCCAGAGGAGGGCGCGGCGCCGCATCCGCTCCTCGGGATCCGACACGTCGAGGAAGCTGCGACCATCGCGCTCCAGCAGGTACCGCTCTCCGGTCCACCGATCCTCCTCGCCGCGAGGCAGGGTCTCGAGCAGGGTCAGGAAGGCGTCGCCCGCGCGGACCCAGTCGTCGTCTTCGTGAAAGACCCATCCGGCGAGCGCGGCGCACCAGTGTTCGCGGGCCTCGCAGTCCTGGAGCACCTGCCGCGCGCCGATCAGGTCATTGGCCTCGATCAGGTAGCGTACCCGCTGTCCCAGGATCCACTCGTCACCCGGAAGGGCCTC
>REBS01000172.1 GCA_007692605.1 Gemmatimonadales bacterium
GAAGCCTCCCGCCGCGCCTCCGTTCCCACCCGTGCCTCCGGCGTTCCTTGCCCCCGCCCCGAATCCTCCCGATCCACCGGCCCGGCCACAAAGGCCCGCGTTCTCACCCCGAGCCCCGTTGGGGGCCTGTCCGGTACGGGCCGCTCGGTTCGCCCCGTTGGGCCCGTTCGGCCCGAGAGGGGCCCGAGCCGAGATCCCCGAGAGCACCACGCCGGTGGCATTCCTGAGGAAGGCCGCTGCCACCCCCGGCTGCTGCCCTTCCAGACGCACCCCATCCACCGTCACGTTGGACACGTTCACCCCCTGCATGGCGAAGCGGAGGGAACCCGAAGTCTCTCCCCGGATCACCGTGGCGTGCTGGGCCGGATCACGGCTCCAGTCTGCAGGATCGAAGCCGCCGAACACGCTCACGCCCGAACGCAGGACGAGCCCTTCGTCCCATACTCCGGCGGCCAGGTAGAGGTCAGCCTGCTGCGAGGCTGCCTGGCCCATGGCGGCCGACAGCGAGGAGATCGGCGATTCGGGCGACCCCGAACCCTGCGACGTCCCCGCCGGGCTCACGAAGATGGCCCGGTTTCGGTCGCGCACCACCAGGATCCGCACCTGCGCCGGGGCGCTGTCCACGAACCCGTCGTTGACCACGAGCTGGAAGGTCAGGTCGCTGATCTCGTTCGGCGCGGTGAAGCTGGGCGTGGCTACCCCGGCGAGGGTCCCGACCGAGGGTCCCCGGAGCTGGGTCCACCGGAAGGTCAGGTTGTCGCCGTCGGGATCTCTGCTGGCGCTACCGTCCAGCGTCACCATGGCGCCCGCGGTTGCCAGCCCGTCTGCGCGCACTTCAGCAATCGGGGGCGTGTTCGTGAGGGCGGGGTCGGTCGGGTTGTCGGAACAGGCCGCCAGTGCCAGCGTCAGTGCCAGAAAGATCAGCACGAACAGTGGACGTGGGTGGGTCGCGTGCGGGCTCCTGCCGGGAGTTTCCTGATTCTTCATGGGTCGCATCCTTGGTCTCTGGTCTGGCGATGCGGACGGGCGTTTCGTCCGCTCCTCAAACTGAAAGCGCAGCGGCGGCCCCAACTCGATCACTCGGCCTTCGGGAATCCTGCCCCGGGACGGATCCCTGGAGCGGATTGCCCCCAACGGTTTGCGCGTCTGGATCCCCCGGGGCCATACTGACCCTGAGTGTCCACCTCCTGTCGGCCCTGGAGCCCTCCTGATGGATCACCCCTCCACCACTTCGATCACTCAACTGCTCGCGGAGTGGCGAGGCGGTGACGAACGGGCTCTGGACGCCATCGTCCCCCGGGTCTACCACGAATTGCGTGGTCTGGCGGCCCGGCATCTGGCCTCGGAGCGACCCGACCACACGCTGCAGGCCACGGCCCTGGTCCACGAGGCCTATGCCCGGCTGGTGGAGGCGGAGATCTCCTGGGAGGACCGGGTCCACTTTTTTGCCGTGGCATCGGGGACCATGCGCCGTGTTCTCGTGGACCATGCCCGGGCTCGGGGCGCGGAGAAGCGCGGGGGCCTGGCCAGGGCGGTAACCCTGCAGGAGGGGCTGCTCTCAGAAGAGACGCCGATCGACCGCCTCCTCGACCTCGACCGGGCCATGGAGCATCTGGCCAGCTTCGACGCGAGGAAGGCGAGGGTGGTGGAACTCCGCTATTTCGGAGGTCTGAACGCGACCGAGATCGCCTCGATTGTCGAGGTCGGCGTGGCGACGGTACAGCGGGACCTCCGGGCCGCCCGGGCGTGGCTCCTGCGGGAGCTTTCCGAGGAGGCCCCGCCGGATTCCGGTGAGGGCGATGGGTCCGGCCCACTCGCGGAGAGCACCTGATGGATGCCGACCGCTGGGTCCGCATCGAGGCCCTCTTCCACGAGGCGCTCGATCTCGACGAGGATCAGAGGGAGGCCTTCCTTCGGGATCGGTGTGGTGACGACGACTCACTCTACCGGGAGGTCGCCTCTCTGCTGACGGCTGACTCGCAGACCCGCGGCATGATCGGACAGGCCGTGGGTGGGGCGGTCGACGCGATGGAGACCGAGGAGTTCGTCGGGCGATCGGTGGGGCCCTGGCGTATCGTCCGGAGGATCGGTCACGGTGGGATGGGGACGGTCTACCTGGCCGAGCGCGCCCAGGGTGAGTTCGAACAGCGGGCCGCGCTCAAGCTGATCCGGCGGGGAATGGACTCGGAGCAGATCCTCGATCGCTTCCGCCGCGAGCGGCAGATCCTTGCCCGGCTGGAGCATCCGGAGATCGCACGACTCCTGGACGGAGGTCTCACCGACGACGGACGGCCCTACTTCGCCATGGAGTTCGTCGAGGGCCGGCCCATCGACCAGTACTGCGACGAGGAAGGTCTGGGCATCGGCGACCGCCTGCGTCTCTTCCTCAAGGTTTGTCGTGCGGTGGCCTATGCGCATCGGGTGCTGGTCGTGCATCGGGATCTCAAGCCCGACAATATCCTCGTCACCACCGACGGCGGTGTTCGGCTCCTGGACTTCGGTATTGCCAAGGTCCTCGAGGACGAGGAGGGGGAGGACACCCTGACCCGAACCGCCTTCCGTGTCATGACCCCGGGGCACGCATCGCCGGAGCAGGTGCGAGGGGAGGCCGTCGGGACCGCTACCGACGTCTACTCCCTGGGCCTCATCCTCTACCAGTTGCTCTCGGGGCTGAAGCCCTACGAAATCTCGAGCCGCAGCCCGCTCGAGATCGAGCGTACGGTGTGCGAGACCGAGGTCGAGCGGCCGAGTACCAGGTTGCGCGGGGCGGATCCCACGCTGGCCGAAGCTGCCGCTTCCGAGCGGGGCACCGATCCCCGTCGCCTCGGAAATCGCCTGCGTGGCGACCTGGACATGATCTGCCTGGGTGCGCTGCGCAAGGAGCCCGAGCGGCGGTATGGTTCGGTCGAGGCACTCGCCGACGATCTTTCCCGGCACCTCGAGGGGCTGCCCGTGACGGTCCGCCCCGACACCCTGGGCTATCGTCTCGCAACGATGGTGCGCCGCCACCGCACCGGATTCGCCGCGACCCTTGCGGTGGTGCTCGGGGTGTCCGTGCTCACCGGGGTCTATGTGGACCGCATCGCGCAGGAGCGGGACCTGGCCCAGGAGGAGGCCACGAAAGCCGCCGAGGTCGCGGGGTTCCTCCAGGATCTGTTCCGGGTTTCCGATCCTTCGGAGTCCCGTGGAGAGACCGTCACGGCTCGGGAACTGCTGGACGACGGCGCGCTACGGATCGCGAGCGAACTCGAAGGGCAGCCCGCCGTGCAGGCCACCATGATGCGTGTGATCGGAGAGGTGTATCACGTGATCGGGCTCCCGGAACGGGCCGTGGCCATGCTGGAGGATGCGCTGGAGGTGCAGCGAGCCCTGTACGGCGATTGGCACGCAGAGGTGGCAACGACGCGGATTGCTCTCGGAGTCGTGCACCAGAGCCGCGGCGACCTTGTGGCCGCCGACTCCCTGATGCGTGAGGCGGTCGAACTCCGCGTCACGCTCCTCGGGGAAACGCATCCCGATGTTGCCGATGCGCTGTCCAACCTGGCATTCCTCGAGGAGACGCTGGGCAACGAAACCTCTGCCGAGGCGCTCTATCGTCGGACCCTGGCGATTCAGCGCACCCTCTATCCCGATGGTGGCCCAGGGGTTACCTATTCCACGGTCAAGCTGGGTGGATTGCTCCGGCGGATCGGTCGACACGACGAGGCCGAGCCACTGTTGCGGGAGGGACTCGCCGCGCAGCGCGCGCATCACGGCGACCTTCACCCCGAGGTGGCATCGAGCATGCGGGATCTTGCGGGCCTCTTGCGGGACCGGGGCGCCCACGAAGAGGCGGTTGCGCTCTACGGTGAAGCGCTGGCCATACGCAGAGCGCTCTTCGGCGATGAGCACCCCGGCGTCGCGTCGGTGCTCAACAGCCGAGCGATTCTGCTGGAACGGATGGGTGAGATGGACCGGGCTATCGAGGACTTGCGGGAGGTGGTTGCGCTCCGTGAGCGCCTCTTCCCCGATCCTCATCCGAGCTTGGCGGCGGTCGTCAACAACCTGGCCGGCATGGTGCGTGGCCGGGAAGGCGTCGAACTCTACCGGCGCTCCATGTGGATCCAGGACCAGGTGTTGCCGGAAGGCCATCCCAACCGCGCTTTTCCCCGGATGGGGCTGGCCTCTCTCCATATGGAGCTGGGAGAGCCGGAGCAGGCGGAGCCGCTCCTGCGCGAGGCACTGGCGCTCCGGCTCGACGCCCTCGATGCCGGGCATCGTCACACGGGCGAAACGCTGAGTGAGCTGGGTGCGAGCCTGGCTGCGCAGGGTCGGCTCGACGAGGCCGAGGCGTTTCTCCAGCAGGCCTACGATGTGCTCCTGCAGGCTGAGGGGGTGGATGGGCGCAGGTACCAGAGGGCCCGGGACCGCCTGGCCAGCCTGCACGACGGGTAATGTCCTGAATCAGAGGTTCGAGATCATCGACCGGCTCATGGGAGGCCAAGGGTGACTGGAAGCGAGACAACCCAGGACGAGACGTCGGAATCCCCCTCCCCTCAGGGCGGGGTGATCAGGGTCGCCCTGATCGAGGACAATCGGCTAGTACGGGAAGCCCTAGTCTCGGTCCTCAATCGATCCCCGGACATCGAAGCGGTCGCTGAAGGTGCGGACGGTCACGAACTGCTGCTTGAAGACGGCCCGGACGTGGTACTTCTCGACCTCGGACTCAAGAGCGGAGGCAGCCTCCGGGTGGCCCGGTGCATCCTTCAGGATTACCCGGACGCCCGGATCATCGTGATGGACCTCCTGCCGGCGCATCAGGAGCTTCAGGAGTTCGTTGGCACGGGCGTGTCCGGATTCATCATGAAGGATGCCCCCCTCGATATCGTCCTGAACACGATCCGATCGGTTGCCTCGGGACTCAAGGTACTGCCGGATGAGATCACTGCCACGCTCTTCTCGGAAATCGCCTGGGAGGCGGTATCGAGTGGCGTGTCGACGGACCACGGCGGGACGATGCTGACGCCACGGGAACGGGAGGTGGTCGACCTGATCGCCGAAGGAATGAGCAATAAAGCCATCGCCGAACGGCTCTACATCTCGGTCCATACGGTCAAGAGCCACGTGAGGAACATCATGGATAAGCTCACCATGAACTCCCGGTTACAGATCGCCGCGTACGTTCACCAGCTGGACACCGAGGCCGCGGACCTCCGCCGTCGGGCCGAGGCTCGCGTGGAAGAGGACCCGAGGACCGTTCCCGCAGAGCTGGAGGGGCTCTCCCTGGACCAGGTTCGGGGGATGCTCCACGAACTGCAGGTCCACCAGATCGAGCTGGAGATGCAGAACGAGGAACTCCGCCGGTCGCGGGCCGAACTCGAAGCATCCCATGAACGATACTTCGATCTCTTCGACCTGGCCCCGGTGGGGTACTTCACCCTGACCGAGGACGCGCGGATCCTGGAAGCCAATCTCACCGGGGGCAAGCTTCTGGGCATGCCCCGGAGCGGTCTGTTGGAACGACCGTTCACCCGGTTCATCCTCCCCGACGACCAGGACACCTACTACCACCACCGCAGGTCGGTCGTCAACGCCGGATCGCCGGCATCCTGCGAGCTTCGGATGGTGCGAACCGACGGGAGCACCTTTCTCGCGCGCCTGGAATCGGCCCCCACTCGCTCGGCGGATGAATCCACGGCCTTCCGGACCGTAGTGAACGAAATCAGCGTCCCGGGGAAGGAACCCGTGATCCACCCGGACCTCGCCCCGATCGGCGACTGACTGGAAGGCCCGAACCCGACGACGACTCAGCGATCCCTCCTGCCCCGCGCGCCGTCCCGCCGTATATTGCTCCTCCATGTTCCCTACCCCCCACGCCATCGTCGTCGGCCTCGGCACCTTCGGCTCGGCCGCCCTGGACGCTCTCGCGACCCGTGGCGTCCGGGTGCTGGGCCTGGACCGCTTTGATCCTCCCCACTCCCTGGGCTCCTCACACGGTCGCACCCGCATCATCCGGGAAGCCTACTTCGAGGATCCCCTCTACGTGCCCATGGTTCGTCGGGCATACTCGGGGTGGAAAGCGCTCGAGGCGGATGCCGCTGAATCCCTCCTCCACCCCTGCGGTGGCCTCATGGTGGGCCGGGAGGAAGGCCCCCTGGTGAGCGGCACCCTCCAGAGCGCAGAAAAACACGCGATCCCCCACCAGCTCCTGGACGCCTCGGAGCTGAGTCGGCGGCTACCGGCCCTCCGGGTGCCGGACGGCCATGTGGGCGTCCTGGAAGAGCGGGCCGGAGTCCTGAGGGTCGAGCCGTGCATCCGGGCACTCCTGGCCCGGGCCCGCAATCGGGGTGCCGAGCTCCGCACCGGCGAAAGGGTCACGGCGTGGGAAGCGAACGACGGAGGCGTGACCGTGGTCACCGAACGGGACACCTATCAGGCCGAGGTGCTCATCCTGGCCGCGGGTCCCTGGATGGGTGGGCTCCTGACACCCGAGGCAGCGGCCCGGCTCCGGGTGGAGCGCCAGATCTGCCTCTGGGTCGGTGCGGAGCTCCCCGATGGGTGGCCGGTGGTGGTCTGGGAACCCGACGACGACCGGATCCTCTATACGATCCCGGACCTGGGGGACGGCTTCAAGGTGGGACTCCATCACGGGGGACCGGAGACCGACCCGGACGGGGTGGAGCGGAAGGTGACACCGAACGAAGAGGAGCGGATCCTGGCCATCCTGGCGCACCTGATCCCCGGTGCGAGGGCACCGATCCGGGACCGTTCCGTCTGCCTGTACACCAACACCCCGGACCACCACTTCCTGCTGGGTCGCCACCCGGATCACTCACGTGTCGTGCTGGCCGGTGGCGGCTCGGGACACGGGTTCAAGTTCGCACCCGTCATCGGCGAGTTGATCGCCCGTCTTGCCCTGGAGGGTGACGACGAAGCTGTGAATTCAAAAGACCCCGGCCTCGACCTTCCGACCACCTTCACTCCCTCTCGCGTCCTGGATTCCTCCCGGGACCCTGCGCCATGAATCCACCGAAACCCGACACGCCCGAGCCCACCGAGCTGCCCCCGCCCCGTTTCATCTCGGCCCCGGAGGTTCCCGGCCTCCTCCCGATGCGGGAGTGCATCGAGGCGGTGGAGAGGGCCTTTCTGGCCCTGGCCGGGGAGCGGACGGAACAGCCGCTCCGCACCGTGATCCCAATCCCCGACAGCCGCAGTTCATTTCTGACCATGCCGGCCTGGCTCGGAGATCCGCCCGCCCTCGGCGCCAAGCTCCTGACCCTTTTCCCCGGGAACCACGAGCGGGGGATCGCATCCCACCAGGGCCTCATCGTGCTGTTCGATCCCGACACGGGCTCGCCCGTGCTGGTCGTGGACGCGGGGCCCGTCACCGCGCTCCGGACCGCCGCTGCCAGCGCCGTGGCCACCCGTGCCCTCGCCCGGGACGACGCCTCGAGCCTGGCCATCCTGGGCTCCGGTGTACAGGCCCGCAGCCACCTCGAGGCCATGCTCCGGGTGCGCCCCATCCGACGAGTGCGGGCCTGGAGCCCAACGCACACTCACCTCGAGGCCTTTGCCCGGGAGATGGAAGAGCGCCACGGCCTGCCCGTGCAGGTGGCGGCGGACGCCCGCTCCGCCGTGCATGGAGCGGACGTCGTCTGCACCGTGACGGCCTCCTCCGAGCCCGTGCTCCAGGGAGAATGGCTGTCGGCAGGGTGTCACGTGAACGCCGTGGGCGCCAGCACGGCCATCACCCGCGAGCTGGACTCGGACACGGTGGCTCGCTCGGCCTTCTTCGTGGACCGTATGGACTCGGCACTGGCTGAAGCCGGTGACTGGATCTTGGCCCGCAGCGAGGGCGCCGTTCGCGACGAAGAGCTGGCCGGCGAGCTGGGTGGCGTGCTGACGGGGGATCTCCCCGGCCGGCGGGCCCCGGATCAGATTACCGTCTTCAAATCCCTGGGACTCGCAGTCCAGGACCTGGCGGCGGCCGTGCTGATCCTCAAGAAGCTGCAGGCTGACTGATCCGTGAGGGCGCAGCAGCCACGCCGTGTCTCGGCAGTTTCGGATCTCATCGGCGTTCTCCATGGTCCAGCAGATGGCTGCGGATCGCCTCCCTTCCGGTGGGCACCTCGGTGATCATGACAAGGTGTCCCCCGCGCCCGAAGCGGAGGAGGCGAGCACCGGGGATCGTGGCCTCGGCGAAGCGAGCGTTCTCGAAGAGCTGAAGCCGGTCGTCCTCGGCATGGATGACCAGGGTCGGCGCCCGGATGCCCGCGATCCGTTCTCCCGGGAGTGGGGCCCGGTTGTCGAACCGAGCCCCCCCGGAACGGAGGGAGGCCGGCCGCATGCTTTCAATGAGGCGGCTCACCCAGACCCGCTGTTCGGGTGTGAATCCGGCGATCACCTCCCGGTCCGCCCCCATGAGCTCGATGAAGCGCCCTTCCAGGAGGCTGGTCACCGCCCAGTAGGGGAAGTCGTGGGAGAAGAGCCGCACGAGCATCCGACCCTTCCAGTCGGCGGAGGCCTGCTCCGGCAGGCCGACGCGCGTCACCCCCGCCGATAAAAGGGTCAGCGACGTGACTCGCTCCGGATGAAGGAGCGTGAGGAGGAGCCCGGACGGGCCTCCCGCAGAGAGTGCCACGACCCCCACCTGCTCGACCCCGAGCTCGTCCAGGAGCCATGCGAAGGCGTGGGCCTGCTGGTCGGGGGTGCCTCCCGGCGGAAGGCTCGAGCCCAGATAGCCGAACCGCGAGGGAGCGATCCAGCGGAATCCCTCGCTCAGAAGGATCTCGGCCATGAGTTCTCCCTGGTCGTACCCGCCGCCTCCACCGTGAATGAGGATCACCGGAGGATCGTCTGCATTCCCACCTTCCAGGTACTCGAGAGGACCCCACGGGGAGGTGACGATGGTGGCTCGCCCCTCCACCCGCTTCCGGTCGGCCTCCTGCGTGGAACGGAAGGCCAGCGTGATCGAAAGGGCAGATCCGAGGAAGAGCACGCCCACCACCAGCATTCCTACCCGGCTCCATCGGATGCCACCGGTCTCGGTCCCCGCGGAGGGGTCGAGGGGCCGTAGTCGAGATCGCGTGCGGTTCGTCATGAGTTCGGGGGCCATCCATACGAAGGGGGAAACCATCGCAAGGGTACGGTCCGCGACCCTTCGGCATGGACCAGCGCAGGTTTGGTGCCCGAGGAGTTCCGTTGGCCCCGGCCCCGCAGATCTCGGCGTCGGATCGGTCTTGCGGTTGCCAAACAAGGGATCTCTTCCGGTCCACCGCCGGCTCGACCGGACCGCTGTGATTTCCGCAGGGAGTCCTGCACGGGGCATTTCGTCCTGACCAGAGGGCACGAAGACACGTCGAGGCAGGAGCGGGGTGGAGCCCGCCGCGATAGATTCCGATTCCGCGCCCTCACCCACGGAGACGACACCATGACCTTCGACGGTCTCGAACCGAAGCTCGAATCCTTCCTGGACGAGGTGATCGCGCGAAGGGAGATCCACTCGGCCACCATGACGGTCGCCTCCGGAGCGGGAGATTTTCGGTGGGCCGGAGCGCGGGGGGAAATCTCTCCGGGAGGCCCGGCTACCGCGCCCGACACGCCGTGGTTCACGGCCAGCATCACGAAGCTGTTCATCGCCGCAGTGGTGATGCGGCTGGTGGAGGATGGCGAACTGACGCTGGAAGATCGCCTGGTGGACCGCCTCCCGGGCGCGATCACCGACCGGCTACACGTGATGGACGGGAAAAACCGCACCGGGTCGATCACCGTGGAACACCTCCTCGCCCATGCCTCCGGGCTCCCGGACTTCATCGAGGACCATCCGCCGAAGCGAGGCCCCGCGGGCCGCGACCGCCGCAGCCTCGTCGACCTCCTCCTGCATCAGGGGGACCGGGACTGGACCCTCGAAGACACGGCGCAGCGGGTCCGGGAGTCCCTTACCCCCCACTTCCCGCCCCAGAGACTTCGCGATCCCCGCGTTCGGATTCGGTACTCGGACACGAACTACCAGCTCCTCATCGGGATCGTGGAGGAGCGGCGAGACACATCGTTCGCCGAGGTGCTCGAGGCACTGGTCCTCGAGCCCCTGGAGCTGAACGACACCTGGATCCCGGGTCACCCGAGGGGAGAACGCCCGCCGGGCGAGGTCCCGACCCTCTACGCCGGCCGGGAGGTGGTCGAATTCCCCCTCTTCTTCGCGTCGATCAGTGACCTGAACTCCACCTCCGACGACCTGATCCGGTTCTTCATGGCGGTCGAGACGGGCGGCCTCTTCCGGCGCCCGGCCACCTGGGAGCGCATGCGGGCCCGGTGGAACCGCTTTTCCTTCCCTCGGGACCGAGCAGCGATCCGCCAACCCAGCTGGCCCATCGAGTACGGGCTGGGCGTGATGCGATTCCGTCCTCCTCGGCTGTTCACCCCCATCCGGCCGGTCCCGGGGGTGATCGGGCACACGGGATCTACGGGAAGCTGGCTCTTCCACACCCGAGAACTGGACCTCTACCTCGCTGGAGCGGTGAACCAGATCACGGCCGGAGCCGTCCCCTTTCGCATGGTGCCGAAGATACTCCGGGCCGCCATCGCGGCCCGGCGGTGAGCGGTGGCGGTTCGCCGCCCCCCCTGAATGATCATGTCTTCCCGTGGCTCCAGGTGCGCCAGTGGGCCCCGACCCGTCCGAAGCAGCCCTGGAGTTCTCAGCGGCACCGCCGGTCGGGTGATCCGGGCACCGGACAGGGGCCCGCCAATTCCGGGTGCCCGGGAATGCGAGCAAGCTTGCCTGAGGCCATGGGGATGGCTATTCCTCTCCTGCCACTCGCATCCGGGCCGCAAACTCCCGGAACCTGCCGGGCCTCCCGGGCGTAGGCGGGCGTGCGTTCTCCTGGCTCTTCTTCTGTTGCCTTGACATCCTCACCAGGAATTGGGCTCACCCATGCCGAACGGAACCACGTCCCCCGGGCACCCTCCCGGCCTCCGGCGGAGGAACACCGTTCGTGCGACGCTCACGTATGCCATCGTGGCGGCGGCCGTGGGCGGGGCCGCCGATGTCTTCCTCCCGGGGCTGGGAGCGCCCAGCTGGGCGCTCCCCACCGTGCTCGCCCTCCTCGTGCTGGGACTTCCGCTCGCTGCGATCCTCGCATGGGCTTACAACCTGGGTCCGGCCGGGCTGACGTCAGGCACTCTCGCGGAGGCCGATGGCGGGACCGCAACTCCGACCCTCGAGCCGGTCCAGTCCCCCCGGGGGGAGACCGGGGCATCGCCTGATGAGTGGACGCCGGACCCGAAGGCCATTGCCGTCCTCCCCTTCGCAAACCTGAGCGAGGACCCTGCAAACGAGTACTTCAGCGATGGCGTGACCGAGGACATTCTCACGCACCTGTCCCAGATCGCCGACCTCCACGTCATCTCCCGTACGTCGGTCATGGTGTACAGGAAGTCGACGGTTCCGGTGGGACAGATCGCCCGGGAACTCCGGGTCGGGAGCGTGCTCGAGGGCTCGGTCCGGAAGGCGGGGAACCGCGTGCGCGTCACCGCGCAGCTCATCGAGGCGCATACGGACCGGCACCTCTGGGCGGAGACGTACGACCGCGCCCTCGATGACATCTTCGCCGTACAGAGCGACGTGGCGCAGCAGATTGCGAAAGCGCTCGAGGCCCGGCTGGCGCCTGCGGTCCTGTCCCACATCCGCCAACGGCCGAGCCATGATATGAAGGCGTACGAGCTCTTTGTCCGGGGGCGCCAGGATGCATTCAGCGTTCACCCCGACCGGATCCCCGCTGCCCTGGCACAGCTCGAGGAGGCCGTGGCCCTCGATCCCGCCTTCGCGGCCCCGCACGCCATGCTGGGATTCACCCACATGATCGCGGGCTACTGGGGAGGCGCCCCGCCCCAGGACGCGTTCCGAGAGGCCAAGGCCGCAGCGGAAAGGGCCGTCGCCCTGGACGAGCGGGTCGCCCTGGGGTGGGCCGTGCGAGGTGTGTCCAGGGCGCATCTCGACCATGACTGGTCCGCGGGTACGGAGGATGCCCGGCACGCCGTCCAGCTGGGGCCGAACGACGCGGACGCGCACTTCTGGCTCGGGTTCCTCCTCCTCCTCCAGGAGCGGTTCGAGGAGGCGCTGCGCTGCTACGAACCCGCCTGCGCCCTGGACCCCCACAACCCCGTCATGGCCAGCCATCGAGCCGCGGCGATGTGGCTGCTCGGGCGCGAGCCGGAGGCGGAGCGCGCCTTCCAGAAGATCACCGCGGACCACCCCACCGTCGCGGACGTCCTCGCCATGCAGTCGGTGCCCCTCTCCCGGAACGGGCGCTGGCTCGACTTCGCCGAGGCCAACCGGAAGGGAGCGGAGATCACCGGCGGGCACCCCATCTTCCGGGCGCGGGAGGCGCTGGGCCTTCATCACGGTGGCAGGTCCGCCGAGGCCAAGGCGCTCGTGAGCGAGATCCGGGCGCGCGGCGAAGAGGAGCTGTCCTCCGGTATCCGCCTCCTCCTCGCCCTGGTGGAAGAGGACTGGGAGGGGGCCCGGCACTTTCTCGACCAGGCCATCGAGGAGCGCCAGCCCATGGTGCTGTGGTACCGCGTGATGGGAATCCTCCCGCGGGAGAGTCCCTGGGTCCGCGAGAGATTCGCGACGATCTGGCCGGGGGATCAACTTACCCTCTGAAGGCTCCCGTCCCCCGGAGGAGATCACTAATCCCCCTCCCCGCCCGGAGACCGGTCTTCGTCCCGCAGCCGCCGGAGCATGGCCCCAATCGGACGTGTTTCCCGTAGGGAGGGGACACCACCATCATCCTTCTCAAGGAGACATGACGTCATGCGGGACACCGGGACGTCCGACCTCACCTCCGTCCGCAGGACGCAGGGACCCTTCGCGGCGGGTCGTTTCGGCCCCTGGCTCGTCGTGCTCGTTCTGCTGCTCCTGCCGGCCCCTGCCTTCGGTCACGGCCAGGGCCAGACGGTGTCGGTTTCGATCCCCAGCGCAGGGGAGGCGATGCGGGGCACCGTCCACGTGGGCGAGGGCCCGGCACCCAGGGCCACCGTGCTCCTCTTCCCCGGTTTCGCGAGCCGGGGGGAGGAAGTCCTCGGGCTGGGCGCGGCCCTCTCGGCAGAGGGAATGAACGTGGTCATGTTTGCCCCCCGCGGCTGGCACGACAGCGGAGGCACGTTCACCTCCACCGGCGCCATCGAGGACAACCAGGCCGCCTTCGACTGGCTGCACGACGAGGAGGTCGTCCATCGCTTCGGCGTGGACATCCAGCGCGTATCGGTGGGTGGATACAGCTTCGGTGCCTCCACGGTACTGGCGTTTGCCGCGCAGGAGCCGCGGGTCCGGCGGATCTTCTCCATCGCGCCCACGGACCACTACGAGATGGGGCTGCGTGCCCGGGAGGACGATGCGTACCGGATGGAGGTTCACTCGGCAATGGCCCACTTCTTCGCGAAAAGTGGTCCGATCCGTGTCGAGTGGATCGGGGAGGATCCGACCGATCTGACGGAGTTCTGGCGCGAGTGGGTGGACGACCGGGAACGGTTCTGGCTGCCTGCGTTGGCGCCCGGCCTCCGGGACCGAAGCCTCTTCCTCGTCTCGGGCCTCGACGATGCCAACGCGCTGATCCCCCAGCTGGAAGTGATGCACCTTCCCCTGTACCGTGCTCTGAGGGAACTCGGCGCCACGGATGTGCGCTTCCGCCTCTTCGAGGACGGGCACGCCTTCAGTTCGTCGCGGGCCGAGCTCGTCGAGGCCCTGCTCGACTGGCTCCGGGGGTGGGAGTAGAGGGCTGTTGAAGAAATACAGCGTGCGCCGGGACGGGGTCTTGCGCAACCCACACGCGATGCGTGCGGGTGCCCCGGGTCAAGGCGGGTCGCTGAAAGCGATGCGGCAGCATCGGTGAAGTGGCCAACGACGACCCGGGGCAGGAGCCAGATGCGTTGCCTGTCTTCCCCGAAGGTCCGCACCTATCTTCACGCGCGATCGCCAGGGCGGCAGTTCTGCTCTCCCCCCCAAGAAACTGGACCACCCTCAGCGGAGAGGCCCTCATGCGCCTGAACCTCTTTTCCGAGCTCAAGCGGAGGAAGGTATTTCGGGTGGCGGTCGTCTACGCGGCCACCGCCTTCGTCATCCTGCAGGCGGCCGACA
>REBS01000109.1 GCA_007692605.1 Gemmatimonadales bacterium
GGACGCCCAGATCCAGCGACTGGGCCCGAAGTTCGGGAGCGGGGACGAGGACGAGGGCCACGGCGAGGGCCGCGATCAGGAGCGCGGGGGGCCGGTGGAGCGTCGGGTGCGTCGTCATGGGGGGTCCCGGGGATGGGTTCGGGGTCAACGGGGACGGAGGCGCCGGACCAGGGGAGCGGACCGAGGCTGCCGCAGACGATGTCGAATTCATTACGAACAGGGAAGGGCGCGGGTTTCAACCGCCATCGGGAGGCCGGAAATCGAGCAAACGTCCCCGAAAATTCGACGGATGCCATATTTCCTGCAATTATTACCGGAAATAGGACAATCGCCTCGTCCTCTGCGACGTTTGCCATCTTTCCGGTCACCGTCGGGCTCGCAGAGGGCCGTCGGGTGACCTTCGATCCGGCTGTGGGGTTAGCACTCTCTCACGAAAACCCGAACGTACCAGTGAGATACCAAGGAGTGAAGCATGGCAGAGGCCCAGAAGGGTGACACCGTTCACATTCATTATACCGGTCGGCTCGAAGACGGCACGGTGTTCGATACGTCCGAGAATCGGGATCCCCTGGGATTCGTCCTGGGCGAAGGAAAGGTGATTCCCGGATTTGAGGCGGCGGTGCAGGGGATGGCCGAGGGGGAGCAGAAGACCGCCACGATCGAGTCCGAGCAGGCCTATGGCCCCCGACGCGATGAACTCCTGCTCGAAGTGGAGAGGGAGCGGATGCCCGACGATCTCGAGCCCGAGGTGGGTCAGCCCCTCCAGATGCAGACCGCCGATGGCCAGACCGTGCAGGTCACCATCGTGAAGGTCGAAGAGGAGCAGGTGGTGCTCGACGCGAACCATCCGCTCGCCGGCAGGGACCTCACCTTCGACATCAAGCTCGTCAAGATCGCATAGAACCTACGATGCAACAGGGCTCGACCGAGCCCTGACGGCGACCCCCGGACGTCGCCCGGGAGTCGCCGCCGTCCTCGGCGCTCCCGCCCCCGACCCTGTACAACTCGCCCGTTCCCCTCTACTATCGGCGCGATCGGTCGGGGGCGGGCGGCTCCCGGCGTGAACCCCAATCACGTGACAGGAGTCCTCTCGATGCGACGAGCCCTGAGCTTCGCGGTGCTGGCCTTCGGAATTCCCTTTCTGGCCGGTGGATGCGACACCGCACCCCCCAATGCCGATGCCCAGCAGACGGGACCGCTGAAGGAGGCGATCAACCCTTCGGGCCAGCCGATCACCACCCCCTTCTCACCGATGGTCCGCTCCGGCAACCTCGTCTTCATGTCCGGGGTGATCGGGCGTCCGGGTGACGGGGGCGTCGCGGAAGCGACCCGTCAGGCCATGGACGGGGTGCAGAGCCGGCTCGAAGCGATCGACGCCACCATGGACGACCTGGTGAAGTGCACCGTGTTCATGGTCGACATGGACGACTACGGCGCCATGAACGAAGTCTACGCAGGCTACTTTCCCGGGGATCCCCCCGCCCGTTCCGCTCTTGCCGTCCGCGCACTTCCGGCGCAGGCGACGGTCGAGGTGGAGTGCATTGCGGCCGTTCCCTGAGCGTGACCTGAGCCTCATGGCTTGAAGAGTCGTGGGGGGAGTCGTACGTTGGCAGCCTTCCCAGACAATTCGACGTACCGGACAACTGCACAGGAGTGTGGCGGTGAGCGAAGAGCATCGCGAGGGGCAGCGGACTGACGAGCCGGAGACGGCCACGGAATCGGAAGAGCGTGCCACCGAGGGGATCGGGCGGCGGGACTTTCTGCGCACCACGGGGCTGGGCGCCGGGGGACTGGCCATGGCTGGCTCCCTGGGAGGGATCCTCGCGGCCTGTGAGGCCGGACGGGGACCCGGTATCCTGCGGCGTGGCCCCGAGATCGCGGTGGTGGGCGGGGGGGCCTTCGGCGTATGGACCGCGCTGGCGCTCCAGGAAGCGGGTGCGCGGGTGACCCTGGTCGACCTGTACGGTCCGGGAAACTCCCGGTCGACATCGGGCGACGAGACCCGCGGGGTCCGGACGTCGTACGCGGGCCGTCCGGTCTGGACCGCCTGGGCCGACCGGGCCATCGATCGGTGGCTGGCCTTCGACGAGGAGTTCGCGTCGGAGATGGGCAATCCCGTCTACTACACGACCGGTGACCTGATCCTGCGCGACACATGGGACGGGATGCTCGAGAATGTGGCCGCGGAGTGGGACGGAGCCGGCGTCGGATACGAGCGCCTGGACGGAGACGAGGTCCGGCGGCGCTGGCCCCAGATCCATGCGCCCGATATGGAGCATGCCCTGCACGAGCCGAAGGCCGGGGTGGTCCGCGCCCGCGCCGCCTGCCGCCGGGTGGCCCAGATCTTCGAGAAGCGGGGGGGCGAACTGCGGTACGCGCGCGCCGAACCCGGAGCCGCGGTGGGAGGCGAGCTCACCGATCTGCGGCTCGATGACGGGAGCGCGCTGGGGGCCGATCTCTTCGTGTTCGCCCTGGGACCCTGGTTCCCGAAGGCCTTTCCCGAGATCATGGCCGAGCGCATTCGAATCACCACGATGGGCCATGTCTACTACTGGGGCACGCCCCCGGGAGACTCCCGCTTCTCGGTCCCCAACCTGCCGAGCTGGAATGTGCCGGGAGTGACCGGCTGGCCTTCGCTTCCCCCGGACCATCGCGGCTTCCGACTGCGGACCGGCGGGCGAAGTGCCGATGATCCGGACACGTCGGTGCGGTGGATTCCGGAACAGTACCACGAACAGCCCCTCGGGATTCTGCAGCAGTATTTCCCGGACCTGGCCGGGCAGCCCCTGGTCGAGACCCGGGCCTGTCACTACGAGTCCAGCTCGACCCGCGACTGGATCATCGACCGGCACCCGGAATTCAGCAACGTCTGGTTCGCCGGAGGGGGAAGCGCCGAGGGGTTCAAGTTCGGGCCGGTGCTGGGCGAGTTCATCGCCGGACGCGTGCTCGACCGCGATCCCCACCCGGAGCTCACGGACCGGTTCCGGCTCGACGAGGTCGACGAGGGCAGCGAATGAGTGCGATCGCACTGACGGTCATCGGCCTCGGAGCGTTCGCCCTCGGCTACATCTTCTACAGTCGCTTCATCTCCGACCGGATCTTCCAGCTCGATCCGGGCTTCGAGACCCCCGCCCACGCCCAGGAGGACGGGATCGACTTCGTGCCCACCAATCGGTGGGTGCTGTGGGGGCACCACTTCACCTCGGTCGCGGGGGCGGCGCCGATCGTGGGCCCCGCCATCGCCGTGATCTGGGGATGGGTACCGGCGTTTCTCTGGGTGGTGTTCGGGACCGTCTTCTTCGCCGGGGTTCACGATGCAGGAGCGCTCTGGGCGAGTGTCCGCAACCGCGGGCAGTCGATCGGGGCGCTGACCGAGTCCGTGGTGGGAAAGCGGGCCCGCGCGCTCTTCATGATCGTGATCTTCCTCTTGCTCCTGATGGTCAACGCGGTCTTCGCGATCGTGATCGCTCAGCTCTTCGTGGGCTTCCCGAGCAGTGTGATCCCGGCCTGGTTCGTGATCGCCGTGGCGCTGGGAATCGGCTACGTGCTCTATCGCCGGGGGGTGCCGCTGCTCTGGCCCTCGGTCATCGCCCTGGTTCTGCTGTATGCCTCGATGTTCGTGGGCGACGCGATCCCGGTCTCGCTTCCCGAGCTCACGATGGGGCTCGAGGCCCCGGCCTTCTGGGTCGTGCTTCTGTTCGTCTACGCATTCATCGCCTCGCTCCTGCCGGTCTGGGTGCTCCTGCAGCCGCGTGACTACATCAACGGACTCCAGCTGGTCATCGGACTCGGCCTGTTCTTCGTGGCGGTCCTGCTCGCCAATCCGACCGTGGTGGCCCCGGCGATCAACACCCAGTTGCCCGATGGGGTGCCTCCCTTGTTACCCCTGCTCTTCGTGACCATTGCGTGCGGGGCGATCTCGGGATTCCATGGGCTCGTGGCATCGGGCACCACCTCGAAGCAGCTCGACAACGAGAAGGACGTGCGCTTCGTGGGCTTCCTGGGTGCGACCGGAGAGGGCGCGCTCGCGCTCGCCGCGATCCTCGCCTGCACCGCCGGCTTCGCCACCCTGGGCGACTGGGAGGGCTTCTACACCTCGTTCGCCGCCGGGGGCGTCCCGGCCTTCGTGCAGGGCGGCGGGGCGATCATCGCGATGGGGCTCAACCTTCCGCTTCACTTCGGCGAGACCCTCCTGGCCGTGATGGCCGTGCTCTTCGCCGCGACCACCATGGACACCGGGGTCCGGCTGCAGCGCTACATCATTCAGGAGTGGGGGGTGATCTACAATATCCCCGCGCTGACGGGCCGGGGGCTCTCGACCTCGATCGCGGTGGTGGCCTGCCTGATGCTGGCCTTCGGGGCCGGTGGGGGCGCCGGAACCGGCGGCCTCGAGATCTGGCCGCTGTTCGGAACCACGAACCAGCTCCTGGCGGGGCTGACCCTGCTCGTCCTGAGTGTCTTCCTGATGAAGAAGGGCCGCCCCACGATCTACACGCTGGTACCCTTCGTCTTCCTCCTCACCATGACGCTCTACGCCCTGCTGGTGCAGCTCGTCGGATTCTGGGAGCAGGGGCGCTACTTCCTCGTCTTCCTCGACGTGCTGATCCTGGTGGCCACGATCTGGGTCGCGCTGGAGTCGCTGGGGGCGCTGAAGCGTGCCCGGGCCGAGGTCCGCACGACTCGAGCAGAGTGAGGGGGCCGATGTGAGCCGCCTCGGTCGCGTCCTCGCCCTGCTCGAGGAGTTTTACGAGGGACGACATCGAGGCGCGCTCGCTCGGGAGCAGCGCGAAGAGGACGATCTGTTCATGCTCCTCGTATTTTCGGAGATGATGGGGATCCCGAACCCGGCGTCGTACTACACGCTGGAGCTGCTCCCCGTCATGTACGACCGCTTCCACGAGTGGCATCTGCGGATGGGAATGGAGCGCTCACCGCTGGCCCACGTCCGCTGCTGCTGAGCGGGGTCGGACCGGCTTGCGCGGGCCCAACCAGCCCCGTACCGTGCGCCCGTACCGTGAGCACCCGATAGGACCTCCTCCCACCTGAGCCCCCGACTCCATGCAACTCGCAGCGCTCGACTGGTGGATCGTCGGCCTCTACTTCCTGGTCGTCCTGGCGATCGGTGTGGCCGTGGCCCGCAAGGCCGGCCGCAACCCCGAACAGTTCTTCCTGTCGGGGCGCAACATGCCCTGGTGGCTGCTGGGCATCTCGATGGTCGCCACCACCTTCTCGACCGACACGCCCAACCTGGTCACCGACATCGTACGGCAGGACGGGGTGTCGGGGAACTGGGTGTGGTGGGCCTTCCTGCTCACCGGGATGCTCACGGTGTTCGTGTACGCCAAGCTCTGGCGGCGCGCCGGTGTCATGACCGACCTGGAGTTCTACGAGATCCGCTACGGAGGATGGCCGGCGGCCTTCCTGCGGGGCTTCCGGGCGATCTACCTGGGGGTCTTCTTCAATGTCATGATCATGGCCACGGTGACGCTGGCCGCGATCAAGATCTCGGGGGTCCTGCTCGGGATCGGTCCGGTCGAGACGGTCCTCCTGGCCGGCGGCATCACCGTGCTCTTCAGTACCCTGGGAGGCTTTCGCGGGGTGGTCCTGACCGACCTGCTCCTCTTCGTCACCGCCATGGGAGGCTCGATCGCCGCCGCCGTGGTCGCGATCCGGCACCCCGAGGTGGGAGGGCTCACGCAGCTCTTCGCGCACCCGGAGGTGAGCGAGCGCCTGTCGATCTTCCCGGACATGACGAACATGGAGACCCTCATCCCCCTACTGGTGATTCCCCTGGCGGTGCAGTGGTGGGCCGTGTGGTATCCGGGGGCGGAGCCGGGGGGCGGCGGATACGTGGCGCAGCGCATGCTCGCGGCGCGCAACGAGTCCGAGGCGACCCAGGCGACCCTCCTGTTCAACCTGGCGCACTATGCGCTCCGGCCCTGGCCCTGGATCCTCGTGGGTCTCGCCTCGCTCGTGGTCTTCCCGACGATCGACTCGCTCCAGGAGGCCTTTCCGGGGGTAGCCCTCTCCGTGCTCGGCCACGACATGGCCTACGCCGCCATGCTCACCTTCCTGCCCGTCGGGCTGCTTGGGCTCGTCACCGCTTCGCTGGCCGCCGCCTACATGTCGACGATCTCGACCCACCTCAATTGGGGTTCGTCGTATGTGGTGCACGACTTCTGGAGCCGATTCGTGGAGCCGGATCTCTCGCGCCGGGGCCTGGTCGATCCCGACCGGGTCGATCGGCGTCTCGTCACGATCGGACGGATCTCGACCGTCCTGCTGATGGTGCTTGCCGGGCTCCTGGCGCTCTGGATGGAGCACGCGCTTCAGGCCTTCCAGATCCTGCTCCAGATCGGGGCGGGCACCGGACTCCTGTTCATCCTCCGCTGGTTCTGGTGGCGGATCAATGCGTGGAGCGAGCTGACCGCGATGGTGGTGTCGCTTCTGGCCGCGATCTACCTCGAACTCGTGCATCCCGGCCTCTTCCCGGAGCTCCCGCTCCTGGCCTGGCAGAAGATCGTGATCGGGGTGTCGGTCACCACGGTCGCCTGGATCACGGTCACCTACCTGACACGGCCGGTCGATCCGCAGGTGCTTCGCGACTTCGTCCGGATCGCACGACCGGGGGGGCCGGGTTGGCGCGGGCTGGTCGAAGAGGCCCGGCGCGAGGGGCATCCGATTGCGGGGGCCGACGAGGAGTGGAACGTTCCACAGGGGATCCTGGCCATGCTCGCCGGCTCGGTCCTCGTATACGCGGTCCTGTTCGGGACCGGAATGTTCCTTTACGGAGAGGTCATCTCGGGACTCGTGGCCACCGCGGTCGCGACCGCCGCCGGGATCCTCCTGATCCGCCTCTGGCCCAGTGTGAAGGGGGATTCGCTCGAGGGATGGGACTGACCCGCACGGGGGAACCTGCGGGGGAGTGACTCGCACGGTCCATGAACCAGGAACCAGGGGCCGAGACAAGGCCCGTTGCCCTGCGCCCGGGTTGACTGAAAGATAATGATAAACTATTATCGTTACCTACTCTGTCCCGTGTCTCCTGTCCCGAGCGAGCGTCCCGTCATGAATCCTATTCCCGTCACCGTGCTCTCCGGGTTTCTCGGAGCCGGCAAGACCACTCTTCTCAACCACGTCCTCACCAACCGCGATGGGATGCGGGTCGCGGTGATCGTGAACGACATGTCCGAGGTCAACATCGACGCGGCGCTGGTGCGCGGGGGCGAGGCCGCCCTCTCCCGCACCGACGAGCAGCTGGTGGAAATGACCAACGGCTGCATCTGCTGCACCCTGCGCGACGACCTGCTTGTCGAGGTGCGCCGCCTGGCCCTCGAGGACCGGTTCGACTAC
The DNA here is from genome assembly GCA_007692605.1 of Gemmatimonadales bacterium. Lineage (GTDB taxonomy): Bacteria > Gemmatimonadota > Gemmatimonadetes > Longimicrobiales > Gaopeijiaceae > SLBA01. The sequence goes on from REBS01000109.1 coordinate 7,354, forward strand.
CTGCTGATCGAGTCGAGCGGAATCTCGGAGCCCCTCCCCGTGGCGACCACCTTCGTGTTCGAGGACGAGGACGGGGCGGCGCTCTCGCAGTTCGCCCGCCTCGATACGATGGTCTCGGTCGTCGACGCAAAGGCATTCCTCGAGGACTTCGGGTCGGTCGATCTTCTGGCCGACCGCGGTCGGGTGGCGGGCGAGGGGGATGAGCGCACCCTGGCCGACCTGCTCACCGATCAGATCGAGTTCGCCGACGTCCTCGTCGTCAACAAGATCGACCTGGTCGACGAGTCCGAGCGGGAGCTGCTGACCGCCCTGCTGCGCTCCCTGAACCGGGGCGCCGAGATCATCGAAGTGGAGCGGGGGCAGGTTCCCCTCGACCGGATTCTGGACACCGGTCGCTTCGACTTCGACCGGGCTTCGGCCTTTCCCGGCTGGATTCAGGAGCTCGAGGGAAATCACGTCCCCGAGACCGAGGAGTATGGAATCTCGTCGTTCGTGTTTCGCGCGCGACGGCCCTTCCACCCGGAGCGCCTTCACGACTTCGTGAACGGGGAGTGGCCGGGCGTCGTGCGCGCCAAGGGGTTCTTCTGGATGGCCAGCCGCATGCCGCTCGTGGGCTCCCTGTCGCAGGCCGGGGTGATGCGGGAGCACGGGCCGGCCGGGACCTGGTGGGCGGACGCCCCCCCGGAGCTCCTGGCCGAAGCCCACTCCGAACTGGGCGAGATGCTCGACGAGCTCTGGCAGGAGCCGTGGGGTGATCGCAGGCAGGAGCTCGTCTTCATCGGACAGGGGCTCGACCGCGAGGGGATCGAGGCAGACCTTCGGGCCGCGCTCCTCACCGACGCAGAGCTCGAGCAGGGGCCCGCGATCTGGTCGAGCTACCCGGACCCCTTCCCGCTCTGGATGGCCGAGGCCGTCGAGGATTGACCGGTCACCGGCCAAGCCGTCCTTTCGGTGCCATCCGATCCGTGCCACCCGATCCGTTCAGCGGGTGACTGGAACCGAACGTCCACACGCATGGGGTGCCCGTGGGACGGTTGCAGAGAAACGCGCCGTATAGGAGACAAGGTCCACAATCGTTGTTCGCCAGAATCGACGCTTGTGGACTCAGCGGTCTATATGGAGACGCACAACGCAAGCGTCCGAAACGGGGCCGTCAAATGTGGAGAAACGGTTCCTTTCCGGGTCCGAAGCCACGTGGACCACCTTCCGAGGGCCGGTTCCCGTGTCGAAGAGACGAGAGTCCGGGGACTGCTCGCAGTGGTGCGGTGGGGATCGGCTTCGCGGATGCACACAGGTGAAGAATCAGATTGGCCGCGTCGGTGTATGCCTGGATTCTGGGAATAATGCCGGTCTCCCGGACGTCCTGACGTTTCCATGACCGTGAGCGAACCTGTGCCCGACCCCGCCGATTTCGACCGCGTCGCCGATGTGACCTGCCCGTACTGCGGCGAGGAGGTCGAGGTGATCCTGGACCCGGGGGGCGCGTCGCATCAGCAGTACGTCGAGGACTGCGAGGTCTGCTGTCGGCCGTGGCACCTCGACGTGCGCTGGGACCGCAGGGGAGACGCCTCGGTCACCGCACGCACCGAGGAACAGTAGGGAGCGTCGGCGGACAGGGGCCCGGTCGGTGCCTGGAGGCCGGTAACTTCTCTCGCCCAGCGGGGTTCTGGAACCTGATCATGACGCTTCCCCCGCTCCATCCTCGGCTGGAGCTTCGGGACGAAGTGTCGGCGGTTCGGGCCGTTTCGGCCCTCCGAGGCACGGCGACCCCAGCGCGAGGACCCCGGGGGGCAGGTCCGTTTTGTGGCGCAATTACGGGGTTGGAGCCGGTCTGGGGGTGGTGGTCTGGCCCTTGCGATTCACAGCGGGACGTGAGTTATGGCACGTCGTCCCGCGCCATGTCCTGATCGCCATTCAGTCACCGGGAGCTACACCATGATCCATCGGATTCTCGTCCCACTCGACGGTTCCGTGCGCGCGGAGGCCGTACTCCCCCATGTGATGGCGGTCGCGAACGCCTTCAACTCACGGGTCGACCTCCTGCATGTGCTCCCGGCCGCCGCCGTGGGCGATCGACATCGTCCCTCCGACCCGATGCCGTGCCGACTCGCACGTGCAAACCGGGCTCGATACCTGGAGAGTCGGGCAGAAGTCCTGCGCGGATTCGGGTTGGATGTGGAAACCAGGATCATCGAGGGTGGCCCGGCCGAGGTGATCGTCGATCTCGCCGATCGCGGAGAATACGACCTTGTGGCTCTGACCCCTCACGGGGTGGGCCAGAGTACGCAGTTGGCGATCGGATGCACGGCGGTTGCCGTCCTCCTGAACGTCCGGTGCTCGATCCTTCTGGTGGCGGGCTACTCGCCCGAGAGCGAAGAGGCGAAAACGATTCCGATCACCTACGGGGGAATCCTGTCGCCGGTCGACTGTTCGCCCCGCAGTGACTGGTCTCTGAAGGTGGCGAGTGACCTGGCACTCGGATCCGGGGCTCATCTCCAGGTGATCCATGTCCTCGATTCGCCCGAGGTGGTGAGCCGGATGCCCCGTCCGGGTGCGACGCGACAACTCGTCGAGTCGATCATCCGAGCGAATAGAACCGAGGCTGAGGAGTACCTCCGTTCGGCCACCCGGCGCCTGGTCGAAACCGGTGTGTCCATGGAGACTCAAGTCCTGAGCGGGTCGACGGGAGGGCCGGCCGAGTCGGTTCGCTCCAAGGCCGAGGGGGACGGGGTGGACCTGGTTGTGCTCAGCGCGCATGGTCGGGGAGGAGCACCGGCCTGGCCGCTCGGGGGGGTCGCGATGAAGCTTTTGCTCGGGATCGACCGGCCGGTCCTCGTCCTCCAGGACGTGACGGCCGCGCGCACGGCCTGGCCCCGGCCCGCGCAAGAGTCGAACCGGATCCGCACCCACGATTCCACACTCACAGGCCCTTTCCGGGCCATGAGGTGATTTGCTCCTGATGTCTCCGTTCCTGACCCATGCGTCCCGTCAGGATGGCCACCGGCTCGCCGCCCGCCACATGCCGGGCCACAGCTCGGTCAAGGAACGGTCGATCCGTCGGAGGCTGCGGCGGGTGGATCGTGGGTTCGCTGATTTTCTGAGACGATGCCGGGAAGAGGCGCCGTCTGAGTCCTCCACCTCGCTCTCGGCGGGAGGCCGCGACTGGCTGCTCGAGAATGACTTCATCGTCGCCGAAGCTCTGCAAACCCTCGATGGGGCGATCACCTCCGAATTTCTCAGGCGCCTGCCGGGTCTGAAGGAACGCCCCGACGAGTCGACGGGCGATCCCCGCATCGAGATCATCGCCAGAGATCTGGTCCAGCGGGACCGTGGACGCCTGGACACCGACGAGGTCTCTCTCTTCATCGAGGGCTATCAGGAGGTCCATCCACTACGACTGGCCGAGCTCTGGGCGCTCCCTTCCTTTCTGAAACTCATCCTGCTCGAGGAGCTTCTGGAGGGGCTGACCGGAGGTGAAACGAACTTCGAGGTCGGGCCCTACATCCTTTCGCTCCGGACACTGGCGGCCCAGGACTGGCGCGATGTCGTCGAGGCCCTCAGCGGCGTGGAACGGATCCTCCGCCAGGACCCCGCCGGCGTCTATTCCCACATGGACTTTCGAACCCGGGATCGCTATCGCAACCAGGTCGAGAGGATCTCCCGCAAGGCCGACGACGACGAGGAGCGGGTGGCCCGAGCGGCTCTGGAGCAGGCTCGGTCGCAGGCCGGCCGCGATCGGGAGGGCCATGTCGGGTACTATCTGATCGACGAGGGCCGGGCCCAGCTCTTCGAGGCGCTGGGAAGCCGGGTGCCCGTGGGGGGGACCCCGGCCCGGCGGCGGCGTTGGTCTGGGCTGTTCTACTTCGGTGGGATCGGGGTGCTGTCGATCCTCCTGGTGGCGCTCTTTGCGTGGCTCGCCTGGGGCGGCACCCTTGCGGGTCTGACCGCCCTGTCCCTCATTCCCGTCCTGCTGGCCGTGGTTCCGGCGATCGGCGTGGCGGTGGCATTGGCGAACCGGTTGGCGGGAGAGTTCTTCGTTCCCCACTCGCTTCCGCGGCTGGACATGCGTGCGGGGATTCCCGATGAATTCCGCACGGTGGTCTCGGTTCCCGTGCTGCTGGCCTCTCGTGACGACGTCCGCGAACTCCTGCAGACCCTCGAGTCGAACCACCGGGCCAATCCCGATTCGAATCTCACCTTTGCGCTGGTCTCGGATTTCCCCGATTCCGACAAGGAGCGCACCGAGGAGGACGACGAGGTCCTCGCGGTCGCGACCCGGGGCGTGCAGAATCTCAATCGACGCTATGCGCGGGGTGGCCGGTCTCCCTTCCTCCTCCTGCATCGCGGCCGCCGCTGGAACCGGGTCGAAGGGCGCTGGATGGGCTGGGAGCGCAAGCGGGGCAAGCTGGTCGAGCTCGGGCAGCTGCTCCTGGGTCAGCCATCCAGCCTCTGGGTCGCCGAGGGCGATGCGCGCCGCCTCGAGGAGACTCCATTCGTTCTCACCCTCGACTCCGACACCCGCCTGCCGCAGGACGCGGCGGCCCGACTGGTGGGTACCCTCGCGCATCCCCTCAATCGACCGGAGGTCGGGGAGGGAGGGCGGGTCCTTCGGGGCTACTCCGTTCTTCAGCCCCGACTGGAGCCGCTTCCGGAGTCCGATGGAGGGACGATCTTCAGCCGGGTGTATGGAGGGGTGCAGGGGCTCGACCTGTATTCGCGCGCCGCCTTCGACGTCTACCAGGACCTGTTCGACGTGGGGATCTTCGCGGGCAAGGGGATCTTCGATGTGAAGGCGTTCGAGGCGAGCCTCGCCGGGCGGACCCCGGACAACAGCATCCTCAGCCACGACCTTTTCGAGGGGGCCCACGGGCGAGCCGGTCTGGTTTCGGACCTGACGCTGCTCGAGGAGTTCCCTGGACACCCCCTGACCCACGCCCGCCGGGCCCATCGATGGATCCGGGGGGACTGGCAGCTCCTCCCGTGGCTCTTTCCCCGGGTGCCGGGAGCGGACGGCACCCGGGTCGAGAACCGGATTCGCCCGCTGGGCCGCTGGATGATCCTCGACAATCTCCGGCGATCGCTCCAGCCCCCGGCGGTCCTCCTTTCGCTCGTGCTCGGTTGGGTTCTGCTGGCGCCGGCGCAGGCCGCCCACTGGACCCTGCTTCTCGTTTCGGTGGTCGGGCTTCCCTTCCTGATCGGGACCGTCGATGCGGCGCTCCGGATCGTGCGCACGGTGCCGAGGCGAGCGGATCTCGAGGTCGAGGTGCGGGCCCTGGGGCGCGCCCTCTCCCGGTGGGGAATGGAACTCGCCTTCCTCCCCTTCGAGGCGTGGAACGCGGGCGACGCGATCGTTCGGACCGTGTATCGAGTGTATGTGAGTCGGGAACGGCTGCTGGAGTGGACCTCGTCGGCGCTCACGGCACGAAGGGTTCACCGGAGCGACACCTTCTGGGCCCTCTGCCGCAGCATGTGGGCGGGACCGGCCGTGTCCCTGGCCGGTGCCGTCGGGCTTCTGATCCTGCCGGCCCCGATTCCGGTCGCGGCGATCCCCCTGCTGGCGCTCTGGTTCGGCTCCCCCTTCGTGGGCCAGATTGCCCGCCGCAGCCACCGTCCGATCCGGGACCCGCGCGGCGTGTTTCCCCGCAGGGTGGCTCGCTCGCTGGCCCGTCGGACCTGGGGGTACTACGAGGCCTTTCAGGGCCCCGAGGGCAACTGGATGGCTCCCGACCACTTCCAGGAATCCCCGGGGCGTGAGGTCGCCCGGAGGACCTCCCCGACCAATCTCGGCATGGGGCTGGTCGCCGTGGTCACCGCGTGGGATCTGGGCTTCGTGGGTACGAGCCGATTCATCACCCGTGTGCGCTCCAGCGTCGACGGAATGCACCGCCTGCCCCGCTATCGCGGCCACTTCTACAACTGGTACGACACCATCAGCTGTCAGCCGCTCAACCCGCAGTATGTCTCGACGGTCGACAGCGGAAACCTCGCGGCCGGATTCCTGTCGACCCGGGAGGCCCTGTTCGATGCCCGGTCCCGTCCCCTCTGGACGCGGGATCAGGTCGAAGGGATCCTCGACACGGTGCGCGTGGTCAGCGAGACCCTCGAGGCGGCCAGCGGGAGCGGGACCGCCCGGGCGCTCCTCAACGAGGCTCGGGATCTCGAGGCCTGGATTGAGTCTCGGCTCTTCGCGGCATGGGAGGCGGGTCTTCCCCGGTTCGTACATGCCATGGAGGAGCTTCGGGATCAGCGGATGGCCCTGTTCGACAATGCATTCCTTCGACTGCAGGGCCCGGTGACCGATCCCGAAGATGTGGAGCGATGGGACGCGGTCCACGCGTGGGTGAGCCATCTGCGGGGCGATGTCGAGCGGGCTCTCGACGAGCTCCTCGTCCTCCTGCCCTGGCTGCGGGCGGAGTTTCGTGACAGTGCCGCGGCGAAGGCGCTGACCGCTCGAATCCTTCCGGAGGGCTCGGGGATCCCCTCGCTGCGACGCCTGAGCGTGGTCCTGTCGCGCGAACTCCCGGAGGAGGTCGAGTTGACCGAAGATGCCGGGGAGTCTCCGGACGCCGAGGGCTCCGACCCTCTCGAGCGGGGGCTCGAGGAGGCCCGGGATGTGGTCCGCTTTCTCCTGCGTGACCTGTCCGAACTGATGTCCGAGCTCGACGCCTGGTATCGGGAGATGGACTTCACCTTCCTGTACGACGACCAGCGGGAGCTCTTC